>JADJCK010000001.1:0-300000 GCA_016703265.1 bacterium
CAAGGCGAGATCCGGGGTCGCGCGATCAGGATCGATGACCGAGTGCGTTGCTCGTGGAAACCCAGCTGGATGACGGTTCAAAGCGTGTCGATGCCGTGCGAGTGGGCGATGTACCTCCTGCCTGCCGCCGATGAGCCCCGGGAAGAAGCGCCGATGCAGGCGGTGATCGTTGACGCCGGGAATACCCGTGTGGCTTTCGCCGCCTGGACGGCCGCGGACAACTGCCCGCGCCGCGAGGCCGGGGGCTGGCGGCCAGCGCCCCGATTGCGCCGCCTCGGGGAACTGGCGACGCCCGGCAACGAGCCTGAAGGCGAATCCTTCCTGGCGGCATCGCTGGCGATCCTGGCTGCAACCGCGGATCTCCCTGTGTTCCTGGTCTCGGTTGTGCCGCGGGTCGACGAGCTCTTGTCGATCGGCGTCCCGGACCTGGTCAAACTGGACCACACGGCAAAGCTGCCGTACCGGCACCGTCTTGCCGAACCGGGGGCCACGGGTGCCGACCGTTTGAGCAATGTGGCGGCGGCGGTGGCTGCCGGGCTCACCGACGCCCTCATTGTCGACGTCGGCACGGCCACAACGGTCGATGTCCTGAGTGGAGGCGTTTTCGAGGGCGGGGTGATCGCGCCGGGCATGGCGTTCGCCCTGCAGCAGATCGGCGCGCGGGCGGCCCGCTTGCGCCAGGTTCCGTTCACCGAGGTGCCCCTCGTGGCCGGGACCGACACGGCTTCGGCCATGGCCGCCGGGGCCTTTCACGCCGGAATCGGCGGGGTCGAGAACCTGATCACGGGCTTGCAGTCCGCCCATGGATCCCGGGAAGTCGTTGTCACCGGGGGACTCAGCAGGTTCCTGGCTGCCCCCGGGCGCTTTGTCGACACCGACTGGACTCTGCGCGGTGCCGCGGTCCTGGCCGGACTGATCTGATAATTCCCGATTGTTTCCCGTTAAGCCTTTACGCACCCACCCGATAAACGGGCGGTCAGCCTCTTTGAAGGGCGGGCGCATGCGAGCGCCCTGTCCCGGCGGCTATCCGCGAAAGGCCTGGTTCCCATGGATCTGGACGATCGTGAACTGTTGGCGGAACTCGTTGTCGAGTCGCAGGACCACCTCAGCACCCTGGAGCCCGATCTGCTGGCGCTCGAGAAGGGGGCCTCGCCGGAAGAGGCACTGGAGCTGGTCAACCGCATCTTCCGCGGCATCCACAGCATCAAGGGTGGGTGCGGCTTCCTCGGCATCACGGCAGTGCAGAACCTGGCGCACGCCATGGAGAGCGTCCTCATGAAGGTGCGCTCGCGTCGCCTCGAAGTGACTCAGGTCATGGTGGACGTGCTCCTGGACGGCACCGACCGGGTCCGGGAGATGCTCTCCGATGTCTCGCGTTCCGGGGAAGTGGACGCCACCGACATCTACCGGCGCCTCGAACCGTTCCTGGCCGCCGACGAGGCGGGTGTCGCAGTCGCCGCGACCATGCCGGCGGCGTCGGCACCCGACGCGCCCGCGCCCGTCGCCGAACAGGGGCGCCACGGCTACATCCCGCTCAACACGCGGGTGCCCGCCGCACGTGAAATCGACATGGATGATCCCGGCACGGAGACTATGCAGCCGCTCAGCGAGGCGATCGAGGCGGTTGTCGTTGCACCGCGAAAGGGCGACGACGGACCGGAAGCCGCCGAAACCGGCGCCGCCGGCACCGCGGGACCGTCCGCGCAGCGCAACAGTGCGCCGGACGTGCTGCGCGTGAAGGTCGACCTGCTCAACCGGCTGATGAACCTGGCGGGCGAACTGGTGCTCGCGCGCAACCAGCTGCTGCAGGCACTGGACCGCAAGTTCAGCGAGACGGCAGCCGGCGAGGCGATCTTCACCGCGACGCACAAGGCGCTCGACGATGCCCGTCTGGTCCTTCTCGATATCGTGAAGGAACGGCGCGAGGGTGCGGGCGAAGAGGACGCGCGAATGCGCTGCGAACAGGTGGACCGTGCGCTGGGTGACCTGGGCAACCGCATCACCCAGGCGCTGCCTGGCCGCCTCAGCGAACTGCCCGGCATGAACGCGACGATGGTCAACCTTGACGCGGTAACGACCAATCTGCAGGAAAACATCATGCGCACGCGCATGCAGTCGATCGAGGCGCTCTTCGGCAAGCTCCCGCGCCAGGTGCGCCAGCTGGCCAAGCAGACCGGCAAGGAGATCGACCTGGTCGTCACGGGCAACGAGGTGGAGCTGGACAAGTCCATCGTCGAGGCTCTTTCGGACCCGCTGAACCACCTGATCCGCAACTCGCTCGACCACGGCTTCGAGGCGCCCCTGGCGCGGGAGGGAGCCGGCAAGCCGCGAGGCGCCTGGATGTCAGGCGTTCCACACGGGCGGGCAAGTCAACATCGAGATCAGGACGACGGGCGCAGGATCGATCCGCAGCGGATCAGGGCCAAGGCGGTGGAAAAGGGGATCATCACGGCGGAGCAGGCGGCGCGTCTGGACGATCGCGAGGCGGTGCTGCTTGTCTTCGCACCAGGGTTCTCGACCGCCGAGAAGGTCAGCGACATCTCGGGCCGCGGCGTCGGCATGGATGTCGTCCGCACGAACATCGAGAGCCTCGGCGGCAGCATCGAGATCGACAGCCAGGTCGGCATCGGCACGCGCACACGCCTGAAGCTGCCGTTGACCCTGGCCATCATCCCCTCGCTGCTCGTGCGCGCGTGTGGACGCCGCTTTGCGGTGCCGCAGGTAAGCCTGGACGAGCTCGTGCGCCTGCGGCGTGGTCGCGACGACCAGAAGATCGAGCACGTGCAGGGCGCCGAGGTCATGCGGCTGCGGGGGCACCTGTTGCCGCTGGTGCGGCTGTCCACCCTGCTTGGGATCGATCCCAAAGTCGGTGCGACCGAACGCGCGGCCACCTATGTGGCGGTGCTCAAGATGGGCGAGAACCGGTACGGGCTCATTGTCGACGAGGTGCTGGACAGCGAGGAGATCGTCGTCAAGCAGCTGCCGGGCTCCCTGAAGGACTCCCGTTGCTATGCGGGGGCGACCATCATGGGCGACGGTTCGGTGGCGATGATCCTCGACGTTCTCGGCATTGCCGACGTCGCCGGGCTGCGATTCACCGACCTGGCCAAGGCGGCCCAGGCGGACGAACACACCGACAGCTACCTGGATCGCACCGAGAGCCAGACCCTGCTGCTGTTCCGCAACGCGCCCGAGGGTGAGCGCTTCGCGCTGAACCTGGCCCTGATCTCACGTATCGAGAAGGTCGCACTCGAGGACATCCAGCGGGTCGGCGGCAAGGAGTACCTGCGGTTCCAGGAAGGATCGCTGCGGCTCCTGCGCCTGCATGACTTCCTGCCGGTGCCCGGGCCTGCCGAGGAGCCGCGCGAGGTCTATGTCATCATACCCAAGCTGGTCAAGCACCCGCTCGGGATCATCGCCTGGGAGTGTGACGACGTCGTCTCCGCCCGTGTGGAGGTCGACCGCGACAATGTTCGCGGCACCGGCATCCTGGGCTCGGGCATGATTGACGGCAACCTTACGGTCTTCCTGGACATCTACGGCCTGTTCGAGGCCGCCGAGCCCGACATCTACAAGGCCGACGAACGCCGGGCGGCAACGGTCGACAAGGCGCGGATCCTCCTCGCGGAGGACACCTCGTTCTTCCGGGCGGTCGAGAAGAAGTACATCGAGGCGCTCGGGGCCACGGTCACCGCCGTGAAGGACGGCCGCGAGGCGTGGCGACTGCTGAACGAGACGCCGGATGCCTTCGACATGGTGGTGACCGACATCGAGATGCCGCTCATGGACGGTCTGGAACTGACGCGTCATATCCGCGCCTCGTCCCGGCACGCGGGACTCCCGATCGTGGCCCTGACCTCGCTGGGATCGAACGAGAATCGCGAGGCCGGACTGGCAGCCGGCATCACGGCCTATGAAGTGAAGCTGGACAAGGACCGGTTGGCGGCGACGATCCGCCAGGTACTGGAAGAGGTGCATTCCCATGCGTGAGCCGCACTATGTGTCGTTCGTGATGGACCGCCACCTGCTGGGGATCGACATCCTGCTCGTGCGCGAGATCATCCGGAATGTCGACTTCACGCCGGTCGCCAAGGCGCCCGCGGCCGTGCGTGGCCTGCTCAATCTGCGCGGCCAGATCATCACGGTGCTCGACCTCGGCCCGGCGCTCGGCCTGCCGCTGCGCGAGATCGGCCCCGACTCCCGTTGCCTGATACTGAAGTCGCCCGAAGAGACGGCGCACCTGCTGGCGGCTGGACTCGTCGACGAGGAACCGGTCGGTGAAGCCGTCGGCCTGCTGGTCGACGCCATCAGCGACGTGATCCGGCCGGGCGAACAGGGCGTGGATCCGCCGCCGGCCAATGCCAACGGCATCGACTCCGACCACCTGCGCGGGGTCGTGCGACTCGAGGACCGGCTCCTGCTGGTCCTGGGACTGAAGCGACTGCTCGAAGAGGGGCTGGGCCACAGGGGCCTGGCCGCGAGAAGCTGAACCTGAGGCCGACCAATCGGCCCGACATGCCGGGTTTCCGATCGGGAAAGGATTCGTCATGTTCCTGTCCAAGTTGTCGATCCGCGCGAAAGTGACGCTGGCCAGCGTGCTGCTGCCGACGGCGCTGTTCACGGTGTTGACCATCACCTGGGCGCGAGACGAGCGCCGTGCCGTCAACGAGCAGTACGTGGACAAGGCGCGCGCGGTGGTCTACGGCGCTGAAGGTGCGCGTGACTACATGGAGCAGAGCTGGAAGAGCGGGGCATTCGACGCCGCCATGCTCCGTCGCTGGCATGATGAAGGCCAGGCGGATCGTGCCATCAATGCCGTGCCCATCGTCGCCGGCTGGCGGACGGCCATGGCCCATGCGGAAGAAGGCGATTACCAGTTCAAGGTGCCCAAGTTCTCGCCGCGGAATCCGGAGAACGAGCCCGATGCGACGGAGGCGCGCGCCCTGCGGTTCCTGGAGAAGGAGCGCCAGTCGGAGTACTGGGAGATCGACCACGAGACGAACAAGCTGCGCTACTTCCGCCCGATCGTCTTGACGGAGAACTGCCTGCTTTGCCACGGCGACCCGGCGACCAGCCGAATGGTCTGGGGCACGAACGACGGTACGGATATCACGGGTGCCCGCATGGAAGGCTGGAAGGTGGGCGAAGTCCACGGCGCCTTTGAGGTCCTGCAGTCCCTGGACGCCGCCGACGCGGCGTTCCGGGCCGGCGTGGCCCGCATGGTGGTCTTCGTGGTTGTGGGGCTGGCGGCGCTGGCGCTGCTGTTGCAGTGGACGCTGCAGCGCATCCTGATCCGGCCGCTGCAGGAGAGCGTCAAGTTCGCCGACGGGCTGGCGGCCGGTGATCTCGGTACGCGGGTGGCGCACGCCGATCGCCAGGACGAGATCGGCCGGCTCAGCCGTTCGCTCAACGCGATGGCCGACAGCCTGCGCACGCTGATCTCGGATATGAGGTCCGGCAGCCAGACATTGAAGGAGTCGAGCGGCAGTCTCGGTTCGCAGAGCGACAAGCTGGCCTCCGACTCGGAGTCGATGACCGACGTGGCCAACACCGTCAGTTCCGCGGGTGAGGAGCTCTCTTCGAGCATCGCCGGCATCGCCAGCAGCGCCGAGGACATGTCGAACATGCTCAACACGGTGGCCGCCAGCATCGAGGAAATGACGGCCTCCATCACCGAAGTGGCCAAGAACAGCGTGCGCAGCGCGGACATCGCCGACAACGCGAACCGCCAGAGCAAGTCCACGGTCGAGATCATGGGGCAGCTGAAGGCGGCCAGCGAGAAGATCGGTCGGGTGCTCGAGGTCATCTCCGACATCGCCGACCAGACCAACCTGCTGGCGCTGAACGCGACCATCGAGGCCGCCAGCGCCGGCGATGCCGGCAAGGGCTTTGCCGTGGTTGCCAACGAGGTCAAGGAACTCGCCCGGCAGACCACGCAGGCCACCGAGGAGATCAACCGCGAGATCGACGACATGCGGCAGCGCACGACCGCCGCCGTGTCGGCCGTCGAGAGCATCAGCAAGGTTATCGGCGAGGTCAACGAGATCTCGACCTCGATCGCCGGCGCCGTGGAGGAGCAGTCGGCCACCCTGAACGAGATCGCCAAGAGCGGTGGCGTGGCCAACCAGGCGGCGCAGGAGATCTCGCGCCGGGTCAACGAGGGTGCCAAGGGCACCCAGGAGATCTCGCGGACGATCCAGGCCGTGCGCGAGGGCGTGCACGAGACGGACAAGGGCATCCAGGCGACGCGCCGGAATGCCGCCGAGCTTTCTAACCTGTCCGAGCGGATGGACGAGCTGGTTTCGCGGTTCACGCTGTAGGCGCGCCGCCGGCGCAAGGAAAGGACGACTGGAATATGGGACTGCGGGCGCTGGTGATCGAGGACAGCCTGGTCTTCCAGAAGATCATGGCCGAGGTCCTGCGAAGCCTGCCGGGTGTCGAGGCTGTCGACCTGGCCGGGAACGGCGCCGACGGCCTGGCTGCGGCAGCGCGCCAGACCCCCGACGTGGTGTTCCTCGACCTGCACCTGCCGGACATGGACGGGCTGACTGTTCTGGACCGGATGAAGGCGCGCTGGCCCCGCTTGCGAGTGGTGGTGGTGAGCGGCCTGACCATCGAGGGTGCCGACCTGACGATCACGGCGTTGTCCCGGGGTGCGCAGCAATTCGTGCGCAAGCCGTCCGGCAGCGGCTTCCAGCAATCGGTGGCAATGCTGAAGGCCGAGCTGGAGCCGGTCGTGAACACGGTGCGTTCGCAGCTCGGCGTGGCGGTGGCCGCCGGCAGGCCGGCGCTGCGACCGGCAGCACCGCCGCCGCCGGGAGTGGAGGTGCGGGCGGCGCGCAGCACGCGTCCGCACGCCGCCGGATTCTGGGTCACGGCAATCGCGGTCTCGACGGGCGGCCCCGAAGCCCTGTCGCGGGTGATTCCCCGCCTGCCCGCCGGGTACCCGGTGCCGGTCGTGGTGGTTCAGCACATGCCGCCGGTGTTCACGCTCTCGCTGGCCCGCAGCCTCGACGCGAAGTCGGCGCTGACGGTCGTCGAAGCGGCCGAAGGTGACGTCCTGGTGGCCGGTAAGGTGTACATCGCGCCGGGCGGGCGTCACCTCGCGGTGGTCCGGGAAGGCGCGCAGGCTGTCGTCCGGTTGAACGACGACGCGCCGGAACAGAGCGTGCGTCCCGCCGCCGACGTGATGCTGCGTTCGCTGGCCCGCATCAACGGCACGCAGCGCGTGCTGACGGCCGTCATGACCGGCATGGGCGAGGACGGATTGGCCGGCGTGCGGCTCGTGAAAGCGGCCGGCGGCTGGTGCGTGACGCAGAGCGAGGGCTCCTGCGTCGTGTACGGGATGCCGCGGGCGGTGGACGTCGCCGGCCTCAGCGACGAAACGGTGGCGCTCGACGACCTGGCGAGCCGCTTGACGACATTGGCCGGCTGCGGCCGCGCATCGAAGGTCTGAGGCTGGAGTGCGGGAGGGACGGCGTGGGCGCCGTCGCTGGGAACTGTGACGGGGAGACACCATGGCCACGGCGATCACGACACGGGAATTCGACCGCATTCGCGAATTCCTGCAGCGGGAAACCTCGATCAGCCTGACCGACGACAAGGCCTACCTGGTCGAGACCCGGCTGTCCGAGATCATGAAGGCGCACGGGCTGCCCGACTACGGTGCGCTGTCGATGGCCCTGCAGGCCAACCTGCCGCGCGGCCTGCGCGACCTGGTGATCGACGCCATGACCACCAACGAGACGCTCTGGTTCCGCGACGTCGCCCCCTTCGACGCCTTCCGCGACCACCTCCTGCCGGCCTGGGCGGGGGAGATCGCGGCCGGCAAGCGCCAGAAGGTCCGCATCTGGTCAGCCGCCTGTTCGACCGGCCAGGAGCCATATTCGCTGTCGATGCTGTACCACGAGGCTTCGCGCCGCTTCCCGTCGTTGCGCCCCGAAAACCTCGATATCCTGGCCACGGACCTTTCCGATTCCTCGCTGGCCACCGCCCGGGCGGGCAACTATGGCGGCATGGCCATCCAGCGCGGCCTTCCCGACAGCTACCTCGAGCGCTATTTCACGCCTGGCGCCGACGGCCGCCACGAAGTCCGGCGCGAGATCCGCGACCGTGTCGTGTTCCGCAAGTTCAACCTGCGCGACTCGTTCGTCATGATGGGCTCGTTCGATATCATCCTCACGCGCTATGTCCTCATCTACTTCCAGGACGACTTCAAGCGCGAGGTCCTGCGCAAGGTCCACGGCGCCCTCGACAAGAGCGGGGTCCTCTTCCTGGGCTCGAGCGAGAGCCTGCCGGAGAACGTGCCGGGCTACGCCATGGTGCGGCGCGCCCGGGCCACCTGGTACCAGAAGGTCGAAGCCGGCGCCGGCAAGGCGGCCCAGCCCGCCCCGGCGCGCCCGGCGACACCCCCCGTGGCGACGGCGCCGCTTCCGCCCGCTGCGCCGCAGGGCAGGGCTCCCGAATCCGGCGCCGCGCCGGCCGGCACGTCCGTGGACCTGAACGCGGTGATGCAGCGTCTCAAGGACATGAACGCTAAATACGACAAATAGTTATGCCGATTTCGATTGTCGGCGCCTGGACGGGCCTGCCAGTCTGTCGGTGATCGACATGTCATTTTGGCAGATCTGCCGCACTAATGCATTTTTCCGCTGCAATCACCCCGAAAGCCCTTGCTGCTTTCCCCCTCGTCGGTATATTGCGGGCAATTAGCACTCGAAGTGCGAGACTGCCAATCAGAGTTCCGGCGGTTTCGACCCGAGCAGACCATCGCAGGGAGGAACCAAGCATGGCCATGAACATCAAGCCGCTGGCCGACCGTGTCATCGTCAAGCCGGCCGAGAAGGAAACGATGAAGGGCGGCATCATCATTCCGGACACCGCCAAGGAAAAGCCCATGCAGGGCACGATCGTCGCGGTCGGCCCCGGCCAGATCAGCGACAGCGGCGAGCGCGTGACGCCCGAAGTCAAGAAGGGCGACACCGTGCTGTACGGGAAGTACTCCGGCACCGAAGTCAACGTCGACGGCGTCGACTACCTGATCCTGCGCGAGAGCGACGTCCTGGCCATCCTCGGCTAGTGACCCACCGGTAACCACACTCCGGGGCGGACAAGCCGCCGACCGGTCCCTGATCAAGGAGAGGCAAACATGGCCAAGTTGATTCATCACAGCGACAGTGCCCGCGATGCGCTCAAGCGCGGCGTCGATGCGCTGGCCAACACCGTCAAGATCACGCTCGGGCCCCGCGGCCGGAATGTCATCCTCGACAAGAAGTTCGGCGCGCCCATCGTCACCAACGACGGCGTGACCATCGCCCGCGAGATCGAACTGAAGGACCCGTTCGAGAACATGGGCGCCCAGATGGTCAAGGAAGTCGCCAGCAAGACCAACGACGTGGCCGGCGACGGCACCACGACGGCGACGATCCTGGCCCAGTCGATGATCCACGAGGGCCTGCGCAACCTGGCCGCCGGCGCCAACCCGATGTACGTCAAGAAGGGCATCGAGGCCGCCACCGCCGCCGCCGTCGAGGCGCTGCTCAAGCAGGCCAAGCCGGTGAAGGACAGCGCCACGATCGCCAATGTCGCCGCCATCAGCGCGAACAACGACAAGGCGATCGGCGCCATGATCGCCGAGGCGATGGAGAAGGTCGGCAAGGACGGCGTCATCACGGTGGAAGAGGCCAAGGGCACCGAGATGGAGCTGGACGTGGTCGAGGGCATGCAGTTCGACCGCGGCTACCAGAGCCCGTACTTCATCACCAATGCCGACCAGATGCGCGTCGAGCTGGACAACCCGTTCGTGCTCATCTACGACAAGAAGATCAGCAACATGAAGGACATGCTGCCGGTCCTGGAGAAGGTCGCGCAGATCGGCCGCCCGATGCTGATCATCTGCGAAGAGGTCGAGGGCGAGGCCCTGGCCACGCTGGTGGTCAACAAGCTGCGCGGCACGCTGCAGATCGCGGCCGTGAAGGCGCCCGGCTTCGGCGACCGCCGCAAGGCCATGCTCGAGGACATCGCCGTGCTGACCGGCGGCCGCCTCATGTCCGAGGATGCCGGCCTGAAGCTGGAGAACACGACGACGGCCGACCTGGGCCAGTGCTCGAAGATCACCTGTGACAAGGACAACACGACGATCGTGGGCGGCAAGGGCAAGGCTGCCGACGTCAAGGCCCGGATCGCCCAGATCCGCGCCCAGATCGAGGACACGACCAGCGACTACGACCGGGAGAAGCTGCAGGAGCGCCTGGCCAAGCTGGCCGGCGGCGTCGCGGTCATCCGCGTCGGCGCCACGACCGAGGTCGAGATGAAGGAGAAGAAGCACCGGGTGGAGGACGCGCTGAGCGCGACCCGCGCCGCGGTGGAAGAGGGCATCGTCTGCGGCGGCGGCGTGGCGCTGCTGAAGACCGCGAAGGCGATTGCCGCCCTCGAGCTGACCGGCGAGATGGCCGTCGGCCGCGACATCGTGATGCGCGCGGTCGAGGAGCCCCTGCGGATGATCGCGACCAACGCGGGCATCGAGGGTTCGCTGGTCGTCGCGCGCCTGCGCGACGAGAAGAAGCCGAACGTGGGCTTCAACGCCGCGACGATGGAATACGAGGACCTCATGGAGGCCGGTATCATCGACCCGGCGAAGGTGACCCGCAGCGCGTTGCAGAACGCCGCTTCGATCGCGGCCATGCTGCTGACGACCGAGGCCTGCGTCACCGACGAGCCCGAGAAGGACAAGGGCGGCGGCATGCCCGGCGGCATGGGCGGCATGGGCGGCATGGACGGGATGATGTAGTCGTCCTCCTTCCCGCGTGAAGTCCCGTCACCCCGCGTGACGGGAGAAGCGAGCCCCTTCCGGCAATGGCCGGGAGGGGCTTTCGCCTGCCTGCCGACGGCGGTCAGAGCTTTGACGCCGGCGCCGGCACGGGCTACACTGCGCGGATGCACATCCTCCACCTGGGCAAGTACTACGCGCCGTACCGCGGCGGCATGGAGACCATCCTGCAGGCGATGGCCGAGGGCCTGCTTGACGAGGGCTGCGACGTCACGCTCGTGGTCTCGGCCGAGGGGCCGCGCAGCCTGGTTGAGACCGTCCGTGGACCGGGCTCGGGAAGGGAAGGCCGCCTGCTGCGGGTGGCGCGGCTGGGGCTGGTCAATTCACAACCGATCAACCCTTCCCTCGCCGGCGACCTGCGACGCGAGCTGGCGCGCCGGAGGCCGGACATCCTGCACGTACACCTGCCGAACCCGCTGGCGGCGGCAACGTGCCTGGCCCTGCGGCGCGACCCGTCGGTCGCGAAAGTGCCGCTGGCCGTCTGGTACCACGCCGACATCACGCGACAGCGCCTGGGGGCGCGGCTCGTGGCGCCGGTGGTGACGGCCTGCCTGCGCGAGGCGGACGGCATCTGCGTCTCGTCGGCAGCCCTGCGTGACGGTTCACCGGTACTGGCGGCGTGGCGCGACAAGATCTCGGTGGTGCCGTTCGGCATCGAGGCGTTGCCGTGGCGCGATGTGGCCGCGCGGCGGGACGGCCCGCTGCTCTTCGTCGGGCGACTGGTGGGCTACAAGGGCGTCGCCGTGCTCCTGGAAGCGCTGGCGCGTGTGCCCGGGGCGCGTCTCGACATTGTCGGCGAGGGCCCGCTGGAAGCGGAACTGCGTGGACTGGCGGGCCGCCTCGGGCTCGACGGTCGCGTGCGCTTCCTCGGCGAGATGGACGGCTCGCGAATCGCCCAGCAACTGGCGGGCGCCCGCGCTCTCGTCCTGCCGAGCATCGACCGCAGCGAGGCGTTCGGCCTCGTCCAGCTCGAAGCGATGGCGGCGGGCGTGGCCGTGATCTGCAGCGACCTGCCGACCGGTGTGCGCGAAGTGGGGCTGCCGGGGCGCACCTGCCTGCAGGTGGCGCCGGGGGACATCGACGCGCTGGCCGGTGCGATTGCCGACATCTGCGCCGCCGGCGATCTTGCTGACAGACTCGGTGAAGCCGGCCGCGCCCGTTTCGACGAGCATTTCACGCGGGAGGCGATGATCGGTCGCCTCCTGGCGTGGTACCGCCGGTTGGCGGCCGACACGAACGGCGGGGCGTCCTGATGCGGTATTCGTTCCTCGACCCCTGGCACGTGTTCCTGCCACGCGAAGCTGGACATGTCGTTGCCCTCTGCGGATCCGGCGGCAAGACATCCCTGCTGATGGAGATTGCCCGCCTGTGGGCCGCGGAGGGCCTGCCTGTCGTGGCGACGACGACAACGCGTACCGAACAGCTCGCCGATGTCCTGGCGGTCGATTCGGCGGCGACGGCGGCAGCGGCAAGAACGGCACCGGTCGTCTACCGCCACGGAGGCGTGCGCGCAGACGGCAAGTGGGAAGGCATTGCCGCGGCGGACGTCGATGCCCTCGACAGCGAACTGCCCGGACGCCTCGTCGTTGTCGAGGTCGACGGTGCGGCGAAGCGGCCGTTCAAGTACTACCGCGCCGGTGAGCCGGTCTGGCCGCAGCGGACATCGCTGGCGCTGGTGGTCATGGGTGTGGGTGGCGTCGGCGACCTGGCCGGCGAGGTTGTGCACCGCCTCGGGCGCGAAGACGTCACCGATCCGGTCGGCGTTGCCGCCGGTGACGTCTGGCAGTGGGACCAGGCCTACACGCTGCTCACCGGGCCCGGCGGCTATCTCGACCAGGTGCCAGAGGGCGTGCCGGTGGTGCTGGTGCTGGCCGGACTCGAGGACCAGCCCGACAGCATCGGCCTGTTCGGGTTTACCGGGCGTGCGATGGAGCACCCGCGGGTGCCGCTGGTGCTCTTCTGCAGTCGCGGTGAAGGCGGCCTCTCGCTGCGGGCCGCGTGCCGGATCGAGGGCGAGGACGAGGACGAGGAAGAGGACGCCGACGACGGCGCCGTTCATCCAGGCGACGATCATGACCGGGGCTGACGTTGACGCCGTCGCACGGTGCGATGTCGCGGTCATCATGTGCCGCGGGTCCAGCCGCCGGTTCGGCTCCCCGAAAGCCCTCGCCTGCGTGGGCAACGACCCGCAGCCCCTGCTCCGGCGCGTTGTCGATCGCTTCACCGGCCGCTTCGCCGGCGGCATCATCGTCATCACCACCGGGGACCTTGAAGCCCGGTGTCGCAGTGCCCTGGAGGGCGTGCCGGACGTGGTCGTGGTTGCCGGACCGGCCGGAGGCGACACGGCGCTCACACTGGCTTTGGCGTGGGAGCACCTGACTGCCCGGGCGCCGACCTGCACGCATGTCTGGGCGCATCCTGTCGATGTGCCGGATATCTCGGCGAAAACGCTCGTGCAGCTTGCCGGCGTGTCGGAGTCGCGGCCGGAACGGGCCGTGCGCCCGACCTGGTCCGGTACGCCCGGTCATCCGCTGGTCCTGCCGGTGGCGACACTGGGCCTGCTCGCGCCGGAAGCCAGGACCTGGACCGGGCCCTGGCGCGCATTGATGGAGCAGGCGGTGGCGGAGGGGCGCATTTCCGCCCCGGTGCTGGTCGCCGTGGCGGACCCCGGCGTGGTCCACGATCATGACGAACCTGGTGCAACGGGCGGCGCCGCCGCCTCTGGAGGCCGGAACGATGACACCTGATCCCTGGCGCACGCCGTGCGAAGGCGACGTTCTGCTTGAACTGGGCGCCATGGTCCATGAGCAGCGCGCCGGCGTGCTGGCTACGGTCGTGCGCACCGAGCGGTCGACGCCGCGGCAGCCCGGCGCGAAGATGATCATCCATCCCGACGGCAGGCTGACGGGCAGCATCGGCGGCGGTGCCGCGGAGGCCCATGTCGTGGGCTGTGCCGGCGAGGTGGCGGCGGGTGGCGAGTGTCGACTCGTCGCGATCGATCTCGACGGTGGACATGGCGTCTGCGGCGGTCGCATGGAGATCTTCCTGGAACCCGTGCTTCGCGCCGTGCCCTTCGTGTTGGTCGGCGGCGGCCACGTGGGGCGCGCCATGGTCGAGGTCGGCCGCACCCTGCCGTTCCGCTTCCTGCTGGTCGATGACCGCGCGGACATCCTCGAAGGTCTGCCGGACAGTGCCGGCGTCCGCACGGTGGCCTGCGGGCCCGAGGCCTTGGCGGGCCATCTCGTCGGCGCGGCGGGGGGCGCCGTGCTCATCGCCAGCCGCGGCCATGCCCAGGACGCCGACTACCTCGAGGCCCTGCTGAAGGCGGCACCGGGCCTCGGCCGGCCGTTCGTGTTCATCGGCCTGCTCGGAAGCCGCGTCAAGACGGCTGTCACGCTCAAGGAACTGGAGCGGCGCGGGGTGGCGGCACCGTCCCTGGGGCGCGTGCGGGCGCCGGTGGGACTGGATCTGGGCGACGAGACGCCCGCCGAGATCGCACTGGCGGTCCTGGCCGAGGCACTGGCCGTGGTGCGCGGTCGCGCGTTCCTGAAGGACGAGGCCGGACGTGAACTCGGTCTACGGCTGAGGAGCCGGCGCACGTGAACCCGGCCGCGGGCATCTGGATCCAGGGCGCCGGCGAGATGGCTTCGGCCGTGGCCGTGGTACTCGTCCGCGCGGGCTATCGCGTGGTCATGGCGGAGTTGCCACGTCCGCTGGCTGTGCGGCGGCTGGTCTGCTTCTGCGAAGCGGTGTACGCCGGTCACGCCACGGTCGAAGGGATCCCCGCGGAGATGGCGAGCGCGGCGGGGCTCGTCTTTCGCGAGCGGGTGGTCGGGGTCGCGGTCGACCCCGGGGCGTCCGCGCTGCGGCGCCTGGCACCGCGGGCCGTGGTCGACGCGCGACTGACCAAGCGTCCCCCGGTTGCGCTCCCGCACGCGCCGGCGCCGTTGATCGGACTCGGACCCGGCTTCACCTGCGGCGTCGATGCCGACCTGGTGATCGAAACCCACCGGGCAGCGGGCCCCGGGACCGTCATCAGTGTCGGTGGGGCCGCTCCCGACACCGGCGTGCCCGGGGTCATCGCCGGGCACACCACGGCCAGGGTGCTGCGCGCGCCCGCCGCCGGTCACCTGCGGCCCTGCTGCGTCATCGGCGACCTGGTCGCTGCCGGGCAGACGGTCGGCACGGTTGCCGGCCTGCCGGTCATCTCGCAGCTCGACGGGCTCCTCAGGGGCCTCATCCACGAGCAGGCGGAACTTTACGCCGGGCTGAAGGTTGGCGATGTGGATCCCCGGGGTGGTGCCACCGATCCCCGCGTGGTCACCGACAAGGGACTGGCGATCGGCGACGGGGTGCTGCGGGCGCTGGGTCGGCTTGGTGTCGCCGCCGGTTGACGGGCCGGGGACGTGGATTGACAGCCCCGGGGCCCGATGGTTATGTAAGGAGTGGCCCCGGCCACGCGACCGGGCCGTTTCTGTTACACGGGCGGCGCCGCGAGGCCGTTGCCGCACTGCTCCCCCTGCTGGAGGTAAACACGTGGTTCGGATGCGCAGGATTCTCGAAGGCGGACGGGCGTTGACCGGGGCGCTGGCCCTGGCCCTGGTTCTGGGCGGCGGCGCGGCCCTGGCCGAGTGCCAGCCGGGCCAGTTGCAGGAAGCCAACCTCGCCTACCAGTCGGCCAAGGAGTTCCTCGACGCTCAGAGCTGGGACCAGGCGCTGGCGCGCCTACAGTCCATCGTGGGCGTCTGCCCGGAGCATGTCGAGGCAACGCGCGGCATCGGCACGGCGCTGATGGGCAAGCAGCAGTTCGCACTGGCGGTGCCTGCTTTCCAGAAGGTGATCCAACTGCGGGGCGAGGACGTCCAGGCTGGTGACTTCAACAACCTGGCCCGTGCATTCGCGCAGCAGAAACTGTACAAGGAAGCACGTGCCGAGTTCATGAAGGCCGAGCAGCTGGCGCCGGATGACTGCGGCCTGCTGTTCAATCTCGCGGCCATGCACGATGCCGCCGGTTTCTCGACACAGGCTGTCGATGTCTGCCAGCGCCTGCTGGACGAGGACTCCTGCGAAAAGGTGCGCGACAAGGTCCTGGTCATGATGGCGAAAGTGGCAGGACGGGCCGGCGAACAGCAGAAGCGTGCCGGCAACGGTGATCGTGCCCAGTACTTCATGGAACTGTCGCAGCAGTACGGCGGCCAGGCCGGCGGCTCGACGACGAACGACCTCATCAAGCAGAAGATGAAGGCCGGGCAGTACGGAGAGGCCGCCACGTTGCTTGAGGGCATCCTGGCGAAGAACGCGGAGCAGCCCAATGCCTGGCTGAACCTGGCGCGCGCCAAGGACCAGCTCGGCGACGACCCCGGCAGCATCAC
The DNA here is from genome assembly GCA_016703265.1 of bacterium. Lineage (NCBI taxonomy): Bacteria > bacterium. Next base: position 16,201 of record JADJCK010000001.1, read on the forward strand.
GGCCTACGAACGGTACCTGGCCCTGAAGCCCACCGACACCACCGAGTGGGGTGCCATGCTGCAGGTGATGGTCGAGTCCGGTCGTTGCAGCGACGCGGCCACGCGGTCCGCAGCAGCCTTCGACGAGCACCGCGCCAAGGGCCACCTGGCCGTCGCCCCGATCCTCTTTTCGTGGGGCCTGGCCCTGGAATGCCAGAAGGACTATGACGGCGCCCGGGCCAAGTTCACGCAGTGCGCAGAGAGCGGCAGCGAGCGCTATGCCGCGTCGGCGCGTCGCCAGGTCGAACGTATGGATGGACTCAAGGCCGTGGCCGACGCCGAGCGCAAGAAGGCTGCCGGAGGCCGCTGACCGGGGTGGATGAACGGCCCCTCGTGTGCGATATTACCCCCGCGGGCCCCTTGGCGGCCCGCGGGGTTTTTTTTGCCGCCGAACGGCGGGGAGGTTCCCGTGGGACGACTGCAGAAGCTGCCGCCATACCTGTTTGCCGCCCTCGACGCCGCCAAGCGCCGTGCGCGCGAATCCGGCGTGGCGGTGGTGGACCTGGGCATCGGCGACCCCGACCGGCCGACACCGCCGGAACTGATCCGGGTCATGACCGAGGCCATCGCCGATCCGACCTGCCATCGCTATCCCGCCCAGCGGGGAGACACGGACCTGAAGCGCGCGATCGCCGGGTGGCTGCGGCGCAGGCATGGCGTGGAAGTGGATCCCGTGACGCAGGTGCTGGTGCTGATCGGCAGCAAGGAAGGGCTCGCACACCTGCCCATCACCTGCGTGGAAGAGGGCGACAACACGCTGGTGCCGGACATCGGCTATCCGGTGTATGCACAGTCGACGATCCTGGCAGGTGGCCAGCCGCGCACGTTCCACCTGCGCGCCGAGTCCGGGTTCCTGCCCGACCTCGACGAAGTGGCGTCGCTGATGGACGATCGCACGCGCCTGCTCTTCCTCAACTACCCGAACAACCCGACCGGAGCCACGGCCGATGCCGCGTTCTGGCGACGTGCTGCCGATCTCTGCGCTTCGCGCGGCGTGACCCTGGTGAATGACGCGGCCTACCTGGAGATGTCGCTCGACGGACGCGCGCAGCCGTGCCTGCTGGCGACGGCCGATGCCCGGCGTGAACGCGTGGTCGAATTGCACAGCCTGTCGAAGATGTTCAACATGACCGGCTGGCGTATCGCCTTCGCCGTGGGACACCCCGAGCTGATCGAAGCCCTCGGTCGCGTGAAGGACACGATGGACAGCGGGGTCTTCACGGCCATCCAGCGCACGGCGGCGTTTGCCCTCGGCGCCGACTTCGAGCGCCTGCTGGCCGGTGTCGCGGCGCCCTACGCGGCGCGGCGCGAGAAGCTGGTGGCCACGCTGGGTGCCGCGGGCTACGAGATCTTCCCTGCGAAGGCCACTTTCTATGTCTGGTGCCGCATCCCGACCGGCGAGGAGGCGGCGGCATTCTGCCAGCGGGCCCTGGCCGAGATCGGCGTCGTCATCACCCCGGGCACCGGTTTCGGTTCGGGGGGCGAGGGCTGGTTCCGCCTCAGCCTCACGGCCTCGGAATCGGACCTCGAGGAAGGTGCCCGACGGCTGGCGGGTTGGCGATGAACGACAGCCTTCGCCTTGAGGGCATCGACGTCTACGCCCATCACGGCGCCCACCCGGCCGAACGGGAACTCGGGCAGCGTTTCGTGGTGGATGTCGAGATGCAGGCCGATCTCGAGGCGGCCGCTGCGAGCGATGACCTGGCGCGCGGCATCGACTACGCGGCGGTTCACGGCGTCGTGGTAGCGGCTGCGACCCGTGGTTCGTTCCACCTCATCGAGTCCCTGGCCGGCTGCCTGTGCCGGGAATTGCTTGCTGCGTTCCCTGCTGAACGGGTGCGCGTGACGGTGCGCAAGACACAGCCGCCCATCAGTGGGTTCTTCGGGCACGCCCAGGTCACCCTCGAACGCGACCGGGGCTGGGCCGCCAAGTCGGCGGCGACGGGCCGGGTCGACGCATGAATCCCGCTGCACCGACCGGCGAGCTCGTGTTCCTCGGGCTCGGGAGCAACCAGGGCGATCGGCTGGGCGAACTGCGGCGAGCGGTGGCGGCGCTGGCGGCGCTGCCGCCGGTGGAGGTCATCGCGACCAGCCGGGTCTGGGAAACCGAGCATGTGGGGCCGGACGTCCAGGATCCCTATTTGAATGCCTGTGTCGCCGTGCGCACCGGACTGGCGCCCCTGGCCCTGCTCGACGCCCTGAAGGCGCTCGAGGCGGCGGCAGGCAGGATGCCGGACGGGCATCGGCGACCGCGGCCGATCGATCTCGATATCCTTCTTTACGGCGAGGCGGTGGTCAGCGAAGGTCGGTTGCAGGTACCGCACCCGGAACTGCGGCACCGGGCGTTTGTCCTGGAGCCCCTGGCCGAAATTGCCGGCGAACGGGTTTGCCCCGATTCGGGGGAGACAATCGCCGAGGCATGTGCGAAAATAAGGCGTAAACCCGGGCCGTGGGTGCGGCTGCACGACGGGGGGGACCTGCGGGAGCAGGTCCCGGGGCGCGAACAAGGAGGACCGGGGTGCTGCCCTGGCGCTATATCGTCGTCGAAGGCGTGATCGGGGTCGGTAAGACCAGCCTCACCAAGCTGCTGGCGACACGGCTTGGTGGACGCCTGAACCTCGAGATCGTGGAAGAGAACCCGTTCCTCGCGAAGTTCTACCGTGACCGCGAGGCCTACGCGTTCCAGACACAGATCTTCTTCCTGCTCAGCCGATACCGCCAGCAGCAGGGACTGGGCCAGCAGGACATGTTCAATGCGACGCTGGTCTCGGACTACCTGTTCGCGAAGGACCGCATCTTCGCGAACCTGAACCTGGCCGATGACGAACTGGCCCTCTACGGCCAGTTGGCGACCATCCTCGAGCAGCGCGTGCTGAAGCCGGACCTGGTGATCTACCTGCAGGCACGGACGGAGATGCTGCAACAGCGCATCCGCTGGCGCGGCCGTTCGTTCGAGCAGGACATGGAGCCGCAGTATCTGGAAGCGCTCAACAGCGCATACAGCTACTTTTTCCATCACTACAAGGACGCGCCGCTGCTGGTGGTCAATACCGACAACCTCGATTTCGTCAACGTGCCGGGCGACTTCGAGATGCTCTACGAGCAGCTGGCGGAGCGATTCGTCGGCGCCCGCTACTACGCGCCGGATTCGCGTCCGGCCTGACGCGGCAGGCCGACGCCGCAGGAGAGGCCCATCATGCAGGAACCGCGGCCGGCCCCGAGCCTGGACGTGTTCGCCCGGCGCAAGCGCGAGGGCCAGCCACTGGTCGTGGTCACGGCTTATGACCTCTCGAGCGCGCTCATCGGTGCCGCCGGCGGGGCCGACGCACTCCTGGTGGGCGATTCCCTCGGCATGGTGATGCTGGGGCACGAGAGCACGTTGCCCGTGACCATCGACGACATGGTGCATCATTGCCGGGCCGTGCAACGGGCGCGCCCCGGCGTGCCGGTCATTGCCGACCTTCCGTACGGCACCTTCCATGTCTCGCCGGCCGAGACCGTGCGGGCAGGCCTTCGACTGGTGCAGGAGGCCGGCGTGCATGCGGTCAAGATCGAAGGCGGACGGCAGCGTGCCGAGATGATCGCGGCGCTGCTCGCCGCCGAGATCCCGGTGATGGGCCATCTCGGCCTGACGCCGCAGTCGGTCAATCGGCTCGGCGGCTACCGCGTGCAGGGTCGTGGTGCCGACGCCGAGTCCCGGCTGCTGGAGGACGCCGCGTTCCTGGCGCAGGCCGGCTGTTTCGCGCTGGTGCTCGAGTGCGTGCCGGCGACACTGGCGGCGCGCGTGACGGCCGCATCGCCGATCCCGACGATCGGCATCGGCGCCGGTCCCGGCTGCGACGGCCAGGTCCTCGTCTTCCACGACCTCCTGGGCCTGCTGCCGGGGCAGCCGCCGAAGTTCGTGCGCCGGTATGCCGATCTCGGGCGCCTGGCCACCGAGGCCGTTGCCGCCTACGCCGCGGATGTCCGCCAACGGCAGTTCCCGGGCGCGGAACACAGCTACGGCGGCGGCACGGGCGCCGCGGCGCCGGGTGCAGCGGATTCCACCGGCAGCGAATCGACCGGCCCGGCCTACCCGGGCGGGCGTTCGGCCGGCGGGGAGCCCGCGACATGATCGTCATGCAGGGAGCCGGCGAACTGACCGGCCTGGACGCATTGCGGAGGCCGGGGCCCCTGGTGCTGGTGCCGACGATGGGCGCCCTGCACGAGGGTCACCTGAGCCTGGTGGAGCAGGGCGCTGCACTGGGCACGGTCGTGGTCACCATCTTCGTGAATCCGACCCAGTTCGGCCCCGGCGAGGATTTCGCCGCGTATCCGCGCGACCTGGCCTCCGACCTGGCCCTTCTGGAGGGGACTTCGGCGGCGGCGGTATTCGCGCCGGCCGTGGCCGACATGTACGGGCCGCCGGGCGAAGTCACCGTGCGCGCCGGTCGCCGCGCCGAGGGGCTTTGCGGCGCGTCGCGGCCCGGTCACTTCGACGGTGTGCTGACGGTCGTGGCCAAGCTCTTCGGGATGGTCCGGCCGGATATCGCGATCTTCGGGCGCAAGGACGCACAGCAGTGCCTGGTCATCGAGCAGATGGTTCACGACCTGCGATTGCCGGTGCGCCTGGTCGATGCGCCCACGGTGCGGGAGCCGGACGGGCTGGCGATGTCGTCGCGCAATCGCTACCTCGATCCTGCGCAGCGCGGGCGGGCGACCTGCCTGTCGCGCGCCCTGGCGCGAGGCCGGGCGCTCCTGGCCGAGGGAGTTCGCGAACGCGGCGCGATCGAGGCGGCGATGACCGGCGAACTGGCGGCGAGCGACAGCGTCGACTACGCGGCACTGCGCGTGCTGCCGGAACTGGGGGCGCCCGCCCGGGTGCCGGACGGCCGCGTGGTCCTGGCCATTGCGGCAAAGGTGGGGCCGGCCCGCCTGATCGACAATGTGGCCCTGGAAATCGGGGCCCGTGGAGTGGTCGAAACGAACCTGCTGGGCGGGGAATTCCCCGCCGGCGACTGACAGGGAGCGGATACACGTGGAAGGTAGCGAGCGCGAAGCACGTATCATCGACGCGGTCGTTCTTGACGCCGTGGTTCTTGCCGCCGGCAAGGGCACGCGGATGAAGAGCGACCTGCCGAAGGTCCTGCACAAGCTGGCAGGCAGGCCGCTGCTGGACCACGTACTCGACACGGCGACGGGCGCTGGCATCGGCCATACCGTGGTCGTGGTGGGGCACGAAGCCGAACTGGTGAAGAGGACGTGCGCGCGGCCGGGCCTCGATTTCGCGCTGCAGCAGCCGCAGCTGGGCACCGGGCACGCCGTGCAGATGGGCCTGCCGGCGGTGCGCGAAGGCGGCTGGTGTGTCGTGCTTGCCGGCGACGTGCCGCTGCTGCGTGTCTCGACGCTGCAACGCCTGATTGAAGGCACCGTGAAATCGGGCGCGGCGGCCACAGTGCTGACGTGCGTCGTCGAAGATGCCGGCGCCTACGGACGCATCGTCAAGGACGCTTCGGGCAAGGTTGTCCGCATCGTCGAGGCGCGTGATGCGACGCCGGCCGAGAAGGCGATCGGCGAGTACAACAGCGGCGTGTTCTGCTTCCGCACCGCCGACCTGGCCGAGGCGCTGGGCAGCCTGAAGCCGAACAACGACCAGGGCGAGTACTACCTGACCGACACCGTGGCGTACCTTGTCGGGCGCGGCCGACCGGTGACCGCCGTGCAGACCGATGACCCGGGTGAGGTCGTCGGCATCAACACGGTGGATGAGCTGGCAGTGGCCGAGACCCTGCTGGCGACCCGGGACAAGTGACCATGGAACGGCTCTGCACGCCCTGGAGGTACGGCTACGTGAGCGGCGAACGGAAAGAGGAAGGCTGCGTCTTCTGCAACCGCCTGACCGGCGGCGACCGGGAGCACTATGTCCTGTACCGGGGGCCGCGGTGGTACCTGATCCTGAACCTGTACCCGTACAACAGCGGCCACCTGCTGCTGGTGCTGGGTCGGCACGCGCAGCGGTTGGCCGACTGCACGCCGGAGGAACTGGTCGACATGGCCAGCCTGCTCAAGCTCATGGAGGATGCGCTCCAGGAGGCGTTCCGGCCCGACGGCATCAATTGCGGCTACAACGGCGGTGCCAGCGCCGGGGCGGGCATCCCGGGCCACCTGCATGTCCACATGCTGCCGCGCTGGACCGGCGACACGAATTTCATGAGCACGATCGGGGAAACGAGGGTCATGCCGCAGACCCTCGACCAGGTCCGGGAACGCCTGCAGCCGGTGGTCGAGCGGCTGGCTGCCGGCCTTCCGGGCGCGACAGGGCAGGCCTAGGCCTGGTACTTGGCCAATCACCGGTTCCGTTCCCGGGATCCGGGTGCTATCTTGCGCCCGCGGCCGGGTCGGGGCCAACAGGGGTGCCGACGGACCGCCGCGGGGAGTGACGATCGACGATGCGGAAGTCGCTGGGGACAGTGATCCTCACCCTGATGCTGGGCGTGCTGATCGGCGCGATCGTCAGCGAAGTCCTCGGCCTGTTCCTGAGCAAGGGCAGTGTGGCCGAGCAGCTCTTCGTCCGTTACGTTGCGTTCGGCCCCGAGGTCAACCACTGGAACCTCGTGATCCTCGACATCACGTTCGGGTTCCAGATCCATTTCAACCTCATGAGTGTGATCGGCGTCTTCGTCGCTTCACAGATCCTGAGGTGGTACCGCTGAGACACGGGAGGCCGTGATGACTCCAGTCCTCGCAATCATGGGCAGCATCGGTTGGCCCGAAATGCTGCTGATCCTCGTCCTGGTGCTGCTGTTCTTCGGGCCGCGGCGCCTGCCGGAGATCGCCGAGGCGATGGGCAAGTCCATCCGCAAGTTCAAGAGCGCGACGCAGGAAGCATCGCGCGAGGTGCGTCGCGAACTCGACGACGCCGGCAACACGCGCCCCACCGAGACGCCGCGGGACAGCGGCGGCGAGAAGCCGCAGGGGCCCGCGCAGCCCTGATGATACGGAGGTCGGCTTGAACCTCGCGCAGCTTCTGGAACAACTGAAGGCCGACGAACGATTCCTGCGCCACGTCACCCGCTGGGAGGTCATCCCGGCGTGTCCGGCCCGCACGGTGCCGTTTCCGGATGTACTTGATCCCCGGTTGGGTGATGCCCTGCGGCGCCGGGGCGTCAGCGAGCTCTACACGCACCAGGGCGAAGCCGTGGCCCTGGCGGCTGCCGGGCGCTCGTTCGTGGTGCCGACGCCCACCGCCAGCGGCAAGACCCTCTGCTACAACCTGCCCGTGCTCGACGCGATCCTGCGCGACCCGCAGGCGCGCGCACTGTACCTGTTCCCGACCAAGGCGCTGGCCCAGGACCAGATGCACGAGGTGCACGGCCTCGTCACCGAACTTGGTGTCGACATCAAGACGTTCACCTTCGACGGCGACACCCCGGAAACGGCGCGCCGGGCGATCCGGAGTTCCGGGCACATCGTCGTCACGAACCCGGACATGCTGCACCAGGGCATCCTCCCGCATCACACATTGTGGGTGAAGCTGTTCGAGAACCTGCGCTATGTCGTTGTCGACGAGGTGCACCAGTACCGCGGCGTGTTCGGCAGCCATGTCGCCAACGTGCTCCGGCGGCTGCAGCGGGTGGCGCGCTTCTACGGCGCCGATCCCCAGTTCATCTGCTGCTCCGCGACGATCGCCAATCCGCTCGAGCTGGCCGAGCGCCTGACCGGGTTGCCGATGGCGGAGGTCTCCGACAACGGGGCGCCGCGCGGGCTGAAGCACTTCATCTTCTACAACCCGCCGGTCATCAACCGCGAACTGGGCATCCGCGCCTCGACCATCAAGACGACGCGCGCCATCGCCGAGCGCTTTCTCGGGTGCGGGGCGCAGATGATCGTCTTCGCCCGCAGTCGCATGCGCGTGGAACTGCTGCTGACCTACCTGGAGAAGGCTGGTCGCAAGGTGGGGATCCGTGCCGGCGAGGTGCGCGGCTACCGCGGCGGCTACCTGCCCGGCGAGCGTCGGGCCATCGAGCAGGGACTGCGCGACGGCAGCGTGCGGGCGGTGGTCTCGACGAACGCGCTCGAACTGGGCATCGATATCGGGCGGCTCGACGTCTGCATCATGGCCGGGTATGCCGGGACGGTGGCGGCCACCTGGCAGCAGGCCGGGCGCGCCGGCCGGCGGCAGAACGTGAGCGCCGTCGTGCTGGTGGCCTCGAGCAGTCCTGCCGACCAGTACATCGTCACGAATCCCGACTTCTTCTTCGGGCGCAGCCCGGAGTACGCGACGCTCGATCCCGACAACCTGGTCGTGCAGATGAGCCACCTCAAGTGCGCGGCGTTCGAGCTGCCGTTCGCCGAGGACGAACTCTACGGCGGCAACCGGGTGACGGAGATCCTCGACTACCTGTGCTCGATGCGGGTGCTGCATCGCGCCGAGGGCCGGTTCCACTGGATGGCCGACACGTACCCGGCGGAGGATGTCAGCCTCCGCAGCGCCGCGCCCGACAATGTCGTCATCATCGACGACTCTAAGCAGGGCGGGCTCGTGATCGGCGAGATGGACCTGTTCAGTGCGCAGGAGATGCTGCACGACGACGCGATCTATATCCATGGCGCCCAGCAGCACCATGTCGACAAGCTGGACTGGGAGCGTCGGGAGGCGCACGTCAAGCCGGTACAGGTTGACTACTACACCGACGCGCAGCGCAAGAGCGAGCTGAAGACCCTGACCGCCGACGAGGAGAAGCCGCACGGGGAAGGTGCGCTGGCCGTCGGGGAGATCGGCCTGGTCTCGAAGGTCACGGTCTACAAGAAGATCAAGCTCGGCACGCACGAGAACGTGGGGGCCGGACGGGTGCACCTGCCCGAGATGGAGATGCACACCACCAGCTTCTGGTGGGAGGTGCCGGAATCGGCGGCGGCTTCGCTCTCGGCGCGGGGCCTGGACCTCGGGGATGCCCTGAAGGGACTGGCGCACCTGCTGGGGTGCGTGGCGCCCATGTTCATCATGGCCGACAGCGCCGACCTTCACGCGACGGCGATGATCCGCTCGCCGTTCACCGACAAGCCGACGCTGTATCTCTACGACACCGTGCCTGGCGGCGTCGGCTTCGCCCGGCGGATCTACGAACAGTTCGACGAGATCTGCGAAGCGGCGCGGCGTCACCTCGAAGCCTGCCCGTGCGCCCACGGTTGCCCGGCCTGTGTGGGCGCCGCCGTCGACTCCGGAAGTACGGCCCGCGCCGGCGCCGCCTGGCTGCTGGCGGGACCGGCAGCTGCCGCAGCGGGCGGCTAGGGGCATGGACCTGCGCCGGCGCCTTGCCCGCCTGGACCGGTTGACGCGGCGGGATGTGGTCGATCTCGATGCTGCCGACTCCCCTGACGGTGCCGTGCCGGGCACGTCGCAGGGCGCGCCGCCGGAGGCGCCCCCGGCTGAACTGGGCCTGCGCGAGGAGTCGACCGGCGCAGGCCCGTGCTGGGTGCGCGAGTGGCGCGAGGCGCCCCCGGCGGTCCCGGATGCATTGCCCGACCTGACCGGCCTGTTGTCGCGGCACGGTGACAGCCGCCCCGGGCGAGGGCAGGTCCTGCTGGTCGACACCGAGACCACGGGACTGGCCGGGGGCACCGGGACATTGGCATTCCTTGTCGGCGTGGCGTGGTGGGAAGGCACTGAACTGGTCGTCCGGCAGCTTTTCCTGCCGGGGCCCGGGCGCGAGGCCGCCCTGCTTGCCGCCCTGGCGGAGTGGGCCGCGGGCTTTGCCGTGGTCGTTACCTATAACGGCGCCTCGTTCGACCTGCCGCTGCTGCGCACGCGCGCCCTGATGAACCGGCGCACGGACCCGCTGGCCCATCTGCTGTCGTGGGACCTGTTGCCGGCGGCGCGACGGCTATGGGGGCGCTCGCTGCCGGACTGCCGGCAGCAGACTGTCGAATCGGTCGTGTGCGGCCTCGTCCGCGGCGAGGGTGACATCGAAGGCGCCCGGATTCCCGAGGTCTGGCGCGCCTGGCTCTCGGGCGGCGACACGGAGGAACTGCTGTGCGTCCTGCGCCACAATCGGCGCGACCTGGTCGGCATGGCCTGCATCCTCGAACGGTTGTGTGGCGAATGCGCCGCCCTGGCGGCGGAACCTGCCGCGGTCGAGGATTGGCGGCGGGCGTGGGCGCTGGCCCGCGTGGCCGAGAGGCGGCGGGACGATGCCGCCGCCGCGCGCTGGCTGGCGGCGGCCCTGGATGCCGACGGCGGCAGGGAGGCGCGGGCAGCAGGTGTGGCGTTTGCCGTCGATGCCGTGCGCATCCTCAAGCGGGCGCGCCGCTGGGAGGACCTGGAGCGCCTGCTCCACACCGAGATCTTGGCTGGCGCCGGCGTCTGGGCGCACCGCGAAGCCGCGATCCTGTACGAACACCGGCTGCCGCGTCTCGAGCAGGCGCTGCGGCACGCCGGCGAACTGGACGAACCGGGGCGCCTGGCGCGCCTGCAGCGACGGCTTGCCCGCATGGCGGGCGCAGCCATGGAGGATGAGTCGTGATCAAGCTGCCGAGATCCGAAGCGCACCTGCTGTTGGCCGGCGTGCGCGTGCTGTCGCACCGGCTCGGGCGCGGCCCTACGCCCGAGGAACTGGCTGACCTGCTCGGCGCGGCGGAGAGCCAGGTGCGGCTCCAGGCTGCGGCGCTGCAGGAACTGGGCGCGATGGCGCTTGTCAGCAGCGCCTACGAGACGCATCTGGAGGTCCGGGACCACCTGGCGGTCGAACAGCTCGCGGAAGGCGAAGGCCCCGCGATCAGCGACGATCTCCGCGCCTTCGATGTGCGCAAGCGCGAGGAAGCGGAGAAGATGGCGCGCCTGTTCGACACGGGAGAACACGAAGAGCTGCGGCAGGAACAGCTGCGGAAGATGGACGCTGACCTGCGCGACTTCAGGAATCGGAAACCGCGCAATCCGTTCGGCAAGACGACGCTGGAACCGCGCCGCGGGTGCGGACAAGCAGGGCCCGGGCACGCGTCCCGGGCCCTCTGCTTCCATCGGGAGCCGAGTTCTCAGCCGTTGCCGCGCATCTCCGCGCGCTTGTCCTCGATCTCGGCCTTTTCCCGCTGTTCCTTCAGCCACTTGTCGACGACTTCGCCCTGGGCCTGGGCCAGCAACGCCTGCTGGATCCCCGCTCTCCGGGCCGCGAAATCGGCTTCGTCGATCGGCTTGATCCACAGGGGCATCGCCGCATACACGCCGCGGGCGGTTTCGACCTCGGGCGTCAGGCGGCCGACGAGGCCTTCGAGCACGTTCTTGTTGAAGTCCGTGCCGTACCCGACCTCGGCCACGTTGCTGTTGAAGGAGAACGTGTCGGTCACGGCGTACTGCAGGTTGAAGTCGCGCGCGACCACGCTCAGCGCCGCGCCGGCATTGGCAGCGGCGATCGCCGGCGCCAGGCGCTGCTTGGCGACGGCCGTGTTGTGCTGCTTGCGCAGGGCCAGCATGATCTGGCTGCGGACTTCGTCCAGCGGCCGCACGCCGGCCGGGTCGATGCGCTCGGCGAGCACGACGAAGTAGCAGTCGTCGTTCTCGAACATGGGACTGATCGCGCCGGGCTTGGCGGTGAACAGCCAGTTCGTGCCCATGAGCGACAGCGCCAGGCCGGGGATGTCGCGTCCGCGCATGGCAGGCGCCGGCGTCAGCAGTTCGTGGGCCTCGGCCTCGGCTGTGGACGCGAAGCTGGCGGCATCCACGCGACCGCGGAAGCCGTTGGCGGCCTCGGCGATCAGGTCGAGCGTCTGCGGGCCCGGCACGACCTTGATGAGGATGTGACGGGCCGAGATCTGGTCGACGATTCCGGCGGGACCGGTCTGCTGGGCGGTGACCTCGATGAGGTGGAAGCCGAACTTCGTGCGCACGGGCTCGCTGATCTTGCCCACCGGCAGCGCAAAGGCGGCCGTCGTGAACTCGGGGACCATGCGATTGCGGTCGAAGGTACCCAGGTCGCCGCCGCGCGCGCCGCTGCCCGTGTCGTCGCTGTACTGCTTGGCGGCCGTGGCGAAGTCGATCGTGCCGGACTCGATGTTGGCACGCACCTCGTTCAGGGTGTCGAGCACTTCCTTCTCGTCGGCGCTGCTGGCGGCCTTGGCGAAGCGGACCACCTTGCAGGTGGCGAGGCCGTCGTGCTTGTAGTCGTCAGGGTGGGCAGCGTACCAGTCGCTGATTTCCTGTTCGGTCGGATTGTAGCCGTCGGTGATGTCCGCGAACGGCACGCCGATGTATTCGGCCATCGCGAGGCCGGCCTGACGTGCGTACTCACGGCGCACATCCTCCTCGCTGACGACTGCGCCGGCGGCGACTTCGTCGCTCAGCTTCTGGCGGGGCAGCAGCACCTGGCGGACGTAGTTCTCGATCTGCGTCCAGTCGTTGTCGGGGTTCTGCAGGTCGGCATAATAGCGGTTCATGTCGACCTGGCCGTTGGCGTCGCGGTACTGCGCCAGCACCTCGGCGGGCGGGTTCTTGGTCAGCGTGTCCAGGACTTCCTGGTCGCTGATCTTGATCTTGCGCTCGCGGATGGCCGCTTCGACCAGCGCGTTCTGCACGAGCGAATCCCAGGCCCGGTCCTGCGCTGTCGCGTACTGGTTGGCGTTCAGTTCGCGATCGGGGGCCTGCTGCCGCATCATCGCGACCTGTTGCCGCACGGCCTGGTCGTACTCCTGTGCCGTGATGGGCGTGCCGTTGACGGTCCCGATGACCCCCGCATTCGCGCCCGCGGACCCGCTGCGATCGCAGCCGGCGTCGCCGAAGCCGATATATACGAAGGCCAGAAACGACAGGGCGATCACCCAGTAGAACAGCTTCGCCCGGGAACGCAGGAACTGGAACATCGATCGAACCCCTTGCCAGTGGTGGAGGGGACCGGGAGCCCGCGCCGGCGGCGCGGTGCCCGCCCCGGACCGGGTCTTGCGGGAACGGCACAACAAGATACGGCGCGGCCGCAGGGCCGGCCCGCCGCTCTCCGGATCAATCATCCATAATGGCAGAATCACCGGAAAATCTCAAGTTGCGCGTTGCCCGGGCCGCCTGATGTCGTAGACTGCCGCCCGGCGCATGGTTGCCGGGAGGCAGCGGCCGGCGCCCGGGAGGAACACGTGGAGTGGAACGCGGGCCTGGTGGCCCTGCTCAGCGGCCTGTTGGCCCAGGCGGGTAAGGTGGTCTGGGAGGCGGTCGCCCGGCACCGTTGGCGTCCCCTGCTGTTCTTCGCGAACGGCGGCATGCCGAGTTCGCACGCGGCGACCGTCACGACGCTGGCGCTGCTGATCCGAAGGGCCGAGGGCCCTGGCTCTGCGTTGTTCTCCCTGTCGCTGGTCTTCGGGGTGTTCGTCCTGTTCGAGGCGACCGGCCTGCGGCAGGAGATGGGCAAGCAGGCACGCCTTCTCAACGACCTGCGCGAGGCCCTGCACCAGGGGCTGCCGCTGCCAGGTGGTCGGCTGCGTGAACTGGTCGGGCACACCTGGGGCGAGGTGGCCGGCGGGATCGTTGCCGGAGTCGGAGCCTACTACCTGCTGGGGGGGTTGGTGCGGCCCTAGGCAATGGATAGTGGCCGAAGCGAAGGGCGGGCCCCCTAAGGGGATCCTTAAATAATCGTTGACAGCGGCGCGGCCGCACCTAATCTCGGGTTTGGAGGCGGGATACGGTCGCTGAACCCGCCCCTTGCGCCGTGGAGGCGCCGCCGGATGGAGGAGTGCCGGCGGGGCGCAATAGCGGGCGATCCATGATCGAAAGGATTCGGCATGCGCGTCGTAGCCCTGGCCAACCAGAAGGGCGGCTGCGGGAAGACCACTACCGCAACCAACCTCGCCGCATCACTTGCCCAGCTCGGGCACAAGGTCCTGCTCATCGACAACGATCCCCAGGGGCACGCGACCCTGTCGTTCGGTTTCCGTGAACGCGATTTCACGCTCAGCACCTACGACCTGTTCCTGACGACCGATATCCTCGTCGAGGACGCCTTCCTGGAGATCAGCCCGGACCTGCACCTGGTGCCGGCCGGCGTGGAACTGAGCGCCGTCGAGATGGCGCTGGCCCGGAGCCGGAAAAGGAACTGCGCCTGCGCAGCAACCTCCGGCGCAGCGCGCTGCCGTACGACTTCATCCTCATCGACTGTCCGCCCAGCGTGGGGCTGCTCACGTTCAATGCGCTGCTGGCCAGCGGGGAAGTCATCATCCCCGTCGATCCCAGCTGTTACAGCCTGCAGGCCGTGCGCAAGATGCGCGAGACGCTGTCGATGCTGCGCCAGAAGAAGGGGCACGACGTGGTGCCGCGCATCCTCATGGCCGCCTTCGACACGCGACCGCTGTTCGTGCGCAAGATCATGGAAGAGCTGGCCGAGCTCTATCCCGACGAACTGATGGAGACGATCATCCATCACACGGTCCGGTTCCGCGAGGCGGCGGGGGCCGGGCAGCCGGTGGCGAGCCTCGACGCCGATTCGCGCGGCGCCCACGATTTCCGGCTGCTGGCGCGCGAAGTGGCCGGGGCCGGCGCCACGGTGGCGGTCGCGGCGCTGGACCACTGGACAGCCCTGCTGCACGGCCCGCAGGTGACGAAGGCGGGCGTGCGCTTCGAGGCCGACTTCCCCGCGCGCGCGCTCGGTGCGCCTGACCGGGACGTTCTGCGACTGGTCAGCCAAGGGACTGCCGCTGACCAAACGCGAGGACGGCATCTGGGAAACGTACCTGGCCATGGAGCCCGGCAGCCATGCCTACCGGTTCATTGTCGATGGAGCCTGGCTGCCGGATCCGCACAATCCGGAAACGGTTGCCAACGAGTTCGGCGGCGCCAACAGCCTGATCACCGTGTCGTGAACGCAACGTCGGCGGCGGCACCTGCCGCCGCCTGCAAGCGCAGCCCGGAGCCCGCACCATGAGCCGACAACCGCGACCCGCTGCCGCCGGCGACAGTGCCCCTCGTGTGCACCATATCGACGCGATCGCCCACCATTTCCTCTCGACCGACGAACCGGTGCAGCCGGGCGCCGTGACGTGCGTTCTCCGCGATGTCGCCGTGGCGACGCCCGGTTCCGGCCGCGCAGCGGCCTGTGCGGCGTCGGGGCTCGCTGCCCTGGCTGTCGGCGACTGGGGCAACTGCCTGGTTGAAGACGAAGCGGTGGCATGGTCCGCATTCAGCTACCTGGGCGGGGTGAAGCCGCCCGCGTTGCCACCGGTCGCAGCGGCGGACCTGCCGCCAGGTGTCCGGGCACGCTGGTTGGGCGGCATCGGGGCGAGGGCTTCGGGTCCGCTGCCGCGCCGCTGGCTGCGGTGGCGCCTGCTCGGGAGAAGCCTCCGCGGCCACGTTGCCGGCGTGGGAGGTGGCCTGTGGCCTGCCGCCGGCGGCGCGCGCGGCGTCACCGCACTGGTCGGCACTCGTCTGGTGCGTGGGCGTCGGTGAAGCGGCACAGCCCGAGCCGGCGGCCAGTCTGCGGCGCCTGGTGGACCTGCTCCGCCCGGATCGCGTGGAGTTCCTGGTCGTGCCCGACGCCTGGGAAACACCGCCGGGCGCCTGGCGGCTGGTGGGGCGTCGTCGCGATCCCGGCTGGCGGAATCTGGCCCATCTGCAGAATGTCGCACGCTCGGCGGCGGGCGACGTGCCGGCAAGCGTGCGGGTCTTTCCTGACGAACCTGCGGCCGCCGGCGGTGTCGGCGCCGATCTGCTGGCCGGAATCGCAGCCACGATCGCCGGGCTCGGCGATGCCGCGCGGTGTGGTTGACGGCTGTGGGCCGTTTTCGGTGGACCGGACGTGGGGACTGACCTAACGTCCCGGTGAATGGTCCACCATGCCGCCGCGCCGCTGTTTCGAAGAGTTTCGCCACGCGCGGCGGGCACTGCAGACGAGGTTCGCATGCCGCTGTTCCGCCGAGCCATCCCGTCCGCGTATCCTGCCCGCTTCGCCTTGCCGACGCCGCGGTCCGCCGGGGCGTGCCCTGCCGCCTCGTTGTCCGCTGAGCCATGGCGGCCCGATGGTCCGCGGCGCGGACGCTGACCCATGTCGGGAATCACTTTGCCGGAAGGCCCATTGCCGGGAAGCACGTTGTCGGGCCGGCGCGCCCGACTCGCCGCCGCCTTGTGGGGCGCCACGCTGGTGACCCTGCCGTGGGTCGGCGCCGACGTCATCATCCTGCTGACCGGGCGCGACGCCGGGGCGGGCCTGCAGCCTTCCTGGCTGCTGATGGCGGCCGCCTGGGTCGTGTCCGGGCCGGGTCCCGGCTGGCGCGCCCTGCCGCGTCCGTGGCGGATCGTGATGGGGGCAGGCCTTGCCGCGGTTGTCCTGTCCGTCGCCGGCCTGGTGCTGGCGCCGGCTGCCGCGAACGCATCCGAAGCGTTGATGAAATTTATCAAGCAAGCGATCCAATTGTCAGTGATGGTGTCTTTTGCGCTGTGGCCGATGCTGCATCTGCGCGGTGCTGAGGCCTGGCGCCGGACAGCCCGTTGCGTGGTGGCCGGGGCGCTGCTGCAAGCCGGATACGGCCTGCTGCAGCAGGTTTCCTATCCCAGCCCGGGGCCCCTGCTGGCGGGCCTGGAGCGGGTCTTCACCTCGAATCCGTCGATTCTCAGCGGTTCCACCGCGCTGTACGTCGGCAATGCGTTCCTTGATGTGCCGAGGCTGCGCGGAACGGCCTGCGAACCGCTCTACCTGGGGAATTACCTGCTGCTGGCGCTGCCGATGGTGGCGCTGACCGGCTGGCGAGCAGCGTGGCGGGTGGCGGCTGCCGCGAGTCTCGCCCTTTTGCTGCTCCTCACCTGGTCACGCGGTGCCTGGCTGGGGGCGATGGGCGGGGTCCTCGTCGCCGCCTGGTGGCTGGCGGGCGGGACGACGTGGCAGGCAACGGCCAGGTGGCGCCGCAGGCTGGCTGTCGCCGCCGGCGTCGCCGTTCGTCGGGGCGGGGCTGGCCATGCTGGCCGGCTGGGAACCGGCGCTGCTGCCGGCCCGTCGCCTGGCGCAGACCTTCAGCACGCACGACTGGTCCAATCTCACGCGTCTCTATTCTCTGCAGGCGGGTTGGCGCGCCTTCACCCTCAGTCCGGTGGTGGGCATCGGGTGGGGCCAGTTCGGCTGGCACTTCCCGGCCCTGGTCGACCCGGCGGGGCTGCAGGCGATGTTCACCTGGCCTGTCGTCGCCAATTTCCCGCTGCTGGTCCTCTGCGAGACGGGCCTGATCGGTTTTGCGGCAATGGCGGCGGGCGCGTTCGGGCTGCTGCGCGGCGCGGCGCAGTGCCGCCGTACGCCGTGCCGGAGTGGGCACCCCGGGACGGCCGTCGGCACGATGACGGTAGCCGGTGTCGCGATCGCGATCCAGACGATGACGTTCTCCCAGTACAACCTGCCTCACGCGTGGGTCGCGCTCGGACTGCTGGCTGCGGCCCTCCTGGAAGCACGCGAAGGGAGCGCGCGGTGAGCAGGCGGCCTGTCGTGGTGCTGGAAGCCCTGTCCGTCCGCAGCGAACCGACCGGCGTGGCCGGCGCGGCAGGCGATCTTGTCACGGCCCTCGCCGCGAACGACCGCGGTCTCGATTTCGTCGTCGTTGCCGCCGCGCCGGACGCTTTCCCGGGCCTTGCCGGGCGACCGGGCTGGCGGGTGGTCGTCGGGCCGGCCGCCGGCGGGGACCTGCGCCGCGCGTGGTATGTCCAGCGCGGGTTGCCGGCGTTGTGTCGCGCGGCTGGCGCGGATGTGCTGCACTGCCTGCAGCCGGTCGCGCCGGCAAGACCGGGCTGCGGGCTGGCAGTCACGGTCCACGACCTGGCCTGGCGGGTGTTGCCCCAGGTGGTGCGGCGCTCGCGGCGCCTCTACTACGATGCCGTCATCCCGCGCGGCTGGCGCAGCGCCGACCTGCTCCTGGCGAGCAGCGCTGCCACCGCGGCAGGCCTGGCAAGCGCCTTCCCGGACCTGGCGACCCGTATTCGGGTGACGCCCCTGGGGACGCCGACCTGGATCGGCCGTACGCCGCTCCCCGCGCCGGGCGGGGCCCAGAGGCCTTACTTCCTGTTCGTGGGCGCGCGCGAACCCCGCAAGAACCTGCCGCGGCTTCTCGACGCCTACGAACGCCTGCTGGCCGGGAGCGGCTCCGAAGCCCCGGGCCTCGTCCTGGCCGGTCCCGAAGGCTGGCTCGACGGGCCGCTGCGGGAACGCCTTTCGAGGCCGACGCTGCAGGGGCATGTCGACATCCGCGGGTACTGCGAACCTGCCGCACTGCGTGCCTTGTACGGCGGCGCCCTCGCCCTCGTCTTCCCGTCCCTGCTCGAGGGCTTCGGCCTGCCGATCCTCGAGGCGATGGCCTGCGGCCTGCCGGTGTTGACTTCCGACTGCGGCGCGACAGCCGAGGTTGCCGGCGACGCCGCGCTGCTCGTCGACCCGCACGACACGGGAGCGATGCACCTGGCCCTGGCCCGTCTGGCGGACGATTCAAGGCTGCGCGCGCGCCTTGCCGCAGGCGGACCGCAGCGTGCGCAGGAATGGACCTGGGAACGCACAGCTGACCTTACCACAGGGGCTTACAGGGAAATCCTCAGGTTGCCGCGACGGAGATAGTGATTGCCTGACCAAGGCGGTTGCCATACCTTGCCGAAGGTGCCGGCTCCGGCAGGAGTCCGGTCGGTTGGGCGTTTCAGGGAGGAATCGTGAAGCTCGAGATCGTCGCTTTGCTGGGGTTTGCGGCCGCTTTCCTGATGTCGTGGCTTGTGCAGCCGCATTTCCGCAACCTCGGCTTCCTGACGGAGATCGTCGACCATCCCGGCCATCGGCGCGCCCATCGCGAACCGGTGCCGCGCACCGGCGGCATGGCCATCTTCATCTCGTTCTTCTGTGCGCTGTTCTTCCTCGAGCATGTGATCCTCGGTACGCGACTGCCCTGGTCCTGGCTGGGCATCCTCAGCGGTGCCGGCCTTGCGATCCTCGCGCTCGGCGTGGGGGACGACCGCTTCGGCATCCACGCCGAGAAGAAGCTGTATGGACAGCTCGTGGTCATCGTGGCCCTCATGCTGTTCGGCCAGCGCCTCGACACGGTCACGCTGCCCCTGCTCGGCACGATACCCCTGGGCGGCTGGGCGTGGCCCGTCACCCTGCTGTGGTACCTCGGCTTCATCAACTCGATGAACCTGATCGACGGCCTCGATGGCCTGGCCAGCGGCATCAGCATCCTGGCCTCGGCGGCGCTGGTCGTCATTTCGATGGCCGTGCAGGAGATGTTCTCGACCCTGTTCGCGGCCACCGTCTGCGGTTCCACGGCGGCGTTCTTCTACTGGAACGTGAGCAAGCGGAAGATCTTCCTCGGCGACTCGGGCAGCATGTGGATGGGCCTGGTGCTCGCGAGCCTGATGCTGAACCTCAGCCAGATCACGCCGATCCAGCTGCCGGTGCTGCTGGCCCCGATGATCGTGCCGATCTGGGACACGGGCACGACGATCATCCGGCGTTACCGCCGCCGCACCTCGATCTTCCAGGCCGACGATTTCCACCTGCATCATCGCCTGCTGCGCCTCGGCTTCTCGCCGGCTTCGGCGACCTTCTGCCTGTTGCTGGTCACGACCGGCATGATCCTCTTCGCCTTGAGCGACTTCCTGGGCGTGGCCTGGCTCGGCCTGCCGGCCATGGGGATGTGGATGATGGCCGCGCAGCTCGGGGCGCAGCGTCACCTGCAGAACCGGCGGCACGGACTGGACCTCTTCAGCGAACTCTCGTACGCGCTGGGCCTGGACGACCGG
The DNA here is from genome assembly GCA_016703265.1 of bacterium. Lineage (NCBI taxonomy): Bacteria > bacterium. Next base: position 35,939 of record JADJCK010000001.1, read on the forward strand.
CTGGACAAGCTGACCGGGCGCATCGAACAGGACGTGGCGGACATCATCGACCTTCAGACGGAGCGGCAGCGCGTCGCGCGCCTGAAGGCCGGCGTTCGCGACGGCACCACCGGCACCGTGACCGTTTCCCAGGAGACGGCCGATGCCGTTCGACCCCCTTCCGGAGAGCCTTTCTGAGCTTTGCCGTCCGCCGTTCGCTGCGGATTTCCGCGCGGTCGAGCTCGGTTGCGGCGATGGACGCCTGCTTGGCCTGCTGAGGCGGGACGGCCTGCGGTGCACGGGCCTCGACCGCCTGCCGCGCGCGGCCGGCAGCCTGGCGGACGTTGTCGGCGATGCCTGCCGACCGCCGTTCCTTCCCGGTTCCATCGATCTCCTCGTGGCCGGCAACTTTGTGCGTCACCTGCTTCCCCGGCGGCCGGACGGCGCCTTCCTGCGCGAATGGCTGGGGCTGCTGCGGCCCGGTGGATCGCTGTTCGTACTAGAAGACGAACCGGGCGGAGGTGCGGCGGCGGCGAACTATCGCGATCTTCAGGCCTTCCTGGCCCGGCTCGACCCGCTCGGGCGCGGGCCGCTGGTGTCGGCGGACGCGTTCCGGCGGGCGCTGGCGCCGGACCTGGCGGCGACCGTGCGTGACGGCGGCGTCATGGACAACCGCTGGCCGCTCGACGCTGCCGCCGTCATGGGCATGCTGGCCTCCGGACGGCCGGCGCCCGGCAGGACGGCGGCTCGCCTGCTGGCCGCGATCGGCGCAAACGGCGTGGCGTGTGGCCGGCAGTGGTGGTGTCGCCTGGCGAATCCGAGCGGGAGCGAACTGCGATGATGCGGCAATGGAACCTGCGAACGGCTGTCGGCGTTGCGGCGGCGGCCCTGCTGGCGGCGGCGGCGCTGCTCACGGCGGGACCGCGCGACGCGGTCAACTGGGCGCAGGTGCGCGCGGTTGCGCTCGAGAGTGACGACTGGGGCCTGGCCGGCTTCGTGCCTTCGGACGCGGCCTGGGAGGGCCTGCGGCGCGAGGACCTGACCCCCGGGGCGTTCCCGGCGGTGTACTGGCGTTCAACCCTCGAGGACAGCGCGATGGTCGCCGACCTCGCGGCGGTTCTGCGCGCGCGGCGCGGGCGCGACGACCGTCCGGCCATTCTGCAACCGAACTACGTGCTCTCGTCGCTGGCCTGGGAGGACGGTCAGTGGCGTCGCTACGACCTGCCCGAACTGCCGCGCGCCTATCCGCGGCCCGGCCTCTGGCGGGCCGTGGCATCCGCGCGCGCGACGGGCGTCTGGCAACCCGAATACCACGCCGTCTGGCACTATGATCCCGAGCTGAGGCAGGAGGCCACCGCCGCCAGCGCCGTGGCGCTCGAGGCGGCGTCGCGCGGCATCATGCTGTTTCCGGGCAGCGAGGCCGCGCGGGAACTCGGCCCCTGGCGCTCCGACGACGCACTGGCCGCCGAACTGGATGCCGGCCTGCGGATCTTCAGCGACCTGTTCGGGTCCCGGCCCCGATCGCTGATCGCGCCGGACTACACCTGGAACGGGCGCGTGGAACGGTTGTGGTCGTCACGCGGCCTTCGGGTCATCCAGGCGAAGCGCGAGCAGCGGCATCCGGACCTGCCTGCGGGCGTGGCCGGCAGGTTGCTGAAGGTCGTGGATCGGCAGTGGTCGCGTGCGGCCCATCCGGACCGGACCTATCTGGAGCGCAACTGCCGGCTCGAACCGGTTCAGGATACCGACCCGATGGCGGTGGCCCGGCGCTGCGTGGAGGAGACCGCGCGCGCCTGGCAGCGCGGTGAGCCCGCTGTCGTCGAGACCCATCGCGTCAACTTCGCGCACGTCGATACGGCCGTCGTGGGGACAGGGCTGCGCGCCCTGGCCGCCTATCTCGATGGCGTCGGAGCGCTGCCCGGCCCGGGCGCGGTTTTCCTGACGGACGCCGAGATCGCAGCGCTGGCCCGGAACGGCACGAGTCTCGCCGAGCGGGGGGCCGAACGGATCGCCCGCAACGGCACCCGAAGCCGACGTCTGGTGGACGCCGGACCCGGCGGCGGGGCTGCGCAGGGGAGCCGGATGTTAATTCTCCTGGATTCCGGTTACCACGGTGCGCTGCCCCTTGCGGAACGGGGGCGGGCGGGCGCTGACTAACAGCTTGTGCCGTAACCGGATGTGCATTTCGATCGAATTCGATCGATATCGTGGCTACATTTGTGCCATTGACCAGTTTTCCCTGTTTTGGTATAGTCTTCCGGTCGCCCACCGCACGCCATCAACACTCGAGCCGAAGGGCCCGCCCGGATGTGGATTCCGGCCAGCGGACCGTCCCGGGAGGACGTCAGGACGCCAAGCTAACGTGCATCATTCATTGCACGATCGGGTGCGATGACGGCTCGACAACCTGGGTTCCTGAGGCTCACGCCTCGACAGTGCATTTGAAGTCACCGTCCGGCATGCCGGACGTTCGCCCGACCGGAGGCCTGCAGATGAATGCGTTCGGCGCCCGTTCCCTTGCCCTGTCCCTGCTCCTCGCGCTGGCCATCGCCGCGCCGTGCGCCGTTGCGGCGTCCGGTACCGGTACGGTCATCTACGAAGGCACCTTTGCGGCCGGCGATCTCTCCTGGGATCAGGATCGCGCCGGCGCCACCTACCCCGTCATGGCGGGACTGCGCGGCATCGACGATCCCGGTCGTCCGCGCCTGCCGCTGCGCACCCTGCTCCTGCTCGTGCCGGCCGACGCCCGCGTGCAGGACGCATGGGTCGAGCCGTTGGCCACCCACCGCGTCAAGACCAGCGGGACCCTGGCGATTGCCGAACCCTTGTTCACCGATACCGGCGTCTATGTGCACGAGCCCCGGCTGCCGGCCGGTGGGAATGCGTTCCCGGAATCATGGGGCCGCTTCGCCGGGACGCACACCTGGCGCGGCTATCGACTGCTCGCGCTGGAAGTCTACCCGCTGCGACAGTCGGTCGATGCCTCGGGCGACGTCCTCGAATTCCTGGACAGCTACGCGGTGCACGTGAGCTTCGCGCCGGGCACCGCCGGCGACGACATGGTCGTCCGTGAACGCCAGGTTGCCGGCGAGAGCGCGGCCAATGCCGATGTCCTTTCGCGCCTGGTGGCGAACCCCGCGCAGCTGGCCGGCTATGCGCGCCAGGACGGCGTGGCCGTGGCTGCCGGCAGCGGCGGGTTCCAGCCCGACAAGACCCCGAGCCTTACCGGCAGCGCGGTGAGCTACCTCATCATCACCAGCGAAGCGATGCGTCCGGCTTTCGAGACGCTGGCGGCCTACAAGACCGCGCAGGGCATCCCGTCGGTCGTGGCCACGCGGGAGTACATCGAGGCGAACTACCGGCGCGGAGCCGACCTGCAGGAGACGTTGCGGCTGTTCATCCGCGACGCCTACCAGAAGTGGGGGATCGACTACGTGTTGCTGGGCGGCGATTCGGACGTTCTCCCTCCGCGCTACGTGATCAACACGTTCTATCCGACGAACGGTTCCACGGCCATTCCCTGTGACCTCTATTTCGCCTGCCTGGACGGCAACTGGAACGCGGACGGCGACTCCTATTTCGGGGAGCCGATCACCACCACCTCGACCGGTGACGTGGCCGACTTCGCGGAAGAGGTCTACGTCGGGCGCGCCGCCGTGAGCTCGGCGGCGGCGGCAACCGTCTTCGTGAACAAGGTGATCGCGTACGAGAACACGGCAGCCGGCGCGGGCTGGACCAATCGCGCGTTGTTCGCGGCCGAGGTGCTGTTTCCCGAGGACTTCCATGTCCAGCAGTACATCATCCTCGACGGCGCGAAGTTCGCGGCCGAGCAGATCAACAACCACATCGTCCCGTGCACGGACATGGAATACACGCGCATGTACGAGACCGACCTCCTGTACCCGCGCGATGCGCCCCTGACACGGGCCGCCCTCGTCGATACGTTGAACAACGGCCGCTACGGCATCTTCAACCAGATCGGGCACGGCTACTACTTCAACATGTCCGTCGGTGACGCGAACTTCATGACCACCGACGCCGACAACCTGACGAATGCCGGGCATTCGTTCGTCATGTATGCGCTCAACTGCGCCTCGGCCGCCTTCGACAACAGTTGCCTGCTCGAACGGTTCGTGCAGAACCCGAATGGCGGCGCCGTCTGCTCTCTCGGCTCGGTGCGCGCAGCCTTCCCCAACAACTCCAACTCGTACCAGCAGGAGTTCTTCAGTGAACTGTACTGCACGACCGAGAACCGCGTCGGTCGGCTGATGGCATTGAGCCGCTTGCCCTTCATCGGGCTGACGGCGAACAACTACGTTGACCGCTGGACCTTCGAGAACTACACCCTGCTGGGCGATCCGACGCTGCCCATCTGGACCGGATCCCCGCAGACCCTCAGCGTGGCGGGGCCGGCGTCGCTGGCCATCGGCGCCCAGGCTGCCGCGTTCACCGTGACGGCGGGAGGCCAGCCGGTCGCCGGTGCCCGGGTCTGCCTGCAGAAGGCCGGCGAGGAACTGGCGTGGGGCCTGACGGACGCTGCGGGACAGGTTTCGCTGGGCGTCCTGCCGACCAGCACGGGGAGTGCCAGCGTCGTGGTCACGGGTCGGAACCTGGCCCGCAAGGTGATCACCGTTCCGGTGGTGGCCGGCGGCAGCTACCTGAGGGTGGAGGCTGCGGGGATCGCCGATAACGGCTCGGGCGGCAGCATCGGCAACGGCGACGGCTTCGCCGACGCGGGCGAGACGATCGCGATCTGGCCCGTCCTGCGCGAGACCGGCGGTGCGCCTGCGGCGGGTATCACCGCCACGGTCAGCTGTGCCGACCCCGGTATCACCATCGTCAACGCCAGCGCCGCCTTCGGCGCCGTCGGTGCCGGGGCCTCGACGGCGGCCCTGACGCCTTTCCTGGTCACGATTGCAGCAAGTGTGGCCGACGCCACGACGTTCACGCTCACGTACGACGCGGTGTCCGGTGCCGCCCATTCGTTCTCCGAGTGGCCTCTCGCCGTGCGCGCCCCCCAATTCGAAGTCGTGTCGCTGGACTGGGAGGACGAAACCTGGGGCGATGGCGACGGTGCGCTGGAGACCGGGAGCGGCTCGGTGTCACCGTGATGCTCAAAATTTCGGCACCGGCGCCACCGGGGCGCTCACCGGGCGCCTGCGCACGGACAGTGCGTTCGTGACGCGGTACGATTCGGTCGCGACGTGGCCCTCGTTCGACCTGCTGGAAACGGCCGTCGGTTCCCCGGCGTTCTCGATGGCCATCGACCCTTCGCGGAACAACACGGCACGGATCGTCTTCAGCGACGCCTACGGACGCACGCTGCGGCACGACTTCACGCTCGAACGCCCGCTGCCGCCGACGGCGGTCTCCACGAGCACGACCCTCGGGGCCGACGTGATCGCCCTGTCGTGGGAGCCCTCGACATCGTCCGACATCCGGGGCTACAACGTCTACCGTGCGACTTCGGAAAGCGGTCCGTTCGTCCGCGCCAACCAGGACCTGATCCTGGGTACGTCGTACTTCGCCGACACCGGGCTGGCCCAGCTCTCCACGTACTACTACAAGATCGAGACCGTGGACCAGTCCGGGGTGCCCAGCTTCCTGACCGCGGCGGTCAACCGCAGCACGGCCCCGGCCGAGGCGACGAATTTCCCGGTCCCCTTCGTGGGCGAGACCAGCAGCCCGCTGGCCGTCGGGGACGTGGATGGCGACGGCGACCTCGAGGTCGTCGTGGCAAGCAACCAGGTCTACGTCTGGCACCACAACGGCGAGGAGCTGCGCGACGGTGACGGCAATTCGCAGACGCTCGGCAACTTCACGGCTTTTGCCGCGGGCGCGATCCTGCAGCCGGCGGCGGTCACGCTGGCCAACCTCGACAACGTGCCCGGGCTCGAGATGATCATCAGCGAGCGGGCGCCCTCCTACAAGATCCACATCTACACGAAGACCGGCGCCGAGCTGGCCGGCTGGCCGCGCAGCCTCGTGCTGCCGAGCAGCAGCAACTGGAACTGGGCGGCGCCCTCGGTCGGCGACATCGACGGCGACGGCGCCCCGGAGATCGTCGTCAACACGCTCAACGGCGTGGTCTGGGCCTGGAATGCCGACGGCACGGAAGTGCGCGACGGCGATGCCAACCCCGCCACCACCGGCGTCTTCTACAAGCGCGCCGGCGCCGAGTTCGAATGGTCGCGCAGCGGGCCGACGCTGTTCGACCTCGACGGCGACGATGCGCTGGACATCATCTTCGGCACCAGGAACGACAGCAGCGGCCTCAAGCGCGTCATGGCGCTCCGCTACAACGGCACCGACGTGGCGGGATTCCCCTATATCGCGAACGGCAGCATCAGCACCGACGTGGTCATTGGCGACCTTGACCACAACGGCCAGGCCGACCTCGTGTTCTACACGCACGCCGGCACGGTCTACGCCGTGCGGGCCGACGGGACCAACTACCCGGGCTACCCGAAGGCCACCGGACTTCCTGTCAATGCCGACTGGGTATGCGTGCCGGCGCTCGGCGACCTTAACGGCGACGGCAAGCTCGAGATCGTCTACACGCCCAACCAGACCGGGCTGATCAGCCGGTTGGCAGCTCTCAGCACGGACTATGCGGGCGGGACAAGCGGCCAGTTCATGCCGGGCTGGCCCGTGGTCCTGCCCGGCAGCTCGGAAGCGAGCCCGGTCATCGGCGACATCGACGGCGACGGTTCGCCGGAGATCCTGCACGGCATCGGTGGCGGCGACGCTGCAGCGCCGTACAATCTCTATGCCTACCATGCGAACGGTCAGCCGGTATCCGGCTTCCCGATCACGCTGGAAGGTCCGTTGATGAACGGCGTGACGATCACGGACCTCGACGATGACGGTGACGTCGACCTGGCCTATGCCGGCTGGGACGCGCTCTGCCACGTCTGGGACATGCCGTTCGCCTACGACCGCCACGACGTGCCTGGCCGACGTTCAAGGGCAACATGCAGCGCACGGGCGTGTATTTCCCGGTCGAGCTGGTGGGCGTCGACGACGGCCCGACACTGCCGAAGGCGGCCCTGCAGCTGGATCGCCCGTACCCGAACCCGTTCAATCCGTCGACGAAGTTCAGCCTCTACGTGGCCGAACGCGGCGAGTTGACGGTCGACATCTACGATGTGCTCGGGCGACGCGTCCGGTCGCTGCACCAGGGAACCATCGCCGCCGGTTGGCACCTGATGGTCTGGGACGGGCGTGACGACGCCGGACGCGGGCAGGCCAGCGGCGTCTACCTGGTCCGGGCCCGGGCTGCCGGCACTGAAGGCGTCCAGAAGATGACGCTCGTGAAATAGTTGCCGCTTACAGCCTGTATCATGTCGGCGGCCGCCGGGAACCTGGACCCGGCGGCCGTCGTCTTTCGGTTCCTGGCGGTCGTTGACACCGGTGCCCCGACGGACCTAACCTGATGCCGCAGCCCGTTCGTTGCTGAAGAGAGGGTGGAGATGCCGAGTCTGCGCGGACGCACACAGAACCTTCGCGAGGGCATGGCCACCAGCATCGGCCTCGTTTGCCTCTTCTGCTTCGTCTGCCTCGCAGCCGGCGGCTGCGGCCGGAAGGGCGATGTGGCGGCGTACGGGTCCGCGGCCGGCAGTGCGGCCCCGGGGGGCACCGCCGTCGTCGCCCTTGCGGCCGACCCCGATGTCCTCAACCCCGCTCATCTATTCCTCGACCATTGCCGGCATCGTGATCGCCGAACTGCACGACGGCCTGGCGGACATGGACGAGAACCTCTCCTACGTGCCGCGCATCGCACGGGGCTGGGAGATCGCGCCTGACGGGCTCTCCATCACCTACCACCTGCGCCCCTGGTTCTGGTCCGACGGGGCGCCATTGGCCGCGCGCGACGTGGTCCGGTCCTTCGAACTGTTCCAGGACGAACGGGTCGCCAGCAGGCGCCGCGGGCTGTACCGGGACGTGGCGAAGGCCGTGGCCGTGGACGACAGCACGGCGCGCTACGACCTCCTGCGTGCGGTGCCGAACCCGGTGCAGGCGACGTGGCACCATATCGTGCCCTGGCATGTTGTCGGCGAACTGGACCCGGCGACGGTGGCTGACTGGCCCATCAACCGCCAGCCGCTGTCTTCCGGCGAGTTCACCCTCGAGTCGTGGGCCCCGAACCGCGAGCTGGTCCTGGTGCGCAACCCACGTTACCCGGGCAAGCCGGCGCTGCTGTCGCGCGTCGTCTTCCGGATCGTGCCCGAGGAAGCGACCCGCTTGTTGATGCTCGAGACGGGGGAGATCGACCTGGCGGACGGCGTGCAGCCGGCAGCGGCAGCGCGGCTGTCGGCCCGGGGCGACCTGCGGCTCGTGGCCACCGGTGGCCGGAGCATCTACCACCTGCAGTGGAACTGCCGCAATCCCGCGTTTGCGGATGCAGGCACGCGGCGGGCGCTGTCGCTGGCGATCGATCGCGGCAGGCTCATCTCGGCGCTGGTCGTGGGACACGGACGGCCTGCTGTCGGGCCGATTCCCCCGGCACTCTGGAACCATCACCGCGGCCTGGAGGCGCCGACCTGCGACCCCGCTGAAGCCCGGCGGCTGCTGGCTGTGGCGGGATGGCGTGATGCTGACGGCGACGGCGTCCTCGACCGTGACGGCCGTCCGCTCCGCTTCGAGATCCTGACGCGCAGCGGCGATCCGGTCCGCGAACAGGGCGTTGTCATTCTCCGCGAGAATTTCGCCGCGGTGGGGGCGGCGGTCGAGGTGAGGGCGATGGAATCCCTGGCGGGCCAGGCGCGGGCGCGCGAGGGACTGTTCGACGCGTACTTCGGGCTGTTCAACGCCAACCTCTACGGGAACCCGGCACCGTACGTGCGCTCGACCGCGACGAGCGAATACAACCTTGGGCATTACGCCAACGCCACCGTCGATTCCCTCCTGGATGTGGCACTCGGGCTCGGCGACCGTTCGGCAGCGTTGCCGGTCTGGCAGCGGCTCCAGGAAGTCCTGGCCGAGGATCCGCCGGCGGCCTTCCTGTTCTATCCGGACAACCTGGTTGCCATCAATGCGCGTCTTCACGACGTACGGCCGCACCTCCTGTCGCCGGTGAACAACCTGGCCGAATGGTGGATCGCGCCGGTCGACCGGCGTGGCGCCGACGGCGGAGGAAGTGCGGAGCGATGATTGTCGGCGGCCCGCGACCAACGTACATTGAGCCCATGAAGCACGCAGGGACATGGGGGCGGGGGCGCGCGGTCGCGATGCTTACGGCAGGCGCACTGCTCGTCGGGGGATGCGGCGGCGGCGGGACTTCCCCGGATCCCGGTGAGCCGCCGACCATCCTGTTCACGCCGGCAGTCCAGGGGCAGCAGCTGGCGATCGGCCAGAACCTGGACTTCAGTGCAGGCGTCTCGCCGGAGGGAGCACTGTCGGTGACGTGGCGGCGCGGCGGTGCCATCGTCGGCACGGCGCGCGAATTTGTCTATGCGGCCAGCCAGGTGGGGCGCGACACGCTGCGGGTCCACGCCGAGGCCGGCGAGTCGGTTCGCGACTACTTCTGGGTGATCGAAGTGTCGGCCGAGCCCCGGACCGAGCCGCCGGCAGTGCCGAGTTTCGCCCTCTTTCCCGGCGACGACCCCGTGGAAGTCTCGCTCTCCTGGACAAGGGTCAGCGTCTCGACCTATCCGATCGTCGAGTACGTCGTCGCGGTGAGCTACGCCGGGGTGGTCACGACCGCCAACTGGGACCAGGCCACCATCCTCGGCACCATCGCCCATGTGGCCGGGCAGGTGGGCTACAATGCCACCTACGACCGGGCGAACGGCGGGCTGGTGCCGGGCGCTGAGGCCTGGTTCGCCATTCGCGCGCGCGACGATCGCGGGCAGCTTTCGAGCACGGTCTCGACGCGCTTCACGACCATCACGACGGAATGGTGGATCAACGGCCACGTCTTCGACGTCACCGGTCAGCCGCTCCTGGGCGTGATTGTCAGCTCCGGCAACCCGCTCCGCAACGACAATACCGACGGTGACGGCATCTTCCGGCTGGGGCCCTACCGCAGCATCGACTCGGTGGCCGTCTATACGACGACGATCGACTACTACGACTTCACGACGGCGCGGCTGCTCAGCAGTGTCGACGTCGATCTCGATCTCGTGCTGCCGTACCGCTTCGGCATCGCGGACGAATGCACCGGTTACGACGCGGACTTCCTCACCTTCTTCCGGGAAATGACCAATACGGAGACCTCGGAAGCCGACACGTCGGCCTCGCGACTCTGGAAGTGGGATCATTGGCCCGTGAGCGTGCACCTGCCCGACTCCACGCTCGCGAACGGGCGCCAGCTCGACGTCCTCGCACGCGCGATGGTCGACCTGTGGAATCAATCGCTGGGCGAGGTCCTGCTGGTCGAAGTGGCCACGGAGGCGGCGGCGGATGTGCACTTCGAATGGGTCACCAACAGCTCCGGCGGCTACGGAGTGGCGGTGCTGGAACAGCCGGCCGGCGGTGTCATGGGCGACGTGATCCCGCAACGCGTGCGCGTGGAGGTGGAGACGGGCCTGTTCACGCCGCAGTTCTTCCAGGAAGTGACGCTGCACGAACTGGGGCACGTGCTGGGGATGGTGGACCATTCCCTCTTCTGCAACCAGGCCGGTCACCTGATGGTGCTGGGGGCCTCGGGCAACCTTTCGCTGGCCCAGCCAATCCACCCGGACGAGATCCACGCAGTGCGCACGCTGCGGCGCCTGCCGCAGGGCGTGGACATGCGCCGATTCGAGCGGTGAGCAACGCCATGCATCGCCGGCCAGACTAGCCGGGAGGCCAGGCCAGCGGACGCCCGCCGAGCACATGCAGGTGCAGGTGGGCCACGGATTGCCCGGCGTCCTCGCCACAGTTGATTACGAAACGGTAGCCGCCCGGGGCCAGTCCTTCTGCATGCGCCGCCGCCACACCCGCCGCCAGCAGCCCGTCAACCAGCCCCCGGTCGGGCCCGACCAGGTCGTTCAGCCCCGCGACGTGCCGTCGCGGGATGACCAGGACGTGGCTCGGCGCTTTCGGGTTCACGTCGCGAAAGGCGACGAAGTCGTCATCGGACTGCAGGATCTCGGCCTTGATCCGGCCGGCGGCGATCTCGCAGAACAGGCAGTTGCTCATGGGAAGCCTTTCGGCTGCGGGTTTGGCTGTCGATCCCGCAGCGTAGCACGCGAGTGGACGGACCGGCAACAAGGCCCGGCCGGAGGGCTTTCGCCTTTTCTTTGTTTTTGGACTGGACTTTCGCCATTATTTCGTCCATCATGCTGCTGCCGCCCTCCCGAGGCGGCCGGGCTGCGCACCTGTCGGCGGCCCTGGTCACAGTCGGCCCGATAGGCTCTACGGCCGGCAAAGCTTCTCCCTGAGGAGGGATCCCATGGGATTGACCCCGCGCCAGGCCGAGATCCTGGCCTTCGTGACCAGTTACGCGGAGGAGCGCGGCTTCGCGCCGACCCTCCAGGAGATCGGTGACCGCTTCGGGCTCTCGTCGGTGGCCACGGTGCACAAGCATGTGCGGCACCTGGTCGACAAGGGCTACCTGAAGCGGGAGCGCCGCAACGCCAGTCGCGACATCGAGGTGGTGGAGGACGGCGGTTCCGGCATGGCGCTGATCCCCCTGCTGGGCACGGTCGCGGCCGGCCGGCCGATCGAGGCGCTGGCCGAGCAGGAACAGTTGCGCGTACCCGAGGAATGGCTCGGGAAGGGCCGCACCTTTGCCCTGAGGGTCCGGGGCGATTCGATGATCGACGAGCAGATCCGCAACGGCGATACGGTCGTGGTCGAGGCCCGCGAGACGGCGCGCCACGGGGAAACCGTGATCGCCCTGGTGGATGGCGAGTCCGTCACGGTCAAGCAGTACTACCGCGACGGAGCGCAGATCAGGCTGCAGCCGGCCAATCCCGCCTATCCGGTCATGGTCTTTCCCGAGGAGCGGGTGGCCGTGCAGGGCGTCGTCATCGGCGTGTTGCGCCGGTACAACTGACCGCAGCCGGTCCCTTGGAACGAACCGCCCCGGGCGGGCCCGCGACGGGCCCGCACTGCGGCGCTCCTGCCTGTTCCCTGCCCCGGAAGTGCGAACCCGGGCAGGCCGGGTTGCCGTCTGGTTGACGCCCCCGCTTCCGACAGGTAGCATACCCGAATGCGGTGCTTGCACTTTCGGGTTTCCTGGAGCGGGGCGGTTCGACCATGGGCAGCAAGGACAGGCCGGGCGAGCTGGAAGAGATCTTCGAGATCCTCGTGACCGCCTATGCCCAGAAGGGCGGCACGGTACCGGGCGAAAGCGACCTCTGCTGGCGCCCCGCCACCGACGCCTACGAGACCGACGACGATTTCATCGTCCAGATGGACCTCGCGGGCATGGACCCTGCCCAGATCGAAGTGCTTGCGGACGAGAAGAGCCTGCTGGTCCGCGGCATCCGGCCCGACGCCTCGGGCCCGGGCAAGAAGCACTTTCATAAAATGGAGATCAGCGTGGGGCCGTTCGCACGGCGCGTGCCCATCACCGTGGCGATCGATCCCGCCTCGGCTACGGCGCGTTACCGCGGCGGCTTCCTGTATGTGACCTTCCGCAAGGGCGGGGACGGCCGCGGCGACCGAAGGCAGATCACGATCGAGCGCTGAGTTCCGCACGGGGCGGGACCAACAGGGAACGGCCGGCGGTCCGACACCACCGGCCACGGGAAGGAGCTCCACGACATGGCGGACAACCACCGGGATCACGAGGACCAGGAACATGTGTCCGAGGTCACCCTGCCCCGGGAACTGCCGGTATTGCCCATCAGTGAAGCCGTGATCTTCCCGGCCATGATGGTGCCGCTGGTCCTGACCGATACGAACCTGGTGCGCCTGGCCGACGACTGCCTGGCCGGCGACAAGATCCTCGGCACGTTCGCGCAGCGGGAAACCGGCGACGACGAGGAAGACCCGGCCGACCGCGACCTCATCTACCAGGTCGGCACGGCCGTGAAGATCCAGAAGATGCTGCGCTTTCCCGACGGCAGCATGAGGATGCTCGGCCAGGGCATCGCCCGCTGCCGCATCCGTGAATTCGTTCGCGACGAGCCCTACATGGTCGCCCGGGTCGAACTGATCACGGAGGAAGTGCAGGACGACTCCCGCACGCTCGCCTACATGCGCGGCGTCGCGAACAATTTCCTGAAGATCATCGATTCCTCCGAGACGCTGAGCGACGAGCTGAAGGTCGTCGTCATGAACATCGACGAGCCGGGGCGCCTGGCCGACCTGATCGCCTCGAACCTCGACATCGAGGTGGCCGAGAAGCAGGCCATCCTCGAGGAGCGTTCGCCGCGCAAGCGCCTGCAGTTGCTGTCGAAGATCGTGATGCGCGAACTCGACGTGCTCGAGCTCGGGCAGAAGCTGCAGTCTCGCGTGCGCAAGTCCATCGACAAGGACCAGCGCGAGTACTACCTGCGCCAGCAGATGAAGGCCATCCAGCGCGAACTCGGCGACACCGACGAGGGCTCGGTCGAGCTGGAGGACCTGCGCGAGCGCATCGACAAGGCCGACCTGCCCGAGAAGGTGCTCGCCGCGGCCAATCGCGAGTACGACCGCCTCGCGCGCATGTCGCCGGGCGCGAGCGAGTACACCGTCAGCAAGACGTACGTGGACTGGCTGCTCGACCTGCCCTGGTCCAGCAGTTCGGACGACATCCTCGACCTCAAGCGCGCCGAGGAGATCCTCGAGCGCGACCACTTCGGGCTGGATGACGTCAAGAAGCGCATCATCGAGTATCTCGCCGTGCGCAAGCTGAAGGACAACCACCGCGGGCCCATCCTGTGCCTGGCGGGTCCGCCGGGCGTCGGCAAGACGTCGCTGGGGCGCAGCATCGCCGAAGCGGTGGGGCGCAAGTTCTTCCGCTTCTCGCTGGGCGGCATGCGTGACGAGGCCGAGATCCGCGGGCACCGGCGCACCTACGTGGGCTCGATGCCCGGGCGCATCATCGCCGGGCTCAAGGAATGCGGGACCAACAATCCGGTGTTCATGCTCGACGAGATCGACAAGCTGGGACAGGACTTCCGCGGAGACCCCGCCAGCGCGCTGCTCGAGGTGCTGGACCCGGAGCAGAATTCGGATTTCACCGACCACTACCTGACGCTGCCGTTCGATCTCTCGAAGGTGATGTTCATCACCACCGCGAACATGCTCGACACCATCCCGCGGCCGCTGCTCGACCGCATGGAAGTGATCCAGCTGGCGGGCTACACGAACCTGGAGAAGCTGCAGATCGCCAAGCGCTACCTGCTGCCGCGCCAGATCGAGGACAACGGCCTGAAGACGACGCAGATCCGCTTCACGGACGCGGGGCTGATGAAGGTGATCGAGGACCATACGCGGGAAGCCGGCGTACGCAACCTCGAGCGCGAGATCGGCGCCGTCTGCCGCAAGGTCGCGACGGATGTTGCCAAGGGGAAGCGCAAGCCGCATGCGATCGGTGCGAAGAACCTCGAGGACTACCTGGGACCGCCGAGCTACTCCGGCGACCGGCTGCGCAGCCATCTCCAGGCGGGTGTCTGCACAGGGCTGGCCTGGACCCAGGTCGGGGGCAAGATCCTGTACATCGAAGGGCTGGCGCTCCCGAACGGCCACGGCAACCTGAAGCTGACCGGCCAGGTGGGCAGCGTGATGCAGGAGTCGGCCTCTGCCGCCTACAGCTACCTGCGGAACCGTTTCGGCGACCGCAAGGAACATCGCCAGTTCTTCCTCGAGAAGGACGTGCATATCCACCTGCCTGCGGGCGCGGTGCCGAAGGACGGACCGAGTGCCGGCATCGCCATGGCTTCGGTGCTGCTCTCGCTGCTGCACGGCCGGGCGATCGACCGGCGCACGGCGATGACCGGCGAGATCACCCTGACGGGAGCGGTCCTGCCGATCGGGGGCCTGCTGGAGAAGGTGTTGGCGGCCCACCGGGTCGGCATCAGGCGCGTGATCATTCCCGCCGACAATGTCGTCGACCTGGCGGAGATCCCCGACGAAGTGCGCGAGGCCGTGGAGTTCGTGCCCGTCAGTCGTGTCCACGAGGTCTGGGAGGCCATCTTCCCGGACCTGGAAACCTGAGCGGGCCCGGCGCCGGGAAGGTTTGGCGGTGTCCGACCACAAGCTGCTCAGCGCATTGTTGCGGCCGTTCTTCCGCAAGGGAACCGCGGCGTGGTTCTCCGTGCCCGATTGTGTGCAGGAGGATTCGCGGCTGCTCTGCATCGACAGCGGTCGCCTGAGCGATGTGCTTTTCCATATGCCCCTGCTGACGGCGATCCGTCGCCGTTTCCCCGGCTCCTGCATGGATTTCCTGATGCCGGAGAAGCACGCGCCGCTCATCGTGCCGAGCGGGCTGGCACGGCAGTGCCTGATCTACAAGCCGGGCCAGCTGAATCCCTGGCGGCCGGCGTTCGCCTCGCTGCTGCGTCAGGTCCAGGCCGGCGGCTATGACCTGGCCCTGGTGATGTCGCACGAGCCGCAGCCGCCGCTCGAGATGGCGGCGCTGGCAAGTGGTGCGGCCTTGCGCTTCGGGCCTTCGCACCCCGATGGCTGGCCGGCGGTCAACTGCGAGGTGCGGAGTTCGCCGGACCGCTACCTCGGCGACCGGCTCGGCCAGTTGGCGCCGTTCCTCGGCTTTACGGCCGGCGACCTCAAGCCGCGCTGGCCGCTGCCCATGGACAAGGTGCGGCAGATGGCCCAGCAGGTGCATTTCCACAAGCCGAATCCCCGCCAGTTGCTGGTCGGCATCGATCCCGGCGATC
The DNA here is from genome assembly GCA_016703265.1 of bacterium. Taxonomy (NCBI): domain Bacteria; species bacterium. The sequence continues at coordinate 51,673 of JADJCK010000001.1, forward strand.
CGCTGACGGGAGCGCCGTTCCCGCTGGAGACCTTCCAGGCAGTGGCCCGGACCCTGGCGTCCAAGCTGGAGTGCCGCGTCATTCCGCTCGGCCATCCGGAACAGAAGGAGCGCCTGTCGCGGCTGGAAGTGCTGCTGTCGAGCGTTCCGAGCGGGCTCAGCCGCGACACGTTGCTGGAAGTCGTGCTGCTGTTGTCGCAGTGTGACCTGTTCATCGCCGACAACACCGATGCTTTCCATTTCGCCGTCGCCATGGACGTGCCCACGGTCGGGCTGTTCCGGGCGGGAGTGGCGCCGTGCTGGGTTCCTTCCGGCCGGGCGCATGTGCGCATCCTGACGCTGGAGAGCGACGGACGTGTCGATCCCGAGGCCCTGCTGGCCGCGGTGGAGGCCGTTGTCGGGCCACGTCGGCGAACGACGGGCGTTGCCACCGTCGTGTCCGCACCGGAGGCCGAAGCCGGAACGCCTCCGGCTGCTCCCGTCGCGCCTGAGCCGCCGGCGGTGAGCGATGCCACGTCGCTCTAGTCCGCACCCGGTCGATCGCCTGCTTGTCGTCGCCCCGAACTGGCTGGGCGACGTGGTGATGACCACGCCCCTGCTCGATTGGCTGCAGCAGGTGCGGCTCGGCGAAGGCGCCCCCCGTTTCCGCCTCATCCTCGCCGTTCGCTCCGCCTGGGCGCCCCTGTTCGCGGGCGACGCGCGTGTCGACGAACTCCTGGTCACCGAGCGCCCCGGACAACATGCGGGAGTCGCCGGCCTCGTGCGGCTGGCGGCTCGCTGGCGCGAGGCCAAGTGCGACGCCGCGCTGCTCGCGCCGCCGTCACTGCGGGTGGCCCTCGTGGCGCGGCTCGCCGGTATTCCGGTCCGCGTGGGTCACCGGAGCGACGGCCGGTCGCTGCTCCTGACGCGGGCGGTTGCCCGTCCTTCCCGGGGCACGCGTCACTACAGCATGGAACTGCTCGAACTCGGCCGGGAACTGGCGACGAATGTGGGCTGGGATGCCCGGGCGCTGCCGGCCATCGACACGATCGGCCCGGCCAGCCTGGCCGGCGCCATGAAGGGTTCAAGGCCTCCTCGTGCCGCGGGAGGGAGGCCCTTGTGGGCGCTGGGGGCGGGCACGACGTACGGCCCCGCCAAGACGTGGACGACCCGCCGGATGGCGGCTTTCGCCGCGGCGGCCGTCACCGAGGATGGAGTCCGGCTGTTGCTGCTGGGCGATTCCGGCGCGGCGCCCCTGGTCGCGGCCCTGCGTGCAGCAACGCCCGGGCTGCGCTGGGCGGCAGGCGAAGATGCGGTCGACGCCGAGCCCCTGGCCGACATCATCGACCTGACGGGGGCCACCGACCTGCCGGCCGCCGTCGGCTGGATGCGCCGGTGCAGCGCCTACATCGGCAACGACAGCGGGCTGATGCACGTGGCGGCGGCGCTCGGCACCCCGACGGTCGGGCTCTTCGGTTCATCGAACCCGGACTGGACGCGGCCGTCGGGCGCACGTGTTGCCGTTGTCACCGCCGACGGGTTCGCCTGTCGGCCGTGCTACCGCCGCACCTGCAACCAGCCGGTCTTCTGTCTCGACACCGTGGACGGGCTGCGTGTCCTCGGCGCTGTGCGCGGGCTTCTGCGCGCCGACGGTGACGTCCGGACGGGAGGGGTGGCATCATGATCTGGAAATGTCCGGCGCGCGGCGGGCTGCGGCAGGCGCCGGCCCTCTTCCTCGACCGCGACGGCGTGCTCATCGTCGACAAGGATTACCTGGCCGATCCTGACGGGGTCGAGCTGGTGCCCGGCGTACCGGCTGCCCTCGTGAAGGCTGCTGCGGCCGGCTATGCGCTCATCGGGCTCTCGAACCAGAGCGGCCTCGGCCGCGGGCGATTCGGGCCCGCGCAACTGGCGGCTGTCATGTCGCGGGTCGATGCCGAACTGGCCGGACACGGAGCGGAGCTCGATGCCATGTACTACTGTCCGCACGCGCCCGCTGACCAATGCCGCTGCCGCAAGCCCGGACCGGGCCTTCTGGAAGAAGCCGCGGCGAGTTTCGAGTGGCCGGCAGACCGCTCGTGGGTGATCGGGGACAAGGCGAGCGATGTCGACCTCGGGCGGCGGCACGGGCTCGGCGTCGTGCTTGTCGGCACCGGCTACGGCGCCGTCGAAAGGGCGCGCGTCGAGAGTGCATGGCCGGGCGATGCGCGCGTGTTGTTCGCCGCCGACCTCGCGACGGCCGTGGCGCTGGTCATGGCTGCGGATCCCGCAAATGGAAGCGTGGCGCCATGAGCTGGCGACTGGGTGACCGGCCACTGCGACGGATACTCGTCACGCGCCTTCGTTACCTCGGCGATGTCGTGATGTCGACCGTTGTCATCGAGGCGCTGCGCAGCGGCGATCCCCGGCTCGAGATCGGCTACCTGTGCGAGGAGGCCTACGCGCCGGTACTGGCGGGGCATCCGGACCTCGCCCGCGTGCATGCGCTGGCCGTGCGGCGTCGCGGCGCCGATGCGCGCGCACGCCGGCCGGGCAGCGCGCGGAAGATGGTGGACGCCGCTGCGCCAGGGGCGGGCGTATCGCCTGCAGTCGGTGCCATGGCGCAGGTACTCGAACTGCGTCGACACCGTTACGACGCGGCTGTCGACCTGTTCTTCAACCCGCGCAGTGCCTGGCTCCTGCGCCTGGCCGGCATGCCGGCGCGCCTGGCCGGGCCCGCCGGAAGCCGCTCGCGGCTGTACACGCACCTGACCGATGCCCGGGCCGCGCGACGGGATCCGCGCTGGGACACGCTGGCTCCCGGCGGGCTCGGCGATCACCTGGCACGCCTGGGGCCGCTCACGCACGTGGAGACCGGACTCGGTTTCAGCGATTGGTTCGCGACCAGGGGTGAACGCGCGTTGCCGCGGCTCGCCCGCCGGCCGCAGGCGCCGGCCCGCGCCGCGTCGCTGCTGGAGAAGGCGCACCTGGATCCGGCGTGCGGATACCTCGTCCTGGCGCCGGCCGCCACCTGGGAGACGAAACGCTGGCCTGTGGGGCAGTGGCGCGACCTTGCGTCGGAACTGGCGCGGACCTGGGCCGGGCCCATCGTGGTCCTGACGGCCCCCGGCGACGAGCAGGTGAGCGCGGCGATCGTGGCCTCGCTTCCGGAAGGGCGCGGCGCGGCGTTGCCGGTGCTGCCGCTGACGGTCGTCCTCGATGTCCTGGCCGCTGCGGCGGGCCTGGTCACCGTCGACGGCGGCGTCATGCACGCCGCCGTCGGCCTCGGCACGCCGGTCCTGGCGCTGTTCGGGCCCACCGATCCGCGGATCTGGTTCCCCTATGAAGGCGCGGGGCCGTTCGCCGTGCTGGCGCAACGACCGCCGTGTCATCCCTGCGACCGCCATGCCTGCGATGCGTTCGTGTGCCTGCCCGAACTGACGGTCGCCACGGTGGCCGCGCGCGCGCTGGCGCTGTTCGGGAACGGGGTTGCCGCATGACGCATCCACACGCCGATCACCGCCGGATCCTGTTGATCAGGCGCAAGGCGCTGGGGGATGCGCTCGTCTGCCTGCCCGCCGTCACGGCCGTAGCCGAGGCCTGGCCGCGTGCGCGCATCGACCTGGTGATCGACCGGCCGCTGGCCGGCCTGTTTCGCGAACTGGCGGGCAACGTCAATGTCCTGGAGTATCCCCACGTGGGCGGCGAACCATGGTATCCGTGGCTGCGCCGGCAGCACTACGACCTGGTCGTGGATTGGCTGGGCAGCCCGCGCACGGCCCTGTGGACGGCGCTGTCGGGGGCCCGCGTTCGCGTCGGCTACGACCTGCCGGGACGTCGCTGGGCCTACAACCTGCGTGTGCCCCGCAACCGGGCCGGCGCGCACGCCCTGCGCGGCTTTGCCGGCGAGGCCTTCCTGGATCCGTTGCGTGTCCTGGGGCTGGAGCCGATGCCCTGGACGCCGGGCCGGAGCCTCGAACGACCGGCGCTCGAATTGGCGGCTGATTCGGCATTCCGGAGCTGGCTGCGGGAATGGGATGCGCGCCCGACCGGCCCCGGTGCGGTGGTCCTCGTGATGAGCGCCACCTGGAGCGCCAAGGCCTGGCCCGCCCGCCATGTGGCGGGGTTGTGGCTTCAGCTGCGGGCCGCCGGGGTTCGTGCGGTGCTGGCGCCGGGTCCGGGCGATGGGCCCCTGGTCGGGGAGTTGGCCACCCTGCTGCCGGGTGATGCCTTCGCGCCGCCGTCATCGCTGGCGGAGATGGCGGCGCTGCTGAGGCGAGCCGACCTTTTCGTCGGCACCGACAACGGCTTGCGCCACCTGGCCGCCCTGCTGGGACTGCCCACGGTGACCGTTTTCGGGCCGACCGATCCGGCGGGCTGGAACCCGCCGGGGCCACGCCACGTTTCCGTTCGCACGGGTGAGGCCTGCTCGCCCTGCGACCTGACCACCTGCCCCGTCGCAGGCCGGCCGTGCCTGGAGAACCTCGGTCCCGGGCCGGTCGCGGCCGCGGCCCTTGCGCTCCTTGCGGCGCGGGGAGCGGCCGGACTGCCGGGGTCGGCGCCGGGACCCGAAACTGGAAAGGCACAGCATTGCTGAACCACCGCCGTTTGACCCTTTTGGCCGGGCTGCTTCTCCTGGCCGGCAGATTCGTCACCGGCCCGCCCTCAGCCACGGGGGCCGAGCCCGATTCGACCGCCGTGATGCCGACCGCGATGCCGACCGCGATGCCGACCGGAATCGCACCCACTGTCTACGGCCCCGGCGAACGGATGGTCTTCGAGATCAGCTATGGACCGGTGACCGCCGGCGAGGGCATTCTGGAGACGATGGGAACAGTCGATCACATGGGGCGGACGTGCTACCATGTGCAGAGCACGGCGAACAGCAATCGCTTCTTCTCGTCGATCTACAAGGTGCGCGACAAGATCGTCACCTACATCGATGTGGCCGACCTGAGCAGCGCCTATTTCTACAAGCGGCTGCGCGAGGGCGACTACAAGAAGACGCTGGAGATCGAGTTCGATCGCGAGGCGGGCATGGCCCGTTACGGCGACGGCCATGCCATGGCCGTGCCTGCGGGTATCCAGGACGAGCTGTCGGCCTTCTACTACGTGCGGAACCTGGACCTGGAAGCCGGGCGCGACCTGGTGCTGCCGGCCCACACGTCGCGCCGGAACTACAACATGAAGGTCATCGTCCACGGCCGGGAGACCGTCGAGGTCCCGGCGGGGAAGTTCGATTGCTTCGTCGTCGAGCCGGTGCTCGAAGGCGAAGGGCTGTTCAAGCACGACGGACGCATCACGCTCTACATCAGCGCCGATGCGCGGCGCGTGCCGGTGCTGATGAAGACCAAGGTGCCGGTCGGATCGATCGATGTCGCATTGAAGGAGTACCGGGCCGGCGTACCGCTCAAGCAGCGCTGACCGACCCGCGGCCGCCCGGCGGCCGCTGGATTTCCCGAGCAAGGCGGATGCATGACCCCTGACCATCGCCGTTCGCCGTTCGTGCCGCCTGCCGACTGGCTGGCCGATGTCGACGCTCCCAACGAAGGCGCACCCGGTGCCGGTTTCCTGCTGGGAATGACCCTGCTGGCCGCCGTACCGCGCCTGCTGGGCCTGCGCGCCCAGTCCCTGTGGGTCGATGAGATCCTCACCTGGCAGGCGATCCGCCCCGGCATCGGCCTCGACTTCTGGGAACAGCTGCACGACACGATCCAGGGCCCGCTCTATACGGCGATTGCCTGGCTGCTCGTACGCCTGGGCGATCCCGAGTTGATGATGCGGTTGCCGATGGCCGTCGCCGGGATCCTGACCATACCGGCGTTCGGCATCCTCGCCGGCCGCCTTCTGGACGGGCGCTCGGCCCGGTTGGCGGTACTGCTGCTGGCCATCAACCCGTTCCATGTCTGGTACAGCCAGGAGGGACGCGGCTACGCGTTCCTGATGTTCTTCGCCGTGCTCGCGGCGCTTGCCTACCTGGACCTGGCGGCCGGACGGCTGCGGCGTCGCCACATCACGGCCTTCATCGCGGCGGTCTCGGCCTGCATCCTCAGCAACCTGTCCGGCTTGTTCCTGTGGGGCGCGATGGCGCTGGCGATGATCTTCGTCGACCGGCCGCGGCTCGGGCGCGATCGCCTTCTGGTGGCGCTGGCCTTCGGGGGCGTGCTGCTGGTGACCATGCCCTGGCTGCTGCAGGCCACGGGGATCTGGGCGGTGGACCGCATCGTGCCGGGGATGGCGACCGGCGAAGCGTTGCGGGGAGAGACAACGTTCTCCCTGGCCGCGTTGCCCTACACCCTGCTGACGTTTTTCTACGGTTACAGCCTGGGCCCGTCGCTGGCCGAACTGCACCGGCCCGATCGCATGGCGCTCATTCGCTCGGCATTGCCGTTGCTGGCGATCGCGGGGTTGGCCGTCGGCGTGGCGCTGGTGGGCGGCCTCGGCCGTCGCCCCGACCGCGTACGGGCGCGGCTGCTTTTCTGGATCCTGGTGCCCGTTGCGGTGCTGGTCCTGCTGGCGATGCGCAACGTGAAGCCGTGGAACCCGCGCTATGTCTCGGTCGTGCTGCCCCTCGTGCTGTTGCTGGCCGCCCGCGGCCTCGTCCGGCTGCCTCGCATGGTCGGTGCGTTGTCGGCTACGGTGCTGCTGGCCCTGACGGTGTGGTCGCTGGGCGCCGCGCGGTCGGACCTGCGCTACGCACGGGAGGACGTGCGCGAGGCGGTGCGCGTGGTCTCGGCGGCGGCCGCGCCGGGCGATGCCGTACTGGTGCCCGTGGTGTCGAACGTCTACGAATTCTACGACGACGGCCGGTTGCCGCTGCTCGGTACACTCGGGCGCCCGGCACTGGCCGGCCCGGAACAGGCCGATGCGTTCTGTGCCGAAGTGCTGACCGGTCGCAATCGCTGCTGGGTGGTGCTCGCCCGCGAGTGGTACTTCGACCCGCACGGCGAGTTGCCGACCGCGCTGGCGCGGCTGGGGACGTTGCGCCTCGTGGCGCAGCCGGCAGGCACGCGGATCTTCGCCTGGGAACGGTCAGCGACAGGCGGGACTGCGCATGGCGGCTGAGTACTTCTACGGGGATCGGGCGGGCTACGAGCGGTTCGTGGACACACGCTGTTGCGCCGGCGCTGCTCCCGGACGCCTGTACGCATTCGCCAAGCGGGCGTTCGACGTTGCGGCGGCGCTGGCCGGCCTGTTCCTCCTCCTGCCGCTGCTGCCGTTCATCGTGCTGCTGATCAAGCTGGAAACGCCAGGCCCGGTCCTGTTCCGGCAGAAGCGCGTGGGCCGCTGCGGCCGGCTCTTCGACTGCTTCAAGTTCCGTTCGATGTCGATCGATGCGGAAACACGGAAGGACCAGTTGCGCCACCTCAACGAGGCGAACGGCGCGGCCTTCAAGATCAAGGACGACCCGCGCATCACCGGTGTCGGCCGCTTCCTGAGGCGCAGCAGCCTCGACGAATTTCCCCAGCTGTTGAACGTGCTGCGCGGCGAGATGTCGATCGTCGGCCCGCGGCCGCAGATCCCGGGCGAAGTCGCCGACTACACGCCGCAGGAAGCCCAGCGACTGCTGGTGAAGCCCGGCCTGACCTGCCTGTGGCAGGTGTCCGGGCGCAGTCATCTCGACTTCAGCGAATGGATGGAACTGGATCGCCAGTACGTGGCGGCCGCAGGTCCGGGCCTGGACTTCCGGATCCTCGTCCGTACGCTGCCGGCGGTCATCCAGAGGAAGGGCGCGTATTGAGCGTTCGCGGCATCGGCGTCGACATCGTCGACGTACGGCGCGTGGAAGCGCTCCTGTCCAGGCACGGGGGCCGGTTCCTGGAACGGTGTTTCCGGCCGTCCGAGCTGGCGCCGGCAGGACCGGGGAGCCAGGCAGGCTGTAGCGCCGCCCGGGTCGCCGGGCGGTGGGCCGTGAAGGAAGCCTGCCTGAAGGCGCTCGGCGGCGGCATCGCCGTCATTCCTTACCGTGACATCGAGGTCCTGCGCGGCGAGGGCGGCGCGCCTGTCGTGGTCCTGCACGGAGCGGCGGCGGCGGCCCTCACCGCTGGCGGCGGCGGGCGTGTGCTGGCCAGCCTGAGCCATGAACGCGAGACGGCGGTCGGCATGGTCATCATCGAAGGTTGAGGCCCGGGGATCGGCGCCGGGCGCCGGGAAACGGGCCGCAGGGGCAACCAGCCGACCGGGCAATCGGCTTGGCCCGCCGCCGCGCTTGTGCTAAATTCACGCGCATGGGATCGGCCCGCGGGGTAAGCCTGCGGTTGCCGATGTGCGCCGACGGCCCCGGGACGGACACCACACGATGGAACTCGAATTCCTGCTCATCGACGTCTTCACCGACCGGCCTTTCGGAGGCAGTCGCCTGTACCTGTTCCCCGACGGGGCAGGGGTGGCCGACACCCTGATGCAGAAGCTGGCGATGGAGATGGGAGCGGGGGAGACGGCGTTCATCGTGCCGCCGCGCTCATCGGCGGCGCCGGCCGCCGGGCTGCGCGTGTTCACGCCCAGCGGCGAGATCCCGTTCGGCGGCCACTCGGTGCTGGGCGCGACCTTCGCGCTCGACACGCTGGGCCGGCGCGCGGGTGACGGTGTGCCGTTCACCTGGGATCTCGAGGCCGGCCGGTTCACGGTCGAACGGCGCCTCGAGGAAGAGAAGCCGGTCTACTACCTCACGCTGGAGCCGCCCGTCTTCATGGGGCAGTATTTCCAGCGGGGCAAGGTGGCGCGGACCCTTGGCCTTCCCGAGGACGAGATCGCCATCACCGGTTTGCCGTGCGAAGTGATTTCCACCGGGCTGCCGATCCATATCGTCCCGCTGGCTTCCCTGGAATCCATGGCGGCGATCAACCTGCGGCGCCGCGAAGCGGACACGATCGCCCGCGACCTCGGGTTCGGTGACCTGTTCGTGTTCACCTGCGAGGTGGAGAACCCCGAGGCGACGGTCCATTGCCGCATGTTCGCGCCGCATTTCGGGATTCCCGAGGACGCGGCCAGCGGCGCGGCCACGGGCGCCCTCGTGGCCTACCTCGTCAAGCACCGGCTGGTCAAGTGTGAGGAGTCGGTCCGCATCGTCAGCGAACAGGGCCTCGAAATGGGTCGCCCCAGTCGCATCGTGGCCGAGGCCTCGGTGCGCGGCGGCCAGGCTACCGATATCCGCGTCGGCGGGTCGTGCGTCCTGGTCGGACGCGGCCGGCTGGACGTTTCCTGAGCGCGATCCGAGCGGTCGCCCAACCCGAGCATCCACCTGAGCGGGGCCTGCGGGCCCGCGCGGAAAGAGGGACTCCCGCATGAATGCTCCCGCTGGACTGGCCCCCGAGATGAGCGCGATGGTGCTGCAGACACTGCGGCAGGTCGTGGGTCGCGAACTGACAGACCACCGGATCATGGAGATGGACGAGCAGGACAAGTTCCCGATGGAGCTGATCCAGAAGCTGCTGTCGCCGGACGTGGGCCTGCACCTGATCTTCCTGCCGGAGGACTGCGGCGGTCTCGGGGGCGGCGCGCGCGACATCTGCCGGGTCAGCGAGGAGATGGCGGCCTGGGACCTGGGCGTGGCCACCGCGTTCCTGGCCATCTGCCTCGGCACGGACCCGATCCTGGTCGGCGGCACGCCGGCCCAGAAGCAGCGCTGGTTGTCGCGCATCGCGACCGAGGGCCTGATCGTGGCCTACGGCGTGACCGAGCCCGAGGCCGGCAGCAATGTTTCGTCACTCAAGACGACGGCCGACCAGATCATCGACGCGTCCGGCAACGTCACCGGCTACCGGCTGAACGGCGCCAAGCAGTTCATCACCAACGGCGGCGTCGCCGACCTCTACACCATCCTGGCCAAGACGCCCGCCGGCCCCAGCTTCTTCGCCGTGGAAAAGGGCACCCCTGGCCTGTCGGTCGGCAAGAAGGAGGACAAGCACGGCATCCGCGCCTCGAACACGACGGGCGTGCTGCTGGAAGACGTCGAAGTGCCGCTCGACAACCTGATCGGCGGCGTCGAGGGCCAGGGCCTGAAGCAGGCGAACGCCGTCTTCGGCTACACGCGGTTGATGGTGGGCGCCTTCGGGCTGGGTGGCGGGCAGGCGCCTTTGCGCCGCGCGCTCGCCTACGGCAAGACCCGCGAGCAGTTCGGTGCGCCGCTGGTCGAGAAGGAAGGCTACCTCCTGAAGCTGCTGGTCGATCCGTGGATCGACCTGGCCGCCGGCCGCGCCTACATGGAACAGACGGCGCTGCGCATCGACGAAGGCCACACCGAGCTTACCACCGAGGGCTCCATCGCCAAGTACTGGTGCACCGAGGCCGGCAACCGCGCGGCGGATGCCGCGATCCAGGCGCTCGGCGGCTACGGCTACGCGCGCGAGTACCTGGTGGAGAAGATGCGGCGCGACGTTCGCATCACGACGATCTACGAGGGCACCAGCGAGATCCAGCAGAGCATCATCTCGATGTTCCGCTGGAAGGAGACGGTGCGCTCGAAGGGCGAATTCTACGGCGAACTGGCCGGCAGGCTGGATGCGCTCGCGGCGAAGAACGGGAACGTGGGCGCCGCGCTGCTGGCGGCTTCGGTGCGCGCGCTCAACGAGACCGTGCTCGCCATGCATCGGGCCAAGCTGACGCGCAGCCAGATGGTGATGTTCACCTTCGCCGACATGATGACCGTGGCCGAGGTCGGTGCTGCCTTTGCGGAACAGGCTGCCGCGGGCGCCGACGACACCGGGGTGCCGGCGGCAACCCTGCCGGCCATGAGCCGCGCCTTCGCCCGCAAGGCTGCCCGACAGGTGCGGCAGGGCGCCGGCCTGTGTGCGGGTTGCCTGCAGTCCGACGGACAGGACGGTTCCGCGGCGGCGGCCGCGGCGTTGCTCGAATCCGTCGGCCGCCTGTTGCCGGCGTCGAGCGAAGCCGGACTGTGGGACGACATGAACGAAGTGGGCCTGGCGCTCAAGGCGCTGGCTTGAGGACGGCACCGTTGACTGAGCCAATGTCCGACCTGGAACTGCGGATTGCCGCCTGCCGGCAGCGCTGCACCGAGGCGCCGGCTTCGCGGGCGTTCATCCCGCTGGCCGACCTGCTTCGCCAGGCGGGCCGCACCGAAGAGGCGCTGTCCATCCTCGAGGCGGGACTGGCCAGGCATCCGCGGGCTGTCGGCGCGTTGGTGACCCTGGCGCGCTGTCTGGCCGGCGTGGGCCGGACGACGCAGGCGGCAGAAGTCGGTGGCCGGATCCTCGAACTGGACCCGGACAACCTCGTGGCGCTGGAGATCCTCGGCGAGGAGGAGCAGAGGCGCGGCGACCTGGTGGCGGCGATCGGGCACTATGAGCGCCTGGCCCAACTGGAACCCGCCGATCGCCACTGGACCACGGAACTGGGCCGGTTGCGGGAGCAGCGCCTGGCGAGCGCCGCAGCGGCCGCAGGCGACGCCGAGGGCGGTTTCGCGACGTTGACCCTGGTCAACCTGTACCTGGCGCAGGGCTACCGCCAGAAAGCCGAGACCCTGCTGCGCCGGCTGGCCGACGAGCGCCCCGGCGATGCGGTGGTGCGGGGACGACTGGCCGAACTCGTCGGGGCCGATGACGACCCTGGCGCTCCGGTGGAGCGGGCGGCGCCGCCCGCATTGCCGCGGCTCGGGCCGGGCGCCGGCGACAAGCGCGAGCAGTCGCGCGAGCAGTTCGCCATGTGGATCGAGCGCCTGAAGGCCGAGCGGGGAGCCACGCCGTGACGGCGCGCGTCCATATCCTCAATGGCCCGAATCTCTCGCGGCTGGGCCGCCGTGAGCCGCAGGTGTACGGCACCACCACCCTGGCCGAATTGTCGGGGCTGTGTGCCGGCTGGGCGGCCGCGCTCGACCTGGAACTGACCTTCGACCAGTGCGAAGGGGAGGGCGAGCTCGTCTCCTTGGTCCATCGTGCCGGCGACCAGGCCGACGGCCTGATCCTCAACGCCGGAGCCTACACCCACACCTCGGTCGCCGTGCGCGACGCGGTCACCTCGATTTCGATTCCGGTTATCGAAATCCACCTGAGCAATCCCGCTGCAAGGGAACCATTTCGCCGGCAAAACCTTCTGGAGGACGTCGTTTGCGCGGGTATCCGCGGCTTCGGCGTCGACAGCTACCGGTTGGCGCTGGAGGGGTTGGCGGCCCGCCTGCGCTCCTGAACGGGTGCCCGGGGGCGGGTTAACGAAGATTGCCTTCCCCCGGGACGCGTGTTATCAATGAACAGGTTTGGCCCCCGAAGGACTGTATCCGGGAGGGGGCCGTATCCCAACAGGTCACGAAGCGAGGACGGCAGTGGCGGATACGAGTGATTTTCGCACGGGCTTCACGTTGCGGTTCAAGGACCAGCTGTGGTCGATCGTCGATTTCCAGCACGTGAAGCCGGGCAAGGGCGGCGCCTTCGTACGCACCAAGCTCAAGAACATCAAGAACGGCAAGGTCGTCGAAGAGACCTTCCGGGCCGGCGAGAAGGTCGATGAGGTGCGCCTCGAACGGCGCGCTTTCCAGTACCTTTACCCCGACGGCGACTTCCTGGTCTTCATGAACACGGAGACCTACGAGCAGATCCAGCTGCACCGTGACGGGCTGGCTGACCTGCTTCTGTACATCAAGGAAAGCGAGATGTGCACCATCCTGCTGATGGAGGACACGCCGCTTTCGGTCGAGCCCCCGTTCACCGTGGAACTGGCCGTGAAGACCACGGATCCCGGTTTGCGCGGCGACACGGCCCAGGGCGGCTCGAAACCCGCGACCATGGAGACGGGCCTGGTCGTCCAGGTTCCCCTCTTCATCGAAGAGGGCCAGATCCTGAAGATCGACACGAGGACCGGGAAATACCTGGGTCGCGTCTGACCTTTCGCGCGCACCGGAGGCGAACGCATGGATATTGAGAAAGTCCGGGAACTGGTCAAGCTGGTCGAGCAGAGCGGTATCGAGGAACTGGAGATCATCAACAAGGACACCACGATCCGCATCCAGAAGTCGCCGGCGGCGGCGGTCGGGATGCCGGCCATGGCGCAACTGGCCCAGATGGCGCAGCCGGCCCCCGCAGCGGTGATCGCAGCGGCTCCGGTCGCGGCGCCGGCGGCGGCGCCCGTGGCGGCGGCCCCGGTCGCCGACCCGGCCCGGGCCCGCTGGAAGGAACTCCGGTCGCCCATCGTCGGCACGCTCTACCGGGCGCCGGCGCCCACGAGCCCGAATTTCGTCAACGTGGGGGACCGCGTCAGCCGCGGGCAGCCGCTTTGCATCATCGAGGCCATGAAGGTGATGAACGAGATCGAGGCGGAGATGGACGGGGTCATCCGCGAGATCCTGGTCGAGAACGGCAGCCCGGTCGAGGCCGAAGCGGTCCTGTTCCTTGTCGATCCCGACTGAGGCGAGCTGATTCCAGCCGTCCGCAAGTGATTCCCACAGGCCCGCTTCCCTCCGGAGGCGGGCCCGTTCCGTTGCCCGCCGGGCGCCCCGGGGGGTGCCCAGATCAGCGTTCAAGTCCCGGCCCGATACTGCCGAAACCACCGGTACAATCACATTTGCCGCGCGGCCCCGGGAGGCGGCGCGGCCCTCTTTGCCGGGAGCGGGCCATGATGGACATCAAGCGGATCCTCAAGGAGATGATCTCCCGGGGCGCCAGCGACCTTCACCTGAAAGTCGCGTCGCCGCCGGTCTTCCGCATCAACGGCACGCTTGTGTTCGGCGACTATGAGGCGCCCACGGTCCAGGACATGGCGGCGGTCTGCCAGCAGATCCTGGCCCCAAACCAGCGTGAACTGTTCGAGGCGACCAAGGAGATCGACTTCGCGTTCGGCGTGCCGGGCGTAGCCCGGTTCCGCGCGAACTTCTACGTGCAGAGGGGCAGCGTGGCAATGGTCTTCCGCCATGTGCCGGTCGAGATCCACACGCCGGACGACCTGCACCTGCCGCCGGTGGTCAAGGAACTCGCGATGAAGTCGCGCGGCCTGATGCTGGTGACCGGGACTGTCGGCAGCGGCAAGTCGACCACGCTGGCGTCGATCGTCGACATCATCAACCGCGAGGCGTCGCGGCACGTCATCACGATCGAGGACCCGATCGAGTTCCTGCATCGTGACCGCAAGAGCATCATCAGCCAGCGCGAAATCGGCTGTGATACGACGAGTTATGCCGATGCGTTGAAGCATGTCCTGAGGCAGGATCCCGACGTGATCCTGATCGGCGAGATCCGCGATGCCGAGTCGATGAAGATCGCGATCACGGCGGCCGACACGGGCCACCTGGTGCTCAGCACCATGCACACGATCGACGCGACCCAGACGATCAGCCGCATCATCTCGTTCTTCCCGCCGCACCAGCACCAGGAGATCCGGTACCTGCTGGCCTCGACGCTTCAGGCGGTGATCTCGCAGCGACTGGTTGCCGACGCCGATGGGCTGCGGCGCTTCCCGGCCTGCGAGATCCTGATCGCCACGGGCACGATCCGCGAGTACATCCGCGAGCCGGAGAAGACGGTGATGATCCGGCAGGCGATCCAGGAGGGCTTCATCCAGTACCAGATGCAGACCTTCGACCAGTCCCTGATGCAGCTCTACAAGGAGAACCGCATCACCATCGAGACGGCCCTGCAGGCCAGCAGCAACCCGCACGAGTTCATGCTGCGGGTCAAGGGCATCCAGGCCAGCTCGGACAACACCTGGCAGCGGTTCGAGAACAAGGACGCCGACGACGGCAAGCCGGCGATGACGCGGACCTGACCGCCTTCCCGGGCCCGGGACGTCGATCCGCAACGCAACGCCACCCCGACCCGGCCCCGCGGCCGGGTCGCCGCTTTACGGGAACCGATGCCGCGGGAGCGGGTTGCCTGCCCTTCGGCGGTTGACCCGTTTTCCCTTGCCATCGCCGCAGGCGCAGCCCAGAATGGGGCGCCCGGATCTGCCGGCGCGCCCGGGAGGGGCCGGCGTGCAGGTGTTTGTCCCCAAAGCAGGAAGTCGCGGATGTTCAAGAAGATTCTCGTGGCAAACCGGGGCGAAATCGCCCTGCGCATCATGCGCGCCTGCCGGGAGCTGGGCGTACAGAGCGTAGCCATCCATTCGACCGCCGATGCCGACTCGCTGCATGTGAAATACGCCGACGAGTCCGTGTGCGTGGGGAAGAAGACCAGCGCCGAAAGCTACCTCCGCATTCCCAATATCATCGCCGCGGCCGAGATCACCGGCGCCGAGGCCATCCACCCCGGGTACGGCTTCCTGGCCGAGAACGCCGAGTTCGCCGAGATCTGCGTCGACAACGACTTCATCTGGATCGGCCCTCCGCCCGAAGTCATCCGCAGCATGGGCGACAAGGCGACGGCGCGTACCATGGCGGTGGAGGCCGGCGTGCCCGTGGTGCCCGGCACGGGCCTGATCGATACGGTCGAGGAAGCGTCGCTGGCGGCCGAGAGGTTCGGTTTCCCGGTGATCATCAAGGCGACGGCCGGCGGCGGCGGCAAGGGCATGCGCGTGGCCTGGGACGACGCCGAGCTGCGCAAGAACTACGTCCAGGCGCGCACCGAGGCGAAGGCGGCCTTCGGCAACGACGGCGTCTACATCGAGAAATACCTGGTCACGCCGCGGCATGTCGAGATCCAGCTGATGGGCGACCACCACGGGCACATCCTGCATTTCGGCGAGCGCGATTGTTCCGTCCAGCGCCGCCACCAGAAGCTGATCGAGGAGGCGCCGTCGCCGGCCGTTTCGCCGAAACTGCGCGGCGAGATGGGCGCCGCCGCGGTGCGGCTGGCCGAGCGCGTGGGCTACCGCAGCGCCGGCACCGTGGAGTTCCTGCTCGACACCGACGGCTCGTTCTATTTCATGGAGATGAACACCCGGATCCAGGTCGAGCACGGCGTCACGGAACTGGTGACGGGCATCGACCTGATGAAGTGGATGATCCGCGTGGCGGCCGGCGATGCGTTCGATTTCGTGCAGAAGGACATCGCCGTCAAGGGCCATGCCATCGAGTGCCGCATCAATGCCGAGAATCCCGAACGCGACTTCATGCCGTGCCCGGGGCGCGTCTTCTACTACCATGCGCCGGGCGGGCCGGGAGTGCGTGTGGACACGCACATCTATTCGGACTACCTCGTCCCGCCGCACTACGATTCGCTGCTGGCGAAGATCATGACCCATGGCAAGAACCGCGAGGAAGCGATCGCACGGATGCGCCGCGCCCTGAGCGAGTGTGTATTCGAGGGGATTCCCACGAGCACCCCGTTCCACATCGAGGTGCTGGAGAATCCGGTCTTCCTGCAGGGGAAGGCGACGACCCGCTTCCTGGAAGAGGAACTGACCCATCTCCAGGAGGGACTGCGTGGCCGGGCGAAGTCGGAAGAAGGCTAGCGGCGGGGACACACCCTGGTACCGTGCGCCGTGGCTCGCGGGTGTGATCCTGATCGCCTGCGGTGTCTACGGCGGCCTCGCGCTCACCGGCGACCCGGGACCGTGGACGGGTCTCATCTACGGCCGCACCCCTGACCAGGTCTTTCCCGACGGCAACCCCGGCGGACCCGTGGGCTCCCTGCTCAACGTGACGGGCCGACTCGGCTTCGGTGCCCTGTGGTGCTGGGCCGTGCCGCTGTTCCTGGTCGCCTTCGGCATCGCCTCGCTGGCCAACCGCGTGGAACGTCCGCGCGCCTGGCTGTGGCGCACCCTGCCCCTGTGGCTGGTGACCGCCACCTGGATGGGTCAGCCCGGGTGGCCGCTCGGCACGCCCGGCGCCGCCAACTGGGGCGGCGCCGCGGGCTTCCACCTGGCCGGGGTTTTCCACAGGTTTTTCGGCGAGGGCGGCGGGCGCATCATCCTGACCACGGGGCTCGTCGTGGCGGCCGGTGCCGTGGCCGGGCGCCGGCTGGCCCTGTTGGGCGTGATCGGGCGCCCGCTGGTCCGTGCGTTCGCGGCACTGGGTGGCCAGCTGGGTCGCTCACTGCGTCGATTGTTCGGTAGTCTGGGACCGGGCGTCGTCGGTGCACTGGCGTCGATGTGGGCCGCGCGGCCGCGGCGGGCCCTTGCGGACGGCACCGGTGACGCAGTAGAGGGCACGGCAACGACTCCAGCTTCGACCGCCCTGGCCGCCGCAAAGGCCGCCCGTGAACGGGTCGTACACAACGCTCCGGTTCCGGCGGCTGACGAGGTCGATGAGTTCGACGACGAGGAAGATGAGGAAGGCGAGTGGGACGACGAGGAATCCCTCGAACTGCCCGGCGCCGACGGCGAGGAAATGCCGGACGCCGCGCCGGTCGCGCGCGCGGCGAAACCGGCCCGTGCCGTTCGCAAGGCCCCTCGCGGGCCGGTCCGCATGCCGGGCCTCGAACTGCTGACCCCGGCGGGGCCCGAAGGCCAGCCGGTCGCGGCCACCGAACTCGACGCGGCCGCCGACCTGCTCGAGGCCACGCTGCGCTCGTTCGGCGTGGAGGGTGAGGTCAAGGATGTCCGGCCCGGCCCCGTGGTGACGACCTACGAGTACCAGCCCGGACCCGGCATCCGCGTCAACCAGATCGTGCAGCGCACGGATGACCTGGCGCTGGCGATGCGCGCCCGCTCGATCCGCATGGAAGCGCCCATCCCCGGCAAGGCGGCCGTCGGCATCGAGATCCCCAATCCGACGGCGCGGATGGTGCGCCTGCGCGAAGTGCTGGAACTGACGGCGAACCAGACGCGGGAGCCGCTCTCGGTGATCCTCGGCAAGGATGTCGTGGGGCGGCCCGTGGGCATCGACATCGCCTCGTTGCCGCACCTGCTCGTCGCCGGCTCGACCGGCAGCGGCAAGTCGGTCTGCCTGAACGCGCTGATCTGCAACCTGCTCCTGCGCAACGACCCGTCACGGCTGCGCATGGTGCTGGTCGATCCCAAGATGCTCGAGATGAACGTCTACAACGGGATCCCGCACCTGCTGCTGCCGGTGGTCACCGACCCGCGCGAGGCGCTGAAGGCCATGCAGTGGCTGGTGGCGCAGATGGAACTCAGGTACCGGCAGCTGGCCAGGTGCTCGGTGCGGAACATCAAGCAGTACAACGACAAGGTCGAGCGCGGCGAGATCACCGATGTGCAGGGGCAGAAGGTCACCGACCCGATGCCGTACTTCCTCTGCATCGTCGACGAGCTGGCCGACCTGATGATGCAGCTCGGCAACGATTTCGAGGGCCCGATCACCCGCCTGGCCCAGAAGGCGCGCGCCGTGGGCATCCACCTGGTGCTGGCGACTCAGCGACCGAGCGTCGATGTGCTGACCGGCGTCATCAAGGCGAAGATTCCCTGCCGCATCGCCTTCCGGGTGATCCAGAAGAACGACTCGCGTACGATCCTCGACATGAACGGCGCCGAGGCGCTGCTGGGCCACGGCGACATGCTCTACCTGCAGCCGGGTCGCGCCCTGCCGGTCCGCGTGCACGGGGCCTTCATCGACGTCGACGAGTGCGACGCCGTCGCGGCGCACTGGCGGCAGTACGCCGGCACCACCGAGGAGATCAGCCTGGTGGAAGAGGGCGCCGCCGCCGGCGAGCACACGGGCGAGGACGACCTGTTCGAGGACGCCAGGCGCATCGTCGTGCTGCACCAGAGCGGTTCGACGTCATTGCTCCAGCGGCGCCTGCGCATCGGCTACACGCGCGCCGGGCGCCTGATGGACATGCTCGAGGAAGCAGGCATTGTCGGGCCGTTCACCGGCAGCAAGGCCCGCGACGTGCTGATCAAACCGGAAGACCTGCCCATGGCAGAGGAGGGCAGGGCCTGATGCGCAAGGTGTGGTGCTCGACGCTCGGCTGCGACAAGAACCTGGTCGACTCCGAGGCCCTGCTCGGGCACTTCGCGCGTCGCGGTGCCGCGATCGTGCGCGAGCCCGAGGATGCCGACATCTGGGTGCTGAACACCTGCGGCTTCATCGACGCCGCCCGCGGCGACAGTGAGCGTGCCCTGCGCGAAATGTGCGAAGCCAAGGAGGATCGCTTCCTGGCTGTCTGCGGCTGCTGGTCGCAGGAACACGGCGACATGATCCGCGAGCGGTTCCCGGATGTCGACGTGGTGGCCGGCGTGGGCCAGTTCGCGAACGTCGTGGCGGCCTGCCTGGGCGAGGAGCCGCCGGCGCGCGTCCTGGCGCCCGACTTTCCGCTGGCGGGGCCCGCGACATCCGCTGGCTTGATCTCGCGGCCCGAGGCGGCGCCCTACGGCGGGCTGGTCGACCGACCGCTCCTGACGCCCTCGCACGTGGCCTTCGTCAAGATCGGCGAAGGATGCAATTGCCACTGCACCTTCTGCCGCATCCCGTTGATCCGCGGGCCGCAACGCAGCCGCCCGGTGTCCGAGATCGTGGAAGAGGTGCGGGGACTGGCCGGGCGCGGCGTGCGCGAGATCCAGATCGTCTCGCAGAACACGACCGACTTCGGGCGCGAGACGGGCGAGACGTTGCTGCAGCTGGTCACCGCGCTGTCGGGCGTCGACGATCTCCGCTGGATCCGGCTGCTCTACCTCTATTCGGGACTGGTCTCGGCGGACGACCTGCGTCGGTTGCTCGACCTGCCCAAGGTGGCGCCGTACCTGGACCTGCCCATCCAGCACGCCTCGCCGCGCCTGTTGAAGGCGATGAAGCGGCCGGGCGGGGAGAAGTCGTCACCGGCCTTCTTCCGCAAGCTGCGCGAGGGCCGCGAGGAACTGGTCCTGCGCACGACCGTCCTGCTCGGTTTCCCGGGTGAGGAGGACGAGGATGTCGAGCAGCTGGCGGACTTCCTGGCCGAGGTCTCGTTCGACCACGTGGGCACGCACCATTTCTCGCCGGAGTCCGGGACGCCGGCGGCGCGCATGGACGAACAGGTCTCACCCGAGGTGGTCCTCGACCGCGAGGCCCTGATCACCGACGTGCAGGCGGGCATCTCCCTGGAGCGACAGGAGGGCCGGCTCGGACAGGTGTTCGACGTCGTCATCGACGAGGTCGTGGAACCGGGGGAGCGGGGCGATTCGGGCGTCGACGAGCTGGCGGCCGACCTGGCGGATGGCCAATGGCTGGGCAAACGGGAACGCCGCGACTTCGACGGTGTTGTCGGGTCGGCTGTTTCCCTCGCGGTGGGGCGGAGCTATCATTTCGGCTACGATCTCGACGGTTGCGTGCTGCTGGCGGCGCCTGGTGCCCGCCCGGGTGAGATCGTGAAGGCTCGCTTTGCGGCCGTGACGCCGTTCGATGTCTGGGGCGAGAAGGCCTGAAGCAGGCCGGTTGATGCGGTTGGCGGAACAATGACGGGCTGGGCGCGAACGCGCCCGTAGCGAAGAGGGGTACCGTGGACAAGCGCTGGCTGAAGGCAATGGGATGGGTCCTCACCCTGGCGGCGACGGCACCGGCAGCGCGTGCGGCGACACCGGTCCTGCCGGCGACGGGCCCGTCAGGGCTCGGCGGCGCGGCCGTCGCCGATTCGCTGCGGACGAACCTGTGGCTGGTCGAGGCCCTGATGGGCGAGATCGTAGCCGAGGCCGTCGGAGCGTTGCCGCCGGCCCCGGCGCGTGTGCTGCTGGCGGGACGCGCGGCGCCGACGGACGTTTCGGGCGAGCTCCTGCGCATCGTGTCGGCGCGCGTGCTCAAGGAACGTGGCTACGAGGTGCTCGTGGCGCAGCCGGACAGCGTGCGGGCCCTGGTCGCCGCGCCCGACTATACGGCCGAGTTGACGGCCACGCAGGTTGCGCTGACCTACCCCGACGTCGGCCGCACGCTGGGACTGTGGCGCAGCTGGGTCGATCGTGACCTGGTCGTGGTCGTCACGGCCCAGATCACCGAGAACAGCACCGGGCGCCTGCTGCTCGCTGAACGCATGGCGCGTCATTTCACCGACCGCGTGACGAACGACGAGTTCCCGGTGGTGAACTCGACGCTGTACCCGTTCACGAGTGCGGCGCCGGGCGAGAGCGGCTGGCAACGCCGGCTTGAGGAATTCGCGGTGCTCGGCACGCTGGCCGGGCTCGTGGCCGTCTATTTCGCGAACACGGGAGACTGACGTGAAGGCATCGCAGAGGGTGCCGGCCAGAAGCCGGATCCGGTTCGCATTCATGGCGGCGGTTGCGTTGGGGCTGTTCATCGGCGGCTGCGCCGGCGGGAATCCGCACCCGCCCGCCACGCTGGACCGCGCCGACTATTTCGCGGCCAAGGGCAACCGGCTGGAAGCGGTCGCTGCCTATGAAGCCTTCGTGCGGCACAATCCGACGGACTCGCTGGCGGCCGAAGCCCAGTTCCGCAAGGCCATGATCTACATGGACCTCGAGGAATACCCGCTGGCCGCGGTCGAATTCCAGATCCTGCGCAAGGACTTCCCGACCAGCAACCGGGTCGAGGAGGCGCAGTACCAGGAAGGCCTGGCCTACCTGCGCCAGGTCGGCGATGTGGAACGTGACGCCAGCGGCGCGCTGGAGGCTCGGGCCCATTTCGAGCGCTTCCTGGTGGCGTATCCCGAGTCGACGCGCCGGACCGCGGTCACGGCCGAACTGGCCGGGATCAGCGACCTGCTGGTGCAGAAGCGGCTGGCGCAGGTACAGGTCTTCCGGCAACTCGGGCGCTGGCAAGCCGTGGCAACGGTGCTGGACGGCGTGCTTGAGGATGAACCCGGCAGTGCGCTTGTCCCGGACGTGCTGTGGGAGCGGGCGCGCGCTGCCGAAAAGCTCGACGACACGGCCGGCGCCACGCGTTTCTACTCGCGGCTGGCCGGCGACTTCCCGCAGAGCCGGCACGCCGGCGGCGCCACCGAGGCGGCCGCGCGGCTGAAGGCCGGCGCCGGGTCGTGATCCGCGCCCTGCTGGGTGGCAGTTTCGACCCGGTGCACACGGGCCATGTCGCGATGGTCGCGCACATCTTCGAGCACGGCCTGGCCGACCACGTGACCTTGGTTCCCAATTGGCGCTCTCCCTGGCGCGAAGCGACCGGCGCATCGCCGACCGACCGCCTCGCGATGTGCCGACTGGCGTTCGCCGGGCACGCCGGCGTGACGATCGATGACCGGGAAGTCGCCGCCGGCCGCCCCGTCTACACGGTCGAGACACTGACCTCTCTTTGCGCCGAGTACCCCGCGGACCGCTGGCGGCTCGTCGTAGGCGCCGACCATCTCGCGACGTTCAACGCCTGGCGTGAACCCGAACGCATCCTGGGCCTGGTCGAGCTGGTCGTGCTGGCGCGCGCCGGAGTCGCCGGGAATTCCCCGGGCTTGTGCGGGCCCGGGCTGCCGCGGGAACGGATCGTCCTGGCTCCGCCGTTCGACCACCCGGTGTCCGCCAGCGCCGTTCGTGCTATGTTGGCGGCCGGCGCCGGCGCTTTCGCCCCTGTGCCGGCGGCCGTCGCCGCCTATATCGATGCGCACCGCCTGTATCGCGTCGACTGACGGGATTCCCGCACCCATCCCGCGAAAGGTCAGGCCCTTGTCGCTCATACTCGTTGACGGTTCCGCACTCGTCTACCGGGCGCACTACGCCTTTGCCGCGCGCCCGTTGACCGCGCCCTCGGGTGAAGTCACTTCTGTGGCCTTCGGCTTCTGCCATTCGGTGCTCTCGCTCGTGGAGTCGCGGCGCCCCGAGCGGCTGGCCGTCGTCTTCGATCGCAAGGGCCCCAATTTTCGCCACGTGATGTATCCCGAGTACAAGGCCCATCGCAAGCCGATGCCGCCCGAGCTGGCCGAGCAGCTCCCGCGCCTGCACGAACTGCTGGCGGCCTGGGGCGTGCCCGTGCTGGGAGAGGACGGCGTCGAGGCCGACGACGTGATGGCCACGGTTGCGGCGCGCGCGGCCGCACGCGGCGAACAGGCCTGGCTGTACAGCGGAGACAAGGACTTCCTGCAGCTGCTGGGCGAACACGTCGGGATCCTGAAGCCGGGGAAGCATGGCGACGAAGTCTCGGAAGTGACGGCCGACACGGTGCGGCGCGACTTCGGTCTGGAACCGGCGGCGCTCGTCGATGTGTTCGCGCTGTCGGGCGACAAGGCCGACAATATCCCGGGTGCCCCCGGCGTCGGCGACAAGACGGCGCTCAAGCTGATCCAGGAATTCGGCACGCTCGAGAACCTCTTCGACCGGCTCGAATCCAGCACGCTGACACCGCGACTCAAGCGCGTGATCGGCGAGAACCGCGAGCTGGTCCTGCTGTCGCGCGACCTGTTCCGCATCCGGCGCGATGTTCCGGTCGAGCTCGACTGGGAGCGGTTGGACACCGTTCTGCCGGTCTCGGCTCCCGCGCAGGAACTGCTCGGCCAGCTGGGGCTCCGTCGTGTGCAGACGCTGGCCGGCAAACTGGCGGCCGCTGCACCTAAGGCCGCATCGACAGCGGCAGCCGAACCGGGCCAATCCGACGCGCCGCGCCGGCGACGGGCTCCGGAAGCCGCAGGGACACCGACACAGCCGGCGCCGGATGAATCCGGCTGGCGGGAACGCTGCGCCGCGCTGGGCTACGTCCGGCTGGCCGACGACGAGTCCCTGGCTGCCTGGCTGGCGCGGCTCGATCCGCAGGCGGCCCTGGCCGTCGACACCGAGACCGACAGCCTGCGCGCGGAGAGCTGCCGCCTTGTCGGCATCAGCCTCGCAGGGGCGGCCCGCGACGGGAGTCCGTTGCCGCCGGCCTACATCCCGGTGCGCTGGCGCGACAGCGAGCCCGGGCCGGCCGCCGAAGGCTCGTTGTTCCCGGCCGGCCGTGAGCACGACCGCCTGCAGGCCGTCGCGGCGCTGCTGGCGCCGGTCCTGGCTTCGGATTGCCTCAAGGTGGGCCAGAACCTGAAGTACGACGAGTGGGTCCTGGTTCGGCACGGCCTGCCGCTGGACGGCCCGCGCTTCGACACGATGCTTGCCTCGTACGTGCTGGATCCCGGTCGACGTTCCCATGGGCTCGATGACCTGGTCGGGGACTTTCTCGAGCACCGCATGATGCCGTACGACGAGCTGTTCGAGCGCGGGGATCGCCGGCGCGACATCCTGTCTGTGGATCCCTGGCGTCTGGCTCAGTATGCAGCGGAGGACGCCGACTACACGCTGCGCCTGCACGCCTTCCTGTCGCCACTCCTTGACGAGACCGGCCTCAGGGAACTGTTCGCCGGGCTGGAGATGCCGGTGTCGGCGGTGCTGTTGCGGATGGAGCGCAACGGCATCCGCCTGGATCGTGCGTTTCTCGGGACGTTGCGCCGCCGCTTCGAACAGGAACTGACCGAGCTCCAGAAGCGCATCGTCGCGCTGGCCGGCCAGGACTTCAACGTCAACAGCTCGCAGCAGCTGGCCGTGATCCTGTTCGAGAAGCTGAAGCTGACCCCGATCAAGAAGACGTCCACCGGCTGGAGCACCGATGTGTCGGTGCTGTCGGTGCTGGCCGAGGAGCACGAACTCCCGGCGGCCATCCTGGAGTACAGGCAGGTGGCCAAGCTCCAGAGCACCTATGTCGAGACGTTGCCCCTGCTGGCCGATGAAACGACGGGGCTCGTCCACACCTCGTACAACCAGGCCGTGGCCGCCACGGGGCGGTTGTCGAGTTCGGACCCGAACCTGCAGAACATCCCGATCCGCACCGACCTGGGCCGCCAGATAAGGCGCGCGTTCGTGCCGCGCGCCGCCGACAATGTGTTCCTGTCCGCCGACTACTCGCAGGTCGAACTGCGCCTGCTGGCGCACCTGGCGGACGACCCGGGACTCCAGGCCGCGTTCCGCGACGGCGCCGACGTGCACCGGCGCACGGCTGCGCTCATCAACGGCATAGCCGAGGACCAGGTCACTTCCGAGATGCGCAGCCGCGCCAAGGCGATCAACTTCGGGGTCATCTACGGCATGGGCGCACGGGCCCTTGCGCGACAGACGGGCGTCCCGGTCAAGGAGGCGACCGCATTCATCGACCGCTACTTCGCCACCTATCCCGGCGTGCGTGCCTTCATCGAGACCACGCGCGAATCGGCGCGCCGTAACGGCTGGGTCTCGACGATGCTGGGACGTCGCCGGCTGCTGCCGGACATCACGTCGGCGGACAACCGCACGCGCGCCTTCCAGGAGCGGGTGGCTGTGAACACGCCCATCCAGGGCACGGCCGCGGACCTGATCAAGCTGGCGATGCTGCGGATCCAGGCCGCGCTCGACGCCGGCGACAGCGGCGCGCTCCTGCTCCTGCAGGTGCACGATGAACTGGTGCTGGAAGTGCCCCGCGCAAGCGTGGAGGCGGTGACCGCGCTGGTCCGTGACGGCATGGAGGGTGCGCTGTCCCTGAAGGTGCCGCTGGTCGTGGACATCCACACCGGCTCGAACTGGGCGGAGGCGCACGGGTGAGGCGCTGGGTCGTCACGGGCCCGACGGGAGCCGGCAAGTCGGCGGTCACGGCCCTGCTGGCGGCCCGCGGCGCCGCCGTGCTCGACGGGGATCGCCTGGGCCACGAGGTGCTGGCGTTGCCGACTGTCGTGGCCGCGATCGCCGACCGCTTCGGCGCGGGCTGCGTGCGCGACGGCGCCGTCGATCGCGCGGCCCTGGGAAGGCGCGTGTTCGGCGGGCCGGCCGAACTCGCGGCGCTGGACGGCATCACCCACGGTCCGTTGTGCGAGGCGATGGAAACAGGGCTGGCGCGGCTGGCTGCGGCGGGGCATGCTCTTGCCGTCCTCGAAGCGGCCGTGTATTTTCGGCTGCCGGCCCCGCCGCGCACCGACCTGGTCATCGCGGTCGTCGCCGAACCCGGGCTGAGGGCGGAGCGGCTGGCTGCACGGGCGGGCCTGACGCCTGCGGAAGCACTGGCGCGCGTGGGCGCGCTGTCCCACCTGGACCGAGACTGGTCCCGTGCCGACCTGACGATCCACAACAACGGGGGACCGGCCGAACTGGCCGCGGCGGTGGACCGCCTGTGGACCGACCACGCCCCCTGAACCACCGGCGCCCCGGCGCCGGGAAGGAGCCGCCCCGTGAAGGAGATCGTCGACCGCCTGGACGCCGCGCTGGCCCGCCTGGCCACCCTCAAGGAGGGGCTTTGACTTCGACCGCCTGCAGTCCGAGCTGAGGGAGCTCGAGGCGAAGCAGGCCGCGCCCGGCTTCTGGAACGACCAGGAGGAGGTCGGCCGCGTCGTCGGCCGCATTCGCACGCTGAAGCAGTGGACGGCGCCGATGATGGCCGCCATGGCGCGGGCCGAGGATCTGCAGGTATTCGTCGAGCTGGCCGCCGAGGCCGGCGACGAGGAGACGGTGGCCGAGGTCGGCGCCGGCGTCACCGAACTCGAGAAGGCCGTCGAGAAGATCGACTTCCAGTTCCTGCTCAGCGGCGAGGCCGACGAGCGCGGGGCCGTGCTGGAGATCCACCCCGGCGCGGGCGGCACCGAGAGCCAGGACTGGGCGCAGATGCTGCTGCGCATGTATACACGCTACATCGAGGCTTCCGGCTGGAAATCGCAGACGCTGGACCTGCAGGCGGGCGAGGAAGCCGGGATCAAGACGGCGGTGATCGAGATCGACGCCCCGTTCGCGTTCGGGTACCTGAAATCGGAGACCGGTGTGCACCGGCTCGTGCGCATTTCGCCGTTCGACGCTCAGAAGCGGCGGCATACCTCGTTCGCCTCGGTCTTCGTCTATCCGCTGGTCGAGGACGATATTTCCGTCGAGATCGATCCGGGCGACCTGCGCGTGGACACCTACCGCGCCCAGGGGGCCGGTGGCCAGCACGTGAACAAGACGGACAGCGCCATCCGCATCACCCACGAGCCCACGGGCATCGTGGTCTCGTGCCAGAGCGAGCGCAGCCAGCACCGCAATCGCGAGAGCGCGATGACGATGCTCAAGGCCAAGCTGTACGCGCGGGCGATGGAGGAGCGGCAGCGCGAGAAGGACGCCGTCGAGGCGACGAAGATGGATATCGCCTGGGGCAGCCAGATCCGTTCCTATGTCCTTCAGCCCTACACCAAGGTGAAGGACCACCGGACCGACTTCGAGACGGGCAATTCGACCGGCGTGCTGGACGGCGACCTGGACGGTTTCATCGACGCGTTCCTGCGCTGGCAGGGATCCCGCAACCGCTGAGCGTGACATCGGATCAACGGGCGCGCGGCGAGCCGCAGCGCCGGGAGGAAGCCTTGAGCGATCGCGACGAGACCAAGCCCGCCGAAGGGGCGGAACAGCCGGCGGAGGGAACCGCGGCCTACCACCACCTGATCGAGGGGCGTCTCGAGAAGATGCGCGAGCTGGGACGCTCGGTCGATCTCTACCCGTACGCCTACGAACGCACGCACACAAGCGCGCAGGTGCGCGAGCAGGAAGCTGCTCTCACGGAAGCCGGCGCCGTGGTGCGCGTGCCCGGCCGCATCATGACCAAGCGCGGCACGGGCAAGACCATCTTCGCCCCGGTGCAGGACGAGTGGGGCCGTATCCAGGCGTATTTCAAGCTGGATGTACTCGGTGAGGAGCGCTTCCAGCGCATCCTGAAGCTGATCGACATCGGCGACTGGATCGGCGTCGAGGGCACGCTGTTCCGCACACGTACGGGCGAACTGACGATCCAGGTGACGGACTTCACCTTCCTGGCCAAGGCGGTGCGGCCGCTGCCGGAGAAGTACCACGACCTGAGCCTCGAGCTGAAGAGTCGCCGTCGGCACCTCGACCTCGTGATGAACCAGGAAAGCCGCGACCGCTTCAAGAAGCGCAGCGCGATCATCGCCGAGATCCGCGCCTTCTTTGCCGGCGAGGAGTTCCTGGAAGTCGAGACCCCCGTCCTGCAGCCGCTGTACGGCGGCGCCACGGCACGCCCGTTCACGACGCATCACAACGCGCTGGATACCACGCTGTACTTGCGCATCGCCGACGAGCTCTACCTCAAGCGCCTGATCGTGGGCGGCCTCGAGCGCGTCTACGAAATCGCCAAGGACTTCCGCAACGAGGGCATGGACCGCACG
This sequence comes from bacterium, assembly GCA_016703265.1. NCBI lineage: Bacteria > bacterium. Next base: position 79,460 of record JADJCK010000001.1, read on the forward strand.
CACAACCCCGAGTTCACCATGCTCGAGTGCTATGCGGCGTGGTGGGACTACCATCACATGATGGACCTGACCGAGCGCCTGCTGCGGCGCCTGGCCCTGCGTTTCGGCAACGAGGGCGTGTTGGCCTACGGCGGGCACGAGCTCGACTTCAACCGCCCGTTCAGGCGCCTGCGCTTCATGGACGCCCTGGCCGAGCAGACGGGGACCGACCTGATGGCGCTCGATGACGCGCAGGTGATCGAGGTGGCTCGGCGGCACGGCATCGAGCCGCGCAAGGGCATGGGCCGCGACAAGATCCTCGACGCCCTGTTCGGCGAGCTGGTGGAACCCGGGCTCGTGCAGCCGACCTTCGTCATGGACCACCCCAAGGAACTGTCACCGTTGGCCAAGGCGCACCGGAAGACGCCCGGCCTGGTCGAGCGGTTCGAGCTCTTCTGCGCCGGCTTCGAGGTTGCCAACAGCTTTTCCGAGCTGAACGACCCGTTCGAGCAGCGGCGGCGGTTCGAGGCGCAGAAGGCGCTGGCCGACGCCGGCGACGAGGAAGCCCAGCAGCTGGACGAGGAATTCCTGCAGGCCATGGAGCAGGGCATGCCGCCCACCGGCGGCATGGGCATGGGCGTCGATCGCCTGGTAATGCTCCTGGCCGACACGAACAACATCCGCGACGTGCTCCTCTTCCCCGCCATGCGCCCCGAGCGGGCGGGCGGCGAAGGCTAGATGCGCTTCGCCACCTACATCGCGCAGCGCTACCTGCGCAGCCGCCGGCACAGCCGGTTCCTCAGCCGTGGCAGTGTCACCGCCATCGTCGGCATCGCGATCGGCGTGGCGGTGCTGAACATCACCCTGGCGGTGATGAACGGCTTCCACTCCGAGATGCGCCGTACCTTCGTCGAGAACATGCCGATGATCTCGATCATCACCAGCCGCCCGGAGGGCTTCGGCCCGCTCGGGGCGGTGATGGACAGCGTGGCTGCCGTGCCCGAAGTGGTGGGCGTGGCCCCGTTCATCCGGCAGGAGGTGCTGGTCTCGTCGCCGCGGACGGTGGGGCCGCCGCGGCCGCAGGCGGCCGTGGTCTGGGGAGTCGAACCCGACCTGGTCGACACGGTGCAACCGTTGAGCACCTACCTGCGCCCGGATCCCGCGATCCTCGCCGCACTGGACGGAGGCTCGGTACCGCGCGTGATCCTCGGCACCGAACTGGCCGCCAACGTCTACGCAGCCATCGGCGACACCGTGATCCTCACCTCGGTGAACGAGGAACTCGACCTTCAGGATATCCGCGCGGTCAGCGAGCGCTTTGTCGTAGTCGGGTTCTTCGAGACCGGCATGTACGAATTCGACAGCCGCTTCGTCTACGGCGGCCGCGAGGCGATCGGCGCCTTCCTGGGTTATCCTGCCGATGGCGCCTCGCTGCTGGGCGTCAAGGTGGCCGACCTGATGCGCGCCGACCGCGTCGCCGGGGCGCTGGGCGACAAGCTCGGGCGCGATTTCTACGCCACCGACTGGATGGCCCTCAACCAGAACCTCTTCCAGTGGATCAAGCTGGAGAAGATCATCATGGTGCTGCTGCTGGGGATGATCATCCTCATTGCCGGCTTCAACATCATCGGCATCCTGACCATGATGGTCGGTGAACGGCGCCGCGAGATCGGCATCCTGCTGGCGATGGGCGCCCGGCGTGGCCAGGTGATGGGCATCTTCCTGCTCAACGGGCTGTGGCTCGGCGCCGTGGGTATCGTCTGCGGGAGCGCCGTGGGCCTGGCCGGCATCTGGTTCCTCGACGCCTACGGGGTGCGATTGCCGGGCGATGTCTATTTCGTGGACCGCATCCCGGTGCTCCTGCAGTGGACGGATTTCGTGCTGATCGCGGGAGTGAGCCTGGTGATGGCGCTGCTGGCCGGCATGTGGCCGAGCTGGGAAGCGTCGAACCTCGAGCCGATGGACATCATCCGCTACACCTGACGCACCACGCGACGAAGGGCGCCCAAGGGCATGTCCGTACTGCTGGAAGCCTGCAACCTGCACAAGTCGTTCCGCCGCGCCGAGAGCACGGTGGAGGTGTTGCGCGGCGTCGACTTCCGGCTCGAGCCGGGCGGCACGGCGGCGATCACCGGTCGCAGCGGCAGCGGCAAGAGCACGCTGCTGAACATCCTCGGCGGGCTCGACACGCCCACTTCCGGTCAGGTGCTGGTGGACGGCCAGCCGCTGGCCTCGGACCAGCGGCGCGCCCGCGAACTCTGGCGCGCGCGTGGCGTGGGCTTCGTCTTCCAGTTCCATTTCCTGTTGCCCGACTTCACCGCGCTGGAGAACCTGCTGGTGCCGGTGCGGAGCCTGGGCCCGGTCACGGATGCCGACCGCGGGCGCGCGCTTTCCTTCCTCGAGGCGATGGGTCTGGCTGACCGGGCCAACCACCTGCCCGGCGAGATGTCCGGCGGCGAGCAGCAGCGGGTGGCGGTGGCGCGCGCGTTCATGAACCGGCCACGCGTGGTCCTGGCGGACGAGCCGTTCGGGAACCTCGACGCCGAGATCGGGGCGCGCCTCGGCGACCTCCTGTTCTCGCTGCACCGGCAGGAGAACGTGGGCCTGGTGCTCGTCACGCACGACCAGGCGCTGGCAGCCCGGGCCTCCGCGCGCTGGCGGCTGGTGGAAGGGCGCCTGACGGCGACGGAGGGGGCAGTGGCATGAAGTGCCATCGTTGCGGACAACGCGAGGCCACGGTGCACTGGCTGGAGATTTCCGGCGAGACGCGGCACAGTGTCTGGTTGTGCGCCGACTGTGCGGCGCCCGGCGAGCGAGAGCCGGTGACGTCCCCGGGGCCGGAGCCCCTCGTTTCGTTCCTGGGCCGCGGTCTCGGCAGCGTGGGCGGCGTGCCGAGCGTCTGCGCGGTCTGCGGAACCACCATCGACGACGTGCGGCGCGACAATCGCCTGGGCTGCGGCGCCTGTTACACGTCGTTCAAGTCGACGCTGTTGCCCCTGCTGGCGCGGTTCCATCGGCACGTGTCTCATGTCGGCAAGGTGCCGGGCGGCGGCCGGCCCTCGTCGCGGCTCGCGGAGATCACGCGGCTGCGCCTGAGCCTGACCAAGGCCGTTGCTGCCGAGGAGTTCGAGCGGGCAGCATCGCTGCGCGACCGGCTGCGCGCCCTCGAGGACGGCACGGATTCCGATGCGCGGGCCGGCTCATGAGCGGCATCATGAACGAACTGGCCGGAATCGATGCAGTCTGGCTTGACGGCAGCGGACCTCACGCCGACATCGTGATCGCCACTCGCGCGCGACTGTCCCGGAATCTGGCCGGGCTTCCCTTCCCGCACCGGGCCGGCGCAGCCGAACTGGCGACCATCGCGTCCGACCTGGGGCGGCAGTTGCGTCGGTTGCCCGGCCTTGCCGACGGCTGGTCGATCGAAGTGGGCGCCTGCGAGCCCCGTTCGCGGCAACTGTTGCGCGAGAAGATGCTGGCCGGCCCCGACCTGCTGGCGAACCCGGAACACCGGGTTCTCGTGACGGCGCGCAATCTCTCCCAGGCCGGCCTGCTCAATGCCGAGGACCATCTGCAGATGTGCGCCTGGCGCTCGGGTTTCGACCCCGTCGCCGCGCTGGCCGACGTTATGGGGCTGGACGATGCGCTCGCCGGTTCCTTCGAGCCGGCGTTCAGCGAGGACTACGGGTACCTGACGGCCTCGCCGGGCAACGTGGGTACCGGGCTGCGCCTGACGGCCGTGCTGCACCTGCCGGCGCTGGTCATGGCCGACGAGATCGACAAGGTTCTCAATGCCCTGCGCCAGCTCGAATTCGGGGTCCGCGGACTGGCCGGGGAGGGCCGTACCGTGCGCGGCGCCCTGTTCCGGGTCGGGAACCTGACCACGCTGGGCCGCGACGAGGGCGAGATCACCGAGGACTTCGCCGCCCACGTGGGCAAGGTGATCAGCTACGAACGCGCCGCCCGCGAACTGCTGCTGGCCCGCGACCGCCGCGGCCTGGAGGACCTGGCCTGGCGCGGGCGCGCCGCGCTGGAGCACGCCCGCCTGATGACCGCCCAGGAAGCCTGGGACAGCCTGTCGCATGCGCGGCTGGGCACAGGGGTCGGCCTGGTTCCCGGAACCACAGACGGCCGGCCCCTCTGGGGGCTCTTCAACCGCCTCCTGGTGCGCCAGCAGGGCGCCCACCTGGAACTGACCTCCGGTCGGGTGCTCGACGGCCGCGGCAAATCGGCCGCCCGCGCCGACCTGCTGCGGGAACATTTTGCCGCCCCGTGCTGAAGCCGCGCCGGACGCCATGGCCCGGGACCTCCGCAAAGCCTTTAAAGTCAGGCCCTGAAACGGCGATGAACCCCTGACGGCACTGAGCGACGCAGGGCCCGGAACTTGCCTGCACCCCGCTGCGGGTCAGCCGAGGCCGGTGTAGCGTCCACCCGGCAGGTCCAGTATATTCTGCAACAGCATCCGGCCGCGCGGGTTCGCACCCCGCCGCGGACGGTATCCGGCAGCGGCGAACGGAGGCGCGCGGCATGAACGACCGTTTTACCCAGCGAGTGCGCAAGGTCCTGTTCCTGGCCCGGGACGAAGCGGGCCGGCTCCAGCATGACTACATCGGGACCGAACATCTCCTGCTCGGCATCATCCGCGAGGGCGAAGGCGTGGCCGCCAACGTGCTGCGGCGCTTGAATCTCGAGTTCGACCGCATCCAGAAGGCCATCGAGGACTCGGTGACGGCGCCCATGGGGCCGGTCAGCATCGGCGAGGTGCCTTCACGCCCCGGGCGAAGAAGGTGCTCGAGCTGTCGATCGACGAGGCCCGCCTCCACAACCACAACTACGTGGGCACGGAACACCTGCTGCTGGCGCTGATCCGCGAGGGCGAGGGCGTGGCCGCACGCGTGCTCCGCGAACTCGGTGCCGACCACGAGACCGTCAAGCGCGAGATTATGAAGGCACTGGGCAGCGGCGAGACCGCCGGCCCGGCGGCCGCCGACGCCCGCAAGCGCAAGACCGCGCGCAAGAAGGAGAATTCCGTCCTCGAGCAGTTCGGTCGCAACATGACCGACATGGCCCGCGAGGGGAAGCTCGACCCGACGATCGGTCGCGCGCGCGAGATCGACCGCTGCATCCAGATCCTGAGCCGCCGCAAGAAGAACAACCCCGTACTTATCGGTGAACCCGGCGTGGGCAAGACCGCCATCGTCGAGGGGTTTGCCACGCGCATCGTCGAAGGGAACGTCCCGGCCCTGTTGCGGGACAAGGAAATCGTCTCCCTGGATCTGGCCAGTGTGGTCGCGGGTACCAAGTACCGCGGGCAGTTCGAGGAGCGCCTCAAGCAGATCATGGCGGAGATCAAGGAAAACCCGGACGTGATCCTGTTCATCGACGAGCTTCACACGATCGTGGGGGCCGGCGGCGCCGAGGGCGCCATCGACGCCTCGAACATGCTGAAGCCGGCGCTGAGCCGCGGCCAGATCCAGTGCGTGGGCGCCACGACCATGGACGAGTACCGCAAGTTCATCGAGAAGGACGGCGCCCTCGAGCGGCGCTTTCCAGCCGGTGACGGTGAACCCGCCTTCCGAGGAGGAGGCCGTCCAGATCCTGTTCGGCCTGCGTGACAAGTACGAGGCGCACCACCGCGTGACCTTCGACGACGACGCCGTGCGGGCGGCCGTCTTCCTGTCGAACCGCTACATCTCGGGGCGCTTCCTGCCGGACAAGGCGATCGACGTGCTCGACGAGGCGGGCAGCCGTGCGCGCCTGAGCCAGGCCGTGGTGCCGCCCGACCTTCGCGAGATCGAGAAGCGCATCGAGGGTGTCATTTCCGAGAAGGAATCCTCGATCCAGGCGCAGGAATTCGAGCGGGCGGCAGCGTTCCGCGACGAGGAGAAGGAGCTCAAGAAGAAGCTCCAGGACCTCAAGCAGAACTGGACCGGCGACGGCGCCGAGACCACCGCCACGGTGGACCAGCGGATGATCTGCCGGGTCATCGCCGACATCACCGGCATTCCGGTGTCGGAGGTCGAGGAAGAGGAGACCAACAAGCTGCTGCGGATGGAGGACGAGCTCGGGAAGTGGGTCATCGGCCAGGACGAGGCGGTGACCGCCGTCTCGAAGGCGATCCGCCGGAATCGCGCCGGACTGCGCGACCCGCGGCGTCCCATCGGTTCGTTCATCTTCCTCGGGCCCAGCGGCGTCGGCAAGACCGAGGTTGCGCGCCGGTTGACCGAGTTCCTGTTCGGCGACCAGACCTCGCTGATCCGCGTGGACATGTCCGAGTACATGGAAAAGCACTCCGTGAGCCGGCTGGTCGGTGCCCCTCCGGGGTACGTCGGCTACGACGAGGGCGGCATGCTGACCGAGAAGGTGCGCCGCAAGCCGTATTCGGTGATCCTGCTAGACGAGATCGAGAAGGCGCACCCGGATGTCTACAACATCCTGCTCCAGGTGCTCGACGACGGGCAGTTGACCGACAGCTTCGGGCGCATCGTCAGTTTCCGGAACGCCGTGGTCATCATGACCAGCAACGTGGGCAGCCGGAAGACGCACGGTGTGCGCGGCGTCGGCTTCGGCTCGGACGAGGACGCCCACAACAACCAGCGCGTGCAGGGAAACATCGACTCCGACCTGCGGAAGACGTTCAGCCCGGAGTTCCTCAACCGCATCGACGAGATCATCACCTTCAAGGCGCTGGACCGCGAGGATATCTCGCGGATCGTGGACATCCTGCTGGCCGACGTCAGCCACCGCCTCCGCAACCTGGAGATCGAGTTCGACTTCACGAAGGCCTGCAAGGACTTCCTCTGCGACGTCGGCTACGATCCCCAGATGGGCGCCCGGCCGCTGCGCCGCGCCATCCAGAAGCACGTGGAGGACCCGCTCAGCGAGAAGCTGCTGAGGGGCGAGGTGGCCAGCAAGAGCCGCATGGTCATCGGCGTCCAGAGCGGCAAGCTTTCGTTCAAGGCCGAGCCGCGCGAAGAGGTGAAGACGGGCTGATCGCCTGCGATCAACGGCAGCCAGGGCTGCCGCGAACGGTCCGGGCGGCGGCGCTCCCGAACGGGGCGCCGCCGCCGTTTTGCCCCCGGACGCGATTTGGGCTTTGGGCCACGCCCGGCGTCCCCTATCTTGGGCGTCCATTGCGCGGGAACTTGCACCGGCGCCGCGGGTTGTAGCCGCTCTGGCGCATGGTCGGGAAACCCTGGTCCCGGACGGAGCCGCGCCACGCCGCCGAGCCGCTTTCCGGCCCGCCGCGCGTGCTTGCACATTGTGGACCGCGGCGCACGGTGCTAGACTGCCGCCGCCGAATCCGCCAACCCGACGATGGGGAGCCCCTTGCCAGACTTGTTCGCTTCCGCGCGCCCACGGCTGCTGGCACTGGTGCTGGCCTGCGTGCTGTCGCTGCCGGCTGCCGTGTCGATCGCTGCCGAGGAGGCAGTGCCGGCTGCGGGCATGCCCGCTGCGACTGAAGCCGCGACGACGATCAAGGCCATCGACGTTGTCGGCGCACTGACCGTCGGGCCCCGCCAGGTCCTGGCGTGGTCGGGCCTGTCCGAAGGCGCGGTCATGACGACCGACCTGGCCAGCGAGGCCATCCGCAAGCTTTTCGCCACCGGCAAGTTCGCCGACGTCTTCGTCTACCGGCAGGACGAGCCCGACGGCGTGCGCCTGGTCATCAACCTGCGCGAGTTCCCGCGGGTGCGCAGCGTCACCTTCCGCGGCAACGACAAGGTGAAGGAGAAAGACCTGCGCGAGGCCTTCCCGGTCACCATCGGCCAGTTCTCGAATCCCGCCGCCGTCCGTCGCGACCTGCAGCCGCTGCGCGACCTTTATTACGAGAAGGGCTACTACAACATCGAGGCGCACACCGACTCGACGCGTGTCGACGGCAGCAACATGCAGGACCTGGTCGTTACCCTGGTCGAGGGGCGTCAGGTGAAGGTGGAGAGCATCTCCTTCACCGGGCTCGTCAACCTGAAGGAAGACGACTTGCGCGGGGCGATGAAGCAGGGCACCACCGGGTTCCTGCGCAGCGGCTCGTTCAAGAAAAAGCAGTTCGAGGAGGACCAGGAGCGCCTGGTCACCTGGTGTCGCAACCAGGGCTACCTGGATGCCACGGTTACCGGCACGCAGCTCAATTTCCGCGAGGATCGCGAGCGCCTGGACATTGTCGTCGAGGTGAGCGAGGGCGAGCAGTACTTCGTCGGCGACGTGCGCTGGCAGGGCAATACGGTGCTCGACGACCTGGCCGTTGCCGACCGCGTCCTGCTCCAGAAGGGCCGGGTCTTCAAGGAGGACGAGTACCTCCAGACGCTCGACGACCTGCAGCAGGTCTACGCCGACCAGGGCTACATCTACATCACGGTCGAGCCCAAGCGCGAACTGGACGGCCGCAACGTCAACGTCACGTTCAGCTTCCTCGAGGGACGGCCGGCGAACATCCGCGACATCACCGTGTCGGGCAACACCAAGACGCACGACAACGTGATCCTGCGTGAACTGACCATTTTCCCGGGCGACACCTTCAGCAACACGAGAATCCGTTCGACGATGCGCGACATCTTCCAGACGGGATTCTTCGAGGACGTGCAGCCGGACATCCAGCCGACACCCGACGGCGACGTCGACATGGACCTGAAGGTCAAGGAGAAGCAGACCGGCCAGTTCATGTTCGGCATGTCCTACAGCGCTGAGACGGCGGCCAGCGGCTTCATCCAGGTGGCGGAGACCAATTTCCGCGGCAAGGGCCAGAACCTCGGCTTCACCTGGCAGTTCGGCACGCGGCGGCGCTACCTGGACATCAGCTTCACCGAGCCCTGGTTCCGCGGGACGCCGACGCTGGTGGGCGTCGATATTTTCGACCGCTTCCAGTACAACTACGACGACTTCTACGAGAGCCGCGTTCGCGGGTTCAATGCGCGGCTCGGGCGGCGCATCCCGGGCACCCGGTTCAGCCGCGTGGGCCTGCGCTACGAATGGTCGCAGACCCGGCTCGACAACTTCAGCGCCTCGTACGTGAAGTACCTGGACGACCTCGAGCGGTCGCTCGGCACCAGCGACCTGCCGTGGCAGCGTCTCGACCGCATCGACTGGCCGCAGTCCAAGAGCAGCATCCAGGTGTCGTTCAACCGGAACTCGACCGACAGCCCGTTCTTCCCGACCCAGGGTTCGAAGACGAGCTACACCTTCGAGTACGCCGGCGGCCCGCTCGGCGGCCGGATCGAGTTCCAGGAGCATATGCTCCAGCACTCGTTCTACAACAAGCTGCCCGGCGGTTTCGCGCTGCACCTGCGCGGGTTCTTCGGCCTGATCCACGGTCTCAATTCGGCCGACGGCGTGCCGGACTGGGAGCGCTACCGGCTGGGCGGCAACCGGCGCCTGCCGCTGCGCGGCTACAAGGACCTCGAGGTGGTGCCGCGCGGCAACCCGAGCTTCATCGGCGGCAGGTGCTTCTCGATCTTCAACACGGAGATCCTCTATCCCTTGACCCCGGCCGTCCATTTGCTCACTTTCCTGGACATGGGGGATGTCTGGAACAGCTTCTCCCAGGCCGACCTGGGCGACCTGCGCAAGGGCGCCGGGTTCGGCATCCGGGTCGAGGTTCCCATGATGGGCAATATCGGGTTCGACTACGGTTACGGCTTCGACCGGGCCGGTGGTCCGGCCTGGGAGCCACACTTCACGATCGGCAACTTCTTCTAGACGGTGGCCCTAGGCAGGGTCGGCGACGGAGGCATGCAATGAAGCGGACCAAGATGACGCGCCTGGCCCTGGTGGCGGGCTTCCTGCTGGCGGCGACGGTCGCGCAGGCGGCCGATCCCCGGCCCCTGGCGATCATCGACTCGCAGCGGATCGCCGAGGAATACGAGGCGGCGCGCGACGCCCAGGAGCAGTACCAGAAGTTCATCAAGGAGCTCGAGCGCGAAGTGGCCGACAAGGAAAAGGCCCTGACGGCGCTGATGGAAGAGATCGACAGCCAGAAGCTGCTGCTCGGCCAGGAAGCGCTCGCGACCAAGACCCAGCAGTTCGAGCGCCAGCGCGCCGAGTACTTCCAGTTCCGCGAGACGATCGACCAGCGTGCCGAGGCCGAGTACAAGACGCGGATCCAGCCGATCCTCGACCAGGTCAAAACGATCGTCGAGCGTTTGGGCAAGGAGCGCAACTACGGGCTGATCCTCGACTCGGCGGCCGTTTCCGTTCTCTACGTGAACCCCGAATTCGACCTGACCAACGATGTCCTGCAGGCCCTCGTCCGCGGCGACAAGTAGCTGCCGCGGGACCCCCGCCGGGCACGGTTGGGGGTTGACAGTTCGGCCGCAGGCTGGGAAATTGGCAAAGGTCTTGTTCCGAAGCGTTAGCCCCCCGCCCGGACGGCGGGGGCGGCTGGAAGGATCGTCTTGTTGGAAGGAATACTCGGAGGGCTCGTTGGAAGGAGGACCGGGAAGGTGGCTTGGACGCCGTTGCGGTTGAGCGAAGTGGCGGCACTACTGGGCGGGCATCTTCGCCCGGGAGCGGATCCGCACGTCACCGGCGCGGCCTCCCTCGCGGACGCCGGTCCGGATGACTTGAGCTTCGTGACCGGCGCCGACCGGCTGGGGGAGGCGCAGCGCAGTGCCGCCGGCGCCTTTCTCGTGCCGCCGGGACTGGCTCTCGACCGGCCCGCGATCGAGGTCGACCGGCCCTACGAGGCCTTCGCGCGCTTCCTGGCGCGCCTGCTGCCGGACCCGGACCGCCTGTATCCCCCGGGCGTGCACCCGACCGCAGTGGTGCATCCGACGGCTTCGGTCGGCGCGGCTTCCGTCGGGCCGTACTGCGTGATCGGCGCCGGCGCCGAGGTCGGCTCGGGGTGTCGGCTGGGCCCGCATGTGACGGTCGGTTGCGACGCGCGGCTGGGCCGCGATTGTGTGCTGCATGCGCACGTCACGGTGCGCGAAGGCTGCCGGCTGGGCGAGCGCGTGATCGTGCACGCAGGCACGGTGATCGGGGCCGACGGCTTCGGCTACCTGCCCGGGCCCAGGGGCCAGCTGAAGATCCCGCAGGTGGGCATCGTCGAAGTGGGCGATGACGTCGAACTCGGCGCCCTGGTGACGATCGACAGGGCCACGACCGGCCGCACGGTCATCGGGGCCGGGTCGAAGCTGGACAACCAGGTGCACGTGGCGCACAACGTCCACATCGGGCGCAGCTGCGCCCTCAGTGCGCAGACGGGCATTGCGGGCAGCTGCGTCCTCGGCGACGGTGTGATCACCGGCGGGCAGGTCGGCATCGCCGACCACCTGACGATCGGCGACGGTGCGCGCATCGGGGCCCAGGCCGGCGTGATCAAGGACGTGCCGAAGGGTGCCACGGTGTTCGGCTACCCGGCACTCGATTTCCAGGAATCGTTCCGTATCACGGCAGCCATGCGACGGCTGCCGGCGGCCCTCGGCCGGCTGCGGTCGCTGGAACACCGGCTGACCGGCAGTCCGGCGCCCGGGGCGGGACAGGACGCCCGGAACGACCAGAACGACCAACCGAACCGGGAGAAGTGAACGTTGCTCTGGCTCCAGCGCACCGTCGATTCGGAAGTGACGATCGAAGGGGTCGGCCTGCATTCGGGCGCCCCTGCGCGCATGACGTTCCAGCCGGCCCCCGTGAATACGGGCCTGGTCTTCGTCGTTCCCGGTCCGGGCGGCGACACCCGCATCCCGGCACTGGTCGAGCACGCGGTGGCGGCCGCCGACCTGGTGCGCGCCACGACGCTGCAGCACGAGGGCGTCACGGTGCACACGGTGGAGCACGTGCTGGCGGCGCTGTACGGCATGGGCGTGACCAACTGCGTGATCCGGCTGGAAGGCGGCGAGCCGCCCGTCATGGGTTGCGCGAGCAGCCTGCCGTACGTCGAGATGCTGGATCGGGCCGGCCTGCGCGACCAGGGCCTGCCTGCGACGTACCACAAGATCACGCGGCCGGCGTCGCTCACGCTGGGTGAAGCGTCGTTGAGCGTGGTGCCCGCCGACGACTTCCGGGTCAGCTTCGAGATCGAGTACGACGAACCGTTGATCGGGAAGCAATCGGCCTCGTTCGAAGTGAGGCCGTGGATCTTCCGCAAGGAGATCGCCCCGGCGCGTACCTTCGCCCTGATGCGCGACGTGGAGGGCCTGCGCCGCCAGGGGCTGGCTCTCGGTGGCAGCCTCGAGAACGCGCTGGTCTACAACGACGGCGTGCTCGAGGGCGGGCAGTCGGTGCGTTTCGCGGACGAGTGCGTCCGGCACAAGATCCTCGACCTGCTCGGTGACCTGGCGCTGCTGGGCATGCCGCTGCAGGGACACGTGCACGCACGGCTGTCCGGCCACGCGGCGAACGTCGAGTTCACGCGCCTGCTGGCGAAGACCGAACGGCGCATGCCGCGGATCTACCCGCCACGCGAACCGAAACACTGGGATATCGCCTCGATCATGGCGATCATGCCGCACCGCTACCCGTTCCTGCTGGTGGACCGCATCACCGAGCTCGAGCCGGGCAAGCGGGTGGTGGGCCTGAAGAACGTCTCCATCAACGAGCCCTTCTTCCAGGGCCACTTCCCGGGGCACCCGATCATGCCCGGGGTGTTGATCATCGAGGCCATGGCGCAGGTCGGGGGCGTGCTGCTCCTGAGCAGCGTCGAGGATCCGCGAGGGAAACTGGTTTATTTCAGCGGCATCGATGCGGCCCGCTTCCGGCAGTCGGTTTTGCCGGGAGATCAGTTGCGTTTCGAGTTGGAACTGCTCAAATTGCGCGGTACGCTCTGCAAGATGCGGGGGACTGCCTGGGTCGGCGAGACGCTTGTTGCCGAAGCGGAGCTCATGTCTACCATCGTAGATGCCTGAGCCGCGGACCCGAAGGAGGAGAGGGATGGACCCGGTAAAGATGAACAAGACCGCCGGCCTGCGCCCGGTGAACGCCCCCGAGATCCACCCCACGGCGGTGGTCGATGCCGGTGCGCGCCTCGGGCACAACGTGAAGGTCGGGCCCTACGCGATCATCGGACCCAACGTGGTCATCGGCCCGGACTGCGTGATCGGCTCGTCGGTGCTGCTCACCGGACACGTGATCATCGGCAGCGGCAACCGCATCTTCCACGGCGCGGCCATCGGCTGCGAACCGCAGGACAAGAAGTACCACGGTGAAGTCTCCTATGTGGAGATCGGCGACAACAACGACATCCGTGAGTACTGCACGATCCATCCCGCGACGGGTGAGGGCGCCAGCACGCGGGTCGGCAGCGACAACCTGCTGATGGCGTACGTGCACATCGCGCACAACTGCCGCGTGCACGACCACACCGTGCTGGCCAACGCCGTGAATCTTGCCGGGCATGTCGAGATCGAGAGCCACGCGATCCTCGGCGGCATGACGCCCGTGCACCAGTTCGTGCGCGTGGGCGCCTTCTCGTTCGTCGGCGGCGCCAGTCGCCTGCCGCAGGATGTGCCGCCGTTCATCAAGGTGGCCGGCAACCCGATCGAGGTGGCGGGCATCAACGCCATCGGCCTCAAGCGCGGCGGTTTCTCGGACGAGGACCTGCAGAACCTCAAGAAGGCCTACCGCCTGCTCTACCGGTCGGGTCTCAACGTCACGCAGGCACTCGAGCGCATTGCCGCCGACTGCCAGCTGACGCAGCACATCGAGGACCTGATGGCCTTCATCAGGCGCTCGGACCGGGGCATCGTCCGCTGACGCGGCCGCAGGCGGCCTGGAGGATCGAGCCTTGAGCCGTGCGGCCCCTCGTCATGTCTTCCTCTCGTGCGGCGAGGCCAGCGGCGACCGCTACGGGGCGCGCGTTGTCGCAGCCCTGCGCCGGCGCGATCCCGACCTGCGCTTCACCGCGCTCGGCGGGCCGCTGCTCGAGGCGGCGGGCGTCGAGATCATCCAGCCGTCGGCAGCCGTGGCGGTGATGGGCGTGGGCGAGGTGGCCCGCGCGCTGCCGGCGCTGCTGGAGGCGCGCAGACGCCTCGACCGGCACCTGGCCAACGGCGCCGTCGACCTGTTCCTCCCGATCGATTTTCCCGGATTCAACGGGCACCTGGCCGCGGGCGCGCACCGCCGCGGCGTGCCGGTGTTCTGGCTCGTGGCCCCGCAATTGTGGGCCTGGGGCGGCTGGCGCGCGGCGTCGTTCCGGCGGCGGGTCGACCGCCTCGGCACCATCCTGCCGTTCGAGACCGCCTTCTTCCGCAACCTGGGCTTCGACGTCGAGCCGCTCGGCCACCCGCTGATGGATGACTACGGGAACCGCTTCGCCTTCGAGCCCGGGTTGACGCGGCGCGAGGAGCGACTCAATCACCGTGACGGGCCGCTGACCATCGGCCTGCTGCCCGGCAGCCGGCGCCAGGAACTGGAAGCGCTCCTGCCGGTGCTCAAGGTGACCAGCCAGGCGATCACGGCGCACATGGCGGGCCGCGAGGTTCGCTTCATCCTCAGCCTGGCGCCGGGTGTGGACCGGTCACGCGTGGAGACACTCTTCACTTCGGCCGCGGAGATGACGACGGAGCCGTTGCGGGATCTGATGCCGCGCCTGGACCTGGCGCTCGTCTGCAGCGGCACGGCCAGCCTCGAAGTGGCGCTGGCCGGCGTCCCGCACGAGATCGTCTACCGCACGGGCAGGGTCACCGCCTTTCTCGGGCGCCGGCTCGTGAAATCGCCGCACATCGGCCTGGCGAACCTCATCCTCGACAAGCGTGTTGTGCGCGAACACCTCCAGGACGAAGCGAGCCCGCTGCCCCTGGCCCGCGAACTGCTGAGGTGGCTGGCCCGCCCGGCCGATCGTCAGGCGTACTACGGCGAGGTGCGTCGATTGCGCCAGTTGTGCGGCGCACCCGGCGCCTGGGAGCGCGCAGCTGATGCCGCCATGGTCATGCTCGACCGGGGTGCTCGAGCGGCGGGAAGGCCCTGAGATGGGCCCGCAGCCCCTCAAGCTGGCAGCCGCCCCGGCCCTGTGGCGATTGCTGCGCCGCACCGTGCGGCTTTCGCCGCCTGACGTGCTCGCCGCCGGCACGGGCGGTCCGGTCATTTATGCCTGCCTGCATCGCGACATCCTGCCCTGCCTGCTGTTCGTGGAGCCTGCGCGCCCCTGCCTGCTGGTCAGCGGCAGCGAGGACGGCGCCATCCTCGTGCACGCCCTGCGCGGCTCGAGCTTCCAGTTCGTGCGTGGCGCCACGGGCGAGGGCGGCGGCCGCGCGCTCGTCGAGCTGCGGCGCAAGCTGGATGCGGGCGCGGCCGTCGGCATCGCCGTCGACGGCCCCAAGGGGCCCTATGGCGAGATCCGCGACGGGGTGGCGCACCTGGCGCGCCTGACAGGCAGGCCCGTGGTGCCCCTGGTCGCCGAGCCGTCGCGCGCCATGCGGCTGCGGACCTGGGACCGGACCGTGGTGCCGCTGCCCGGCAGCCGCGTCCTGATGCGTGTGGGAGAGCCCCTTGCCGCCGGCGAGGGGAGTCCCGAGGAGCAGGCGGCCCGGTTGCGCGGTCGCCTGCTCGCGTTCTTCGCGACGGAGGGGCAGGGCGGATGAGGATCGTCGACCTGCGCCATCCTGCGGTACGGGCCCTGACAGCCCGCTGGCAGGCGCGTGCGGGCTCGGCGCCCACGGGGGCCGGTCTGCTGCTGACGGCGATCGTCGACCGCTGGCAGGCCCGACAGGCCACGCGTCGACCGGCGCCGGGCGGGCCGCCCCTGGTGCTCTCGATCGGCAACCTGGCCCTCGGCGGCACGGGCAAGACACCGGTGACCGCACAACTGGCCCTCGACCTGGCGGCAGCCGGCCTGCGGGGCGCCATCGTCACCCGCGGCTACGGCTCGCCGCTGCCGGGACCCGTGGCCGTGTCCGCATCCACCCCGGGAGCGGGCGACGAGGCGCGCCTGCTGGCCGGGCTGCTGGACGGCAGCGGCTGGCGCGTGGTGCAGTCGCGGCGGCGGGCCCTCGGCGTCGCCTGGCTGGCTGCGCAGGCTGCTGCTCTGGACATCATCGTGCTCGAGGACGGCCACCAGACCGCCGGCGTCGGCCGCCACCTGGACGTACTCATCCTCGACGATTGGCGGACATCCGGGGAGCGCCGGGCGCTGCGCCTTGAACCACGGACCGGGGCGGTGGCGCCGTTCGGCCATTGGCGCGAGTCCGTGCGCGGCGCGGGTCGTGCCGGCGTCTGGCTGGTGGAGATGGGTTCGCCGCTGCCGGCCGGACCACCCGGCGTTGCCATGGCAGGATTCACCCGCAGCTATCGCCTGCAGGTGCCGGAGCCCGCAGGGTCCGGCGCGCCCGTGCTGCTGTCGGGAATCGCACGCCCCGCAGCCTTCGAGGCCGAGGCGGTGCGCCTGCTGGGCCGGCCCGGGGCCCTGGCGATCCGCTGCCGCGACCACGAGCGCTATGACGGGCGCTGCCTGGCGCGCATCGACAGGCTGCTCGATGAGGCTGGAGCCGACCTGGTCGTCACCACGGCGAAGGACAAGGTGAAGCTGGCGCCGCTCTGGGGACGTCGTCCGCCGCTGGCCGTGCTGGAAATGCAGGTGTCGTGGACAGGCGACAAGGCGCTCCCGGAACTGGTCCGGGAGCGCCTGGATGTCCTCCGCCGCGGAACTTCGCCCGGCTAGTCGTTCTCGGCGACCGCGCCCAGGAAGGTCACCGTGGTGCCGGCCGGGATCGCGACCTCGTGCTCGCTGCCTTCCTCGTGGCCGTAGAAGACCAGGTCGAGGTTGGCCATGAAGACGGTCGAGCCGGCCGGGTCAGGATACCAGGGTTCCTGCTTCATCTGCTGCGGCGCGATCACGAACGCCACCAGGAACTCGTCATTGATGGGCACGCGCGCGCTGAGCAGGCCGCGCGTCACGTTGTAGTCGACCAGCTCGGCCGGGGCGCCGGCGCCAGGGGTCCAGGTCGCGTCATAGGACGTGATGATGAACGAACTGTAGGCGCCTTCCTCGGGGATCGTGAACATCGTGTTGCCGGGGCGCGCCCAGAACAGGACGTTCACGATGTCCAGCGGCACGAAGTCGTCCGTCGGGTTGGTGGCGTCCGAGCCGGTGTTCAGTGCGGCCGAGACGATGGGCGCGCCGCCGTTGATCGACTGCACGGAGCAGACGACCCGCTGCCATTCGTTGTTATTGTTCGACGAGCAGCCGTTCACGAGCAGCGCCGCCGCGATCAGGGCGAACAGGACACGGGATTTCACGTTTCATCCTCCTGGTGGACAGACATCCGCCGGAATGTTTATCTTCCACGGCGCTAGTGTGATCGTCCGCCGGCCGCGGGCCTTTAGCGCAATCATCGTGCATGTTCCCAGCGGTTTCCGGGCCAGTTCCCTCCCTTCCCGGTGGTTACCCGTGGTATCCGCATCTTCCCGCGAGACCGTCGTCAGCCGTTGCCTGGTGATCGGTTCGGGCATTGCAGGCTTGCAATTCGCCCTGTTGGCGGCGTCCGGGGGGCCGGTGCGCGTGGTAACCAAGAAGGAAAGCCGCGAAAGCAGCACCAATTACGCCCAGGGCGGCATTGCCGCCGCGGTCTCGCCCCTCGACGATTTTGAAACCCATGTTCAGGATACCCTGGCCGCCGGCGACGGGCTCTGCCGTGAGGGCGTGGTCCGGAAGATGGTCGAGGCGGGGCCGCACCTGATCGAACGGCTGCTCAGCTACGGGGTGGACTTCAGCCGGGAAGCGGGGAGCGGCGACTTCGCGCTCGGACGTGAGGGAGGCCACACGCAGCGCAGGGTGCTGCACTGCCGCGACCTGACCGGGCGCGAGATCGAGGAGCGCCTTCTCGCCGCCTGCACGGCGCACGCGAACATCAGCGTGGACGAGGACCACATGGGCCTTGAACTGGTGCGCGGCCGCGAGGTCGGGTTGACCGCCGAAGCGGGCGAGCGCATCGTCGGCGCGCGCGTGCTCGACCGACGCACGCGCCGGGTCGTGCTGCACCTGGCCGATGCCGTGGTGCTGGCCACGGGCGGCTGCGGCAAGGTCTATCTCTACACGAGCAATCCCGACATCGCGACCGGCGACGGCCTGGCGATGGCCTTCCGTGCCGGCGCCGAACTGCGCAACCTCGAGTTCGTCCAGTTCCATCCCACCTGCCTCTACCACGCCGAGGCCAAGAGTTTCCTCATCAGCGAGGCCGTGCGCGGCGAAGGCGCGGTGCTCATCAATCATCGCGGCGTACGCTTCATGGCGCGGCATCATCCGCAGGCCGACCTGGCGCCGCGCGATGCCGTAGCGCGGGCAATAGACCAGGAAATGAAGGGCAGCGGCGAGCCCTGTGTCTACCTGGACCTGAGGCACCTGGACCGTGCGATGGTCGAACAGCGCTTCCCGAACCTGGTGGCTGCGTGCCGGCGCTACGGCATCGATATGGCGGGCGAACCCGTGCCCGTGGTGCCCGCCGCCCACTACATGTGCGGCGGCGTGACAACCGACCTGGACGCGCGCACCACGCTGCCGGGGCTCTTCGCGATCGGCGAAGCCGCGTGCACCGGCATCCACGGAGCCAACCGGCTGGCCAGCAATTCACTGCTCGAAGCCGTCTATTTCGCGGAACGGGCCGCCGGCGCCGTGGCCACGGAGCCGCGTCTGTTCGGGGCGCAGGCGCCGGCCGAGGCGGCTTCCGCAGTCCTTGCGCCCCGCACCGGCGGGCATGGGGCGCCGGCCGTCGTCGTCGAGCACGACTGGGACGAACTGCGGCGCATCATGTGGGACTACGTCGGCATCGTGCGCGACCGCGAGCGGCTGGAAATCGCGCTCGGACGGGTCCGTGCGATCCGGCGCACGGTGGAATCGGTGCGTCGGCGGTCGGCGCCGACGCCGGAGCTGGCCGAGCTCGCGAACATCGCGCTCCTCGGCGAGCTCATCGTCATCTGCGCGTTGTCGCGACCGGAGAGCCGCGGCCTGCATTTCACGCTCGACCATCCGCAGCGCCTTGAAGAGGCCGTCGACTCGGTGATCCGGCGCGGCCAGGCGTTGGGCGGCGAAGTCTGCTGGGAAGCACCGGAGCCGGACCGTGGCTGAGCCGTGGTACGGGGTCGCCTTCGGCGCATTCTATCCCTGTCTCTACAGCCATCGTGACGACGACGAGGCGCGCCGCTGCGTGGATACGCTGGCGCGCCTGGCACCGCTCGGGAACGCGGAAGGACGCCCACTGCTCGCTCTCGGCTGCGGCGACGGTCGTCATCTCGCCCGGTTGCGGTCGCAGGGACTGCCCGTAGCCGGGCTCGACCTCTCGCTGGCCCTGCTGCGGGCTGCGCGTGCACGCGGGCCCGGGGCGGGCCTCGTCTGTGCGGACATGCGTCGATTGCCCTTCGGCGACGGTGCGTTCGGCGCGGTCCTGTCGCTGTTCACGGCCTTCGGGTATTTTGGCGAAACGGCGGCGGACGGTGCCGGCGGGGACGCCGCGGTCATCCGCGAGATCGCGCGCGTGTCGGCGCCGGGCGGGCACTGGTTCCTCGATTTCCTGAACGCCGAACGGGTCCGCGCGGAACTGGCCGGAGGGGCGCTCGCGCGGTCGCGCGTCGCCGGACCGCTGGCGGTGACCGAAACGCGGCGGCTGGAGGCGGGGGCCGTGGTCAAGGACGTGCGCCTGACCGGGCTCCCGGGGCGCGGCGGGGAAGCCGGGGAACTCGGCGTGGGGCCGGACGGTGTTGAGTACTCCGAGCGGGTCCGGCTGTACACGCTGGAAGACCTTGACCAGATGGCCCGCAATGCGGGCCTGCACCGCGTGGGCGCGGCCGGTGACTACGACGGCGCTCCGCTCGGCGACGGGCCTCGCTGGCTCCTGGCTTATCGGAAGGGTTGTTGATCGTGAGCCTCGGCTGGACAGCAGGTGCGCCGCTCGCGGGACTGCGAGGCGTCGATCCCGGCTTCGGCGCCTGGCTCGCCCCCGATGGCGCCGCCGCACGCGCGGTGCGGGAGGCGCTTGCCGGCGCCGGCGCGCCATCGGGTGGGGCCGCGCCGCTGTTCGCTCCCGGCAGCGGACCGGTGCCCTGCGAAGGCCTCGACGCGGCCACGGCAGCGGGACTGGTTGCCGGCAACATCGATGTTGTCGTGACGGGCCAGCAACCGGGATTCCTGGGCGGCCCGTTGCTGACACTGCTGAAGATCGCCGCCACCGTGGCACTCGCTGCCGAGAGGACCGCGGCCGGCCGGCCCTGCGTGCCCGTGTTCTGGTGCGGCGACGACGACGACGACCTCGTGGAGGCGCTCGATCCCCTGGCCTGGGACGCGCCGAACAATCTGCTGGTGCGCGCGGACGGTCGCGCCGGCGGCGCGCAGCGGCCGCTTCGAGCGCGCGATGATCGGACTGTTGCCTGCGCGGCGCTGGTGCGGCCCCGGTGCGGCCGTGCTGCGGTCTCTTGCGGCCGGGGGCCGGCCGGGCGCGCTGGCTGCCGACCTGGCTTTGCTCTGGGAGCAGGCGCTGGCGGAGGATTGGGACTGGTCGCGCCTGAACGTGGCGGCGTTGCGCCGCCTCTTTGCCGGACATCCGCTGCTGGTTGTCCGCGGCAACGATCCGGCGCTGCAGGCCGCAGCCGGGCCCTTCTACGCGACGGTCGCTGCGCGTCGCCCGCACTGCCGGGAACTGGCCCGCCGCGAGGGCGAGCGCATGGCCGGCACCGCGCCGATCTCGGAACGTTCCCTGGGGCGGGACCTGTTCGCCGCCGTCGACGGGCGACGCGTCTTCGTGCCCGACGGATCGCCGTTGCCGGATGCGGCGTCGCTGCGCCCCGGCGTGCTGCTGCGCAGCCTCGTGCAGGACTGGCTGCTGCAACCGGCGGCCGTGGTCGTGGGTCCCGGCGAGGCCGCCTACCTGGCGCAGCTGCTGCCGCTCTACGCCGGACTGGGCGTGCCGCGCGCGCCGCTGGTGCCGCGCCTGTTCGGCTGGGTCCTGCCGGCGGGCTTGCCTGCCGGACGGCTGGAGTCACTGGCTGCCGGGCCCTGGTTCGACCGCGCCGATGCCGAGACGCGGTCCGCGCAGTTGGCCGGCGACGCCGCCGCCGGCGTGGCCCGGGTCCTCGAACACGACCTGGGACTGCCCGCCGTGCGCGCAGCGGCCCTGGCCGCGGGGCGGGCGCGGCGCTGGCGCCGGGGCGTGGCCGCCATGCTGAAGGCCGAGGGCGCCCGGCAGTGGCAGCAGGAGCTGTCCGGCCTGCCGCCGTGGGTTCTTCCCGACGGGCAGCGCCAGGAGCGGCGGCTGGCCGCCTGTGCGACGGCGGCCCTGTACGGGGATGAGCTGGTCGAGGCGCTGGTCGGCGCGGCGCGGGCCCACCTGCTTGCCGGTGCCGGCGGGGACTGGCGCGAGTACCATGTCAAGTGATCTCCGGACAGATGCGGAGGACACATCCGCGCACTCCCGAACGAGGAAGCGATGATCAACGAGAAAGACCCGGGCTGTGACCTGCTGGTCGTGTCGCCGCATCCGGACGATGCCGAGATCGGCGTCGGCGGTCTGCTGGCCGCGCTGTGCGCCCGCGGGCACCGCGTCTGGGCGCTGGAACTGACCCGCGGGGAGCTCGGCACGAACGCCGGGCCGGAGGAGCGCTGGTCCGAGGCGGTGGCGGCAGCCGATGTGCTGGGGCTTACCGGGCGTGTGCAGTTGACGCTGCCCGACGGGTTCGTCCATGGGGAGGACCCGGCCCAGGCCGCGGCGGTCGTGGCGGTGATCCGCCGCCTGCGCCCTGCCTGGCTGGTGACCGCGCCCGAACCGCGCCGCCATCCCGACCACCAGGCCACTCCCGGCCTGGTTGAGCGCGCCGTCTTCCTGGCACGCCTTCCCGCCTGGCAGCCCGCCCTGCCCGCCCACCGGCTGCACGGCGCCCCGGCGCTGCCGGAGGCCGTCGATCGCTGGGAAACGCTGACGGTGGCGCAGGTGACGCCCGAGGATGAGCACCCGTCGCTGCTGTTCGACATCAGCGCGCACTGGGAGCGGAAGCTGGAAGCCCTGGCCTGCTACCGCAGCCAGCTGCGCCGTGACGACGGCCGCCGCGCCACGGTGATCAACGATCCCGCCTTCCTGCAGCGGATCGAGGATCGCGCCCGCCGCTGGGGGCGGCAGGGCGGCGTCGCCCTGGCCGAGGCCCTGACCACCCGGCAGGTGCCGGTGCTGGCGGACCTGCCCGCGGAGCCGTGGCGCTGATGAAGATGCCCGCCATCGGCATCACCTGCTATCCCACCCAGGGCGGAAGCGGCGTCGTGGCCACCGAGTTGGGGCTGCACCTGGCCCGCATGGGCTGCGAGGTGCACTTCATCGCCACGCACCTGCCGTTCCGGCTCGAGTCGTACCACCAGAACATCTTCTACCACCCGGTCGAGATCCCGCAGTACCCGGTGTTCCAGCACCCGCCGTACACGCTGAGCCTGGCCTCGACGATGCATGACGTCGCGTTGCGCTGCGGGCTGGACATCCTGCACGTGCACTACGCGATTCCCCACGCAGCGGGAGCCTACCTGGCGCGCCAGATGCTGGGCGCCGATCGCATCAAGCTGGTCACGACGCTGCACGGCACCGACATCACGCTGGTGGGCCAGGAGCCGTCCTACTACCCGATCACGAAATTCCTGATCGAGCAGAGCGATGCGGTGACCGCCGTTTCCGGCTTCCTGCGCGACGAGACCGTGCGCGTGTTCGGCGGTGGCCGCGACATCGAGGTGATCCCCAACTTCGTCGATGCCCGGCTCTACACGCCGCAGCGCGACGAAGCCGTGCGCGCCCGGTTCGCGGCGCCCGACGAGAAGCTGCTCGTGCATGCCTCCAACTTCCGCAAGGTCAAGAACCCCCGCGCCGTGGTGGAGGTGTTCGCACGCGTGGCGGCCGTCGTGCCTTCGCGCCTGCTGCTGATCGGCGACGGGCCCGAGATGCCTTCGGTGCGCGAGGACCTGGCGGGCCGCGGACTGCTGGACCGCGTCACGTTCCTGGGAGCGGTGACCGGGCTCGAGGACCTGCTTCCCGCCTGTGACCTGCTCCTGCTGCCGTCATTGCACGAGTCGTTCGGGCTGGTCGCACTGGAGGCCATGGCCTGCGGCGTCGTGCCGCTGGCCACCAGCCGGGGCGGGGCGGGGGAGTTCATTCACGACGGCGTCAACGGCTACCTCCGCGATCCCGACGACATGGAGGGCATGGTCGCCGCCGCCCTGCTGGTGCTGGGCGACGAGTCCCTGCGACAGCACCTGGCCGAGGAGGCGCGGCGCGACGCGGCCGGCGACTTCGGGGCCCCGTGCGTGGTGAAGAAGTACCTTGATCTCTATGACCGGCTCCTGGCGCCGGGCGGCCTGCGCGTGAGCTTTCGCCGCGATAGTTGACAGATCGGCGGACGCACCTACAATGACCGCACGGCGCTGCCGGACGGGCGCGCCCAAGGACGTGAGGCGTGAGCGAGACCCTGGAACTGCTGCAGACGATCCACGACCTGGCCGGGCGCCGCGGGGTGTTCCGTCAGGACGCGTATTTCTTCGTGCTCGAGGCCCTCGAGAGCGCTGCCGCCGAGCACCCGGAGCGGCCGGACGTCACCGGAGAGGATCTCCTGGCGGCCGTGCGCGAACTGGGCCGGGAGCGCTTTGGCGTGATGGCTCCCGAGGTCTTCCGCGCCTGGGGCGTTCGCGCGACGATCGATTTCGGACGGGTAGTGTTCCACCTTGTGGAAGCCGGCCTCCTGAAGAAGCGGGAACGCGACTCCTTGAGCGACTTCATCGACAAGTTCGACTTCGACGACGCCTTCTCCCTGAAGGTGATGCGGGGGCAGGCCTGAGGGCCGGCTGGCGCCCGCGGGAACCGGAGACCATTTTCCGGGTTGACCGATATTCGGGTCGCGCAGCGGCCCACCCCACGACGGATGGCCGCCGGCCGCAGGCGGCGCCGGGCCAGGAGGGCCCGGCCGGATCCGGTCCGGACGGAGCGAGACCGGGACCCCGCTGGCGACCACCATCCTCCGCCAAGGAGAGCCCATGGCCCTCACCTTTGCCGCGGCATTGACGCCGGTGCCGTTCCTGGGCGCCCTGACGGCGGGCGACATCATCGCGCTCATCAACACCTCGACATTCTTCGGCAAGTTCATCCTGTTCGTGCTGCTGGTGATGTCGGTGCTGTCGTGGGCCGTGTTCATCGACAAGGCCCGCACCTACGCCAAGCTGCGCCGTGGCCACCTCGTTTTCTGGGAACACTGCGAGCGCTGGCTGGCGGACGAGGTGAGCCGGCGTGACCTCGACGCCTGGTGCAAGGCGCACAGTGACCTGCCCCTGTGCAGCCTGATGACCGAGGCCGGCGGTGCCCGCGACCAGGCGGCCGTGCGGCGGGCGAGCGAACGCGTGATCTACCTCGAGGTCGAGCACCTCGAGCGCTACGTGATCCTGCTGTCGACCACCGTCACGGTGGCGCCCTTCCTGGGCCTGCTGGGCACGGTGTGGGGGATCATGGCCAGCTTCTGGGGCATGGCCTCGATGCACAGCGCCAATCTCACCGTGGTGGCGCCGGGCATCGCCGAAGCGCTCATCACGACCGTGGCCGGACTGGGCGCGGCCATTCCGGCGGTCATCTTCTACAACATGCTGGTGCGCAAGATCGATCTGGTGGCCAACGAGTTGGACCGCCTGCGGACGATCCTCGAGGAGGCTGCGACCGGCGAGGGCGCAACGTCGCGTGACGCGGCGCGCCGCCCCGAGCGGCACGAGCGGGAGACCATCTGATGGCGCCTACCCGCCGTCGCGGCTATTCGGCCATGGCCACGATCAACATCACGTCGCTGGTCGACGTGACCATGTGCATGCTGATCATCTTCATGCTCACGGCGCCGTACATCCAGGGCGGCGTAGAGGTGAACCTCCCGGAGACGGAGACCCGCGAGGTCATCGTGAAGGAAGGTCCCGTCATCTCGGTGACGGCTACGCGGCAGGTGTTCTTCCAGGAGCAGGCCGTGGCGATGGATGAACTCGCCTCGCTGCTGGCGCCGTGGTCGGACCAGAAGGACAAGGTGCCGGTGTACCTGCGCTGCGACGAGGAAGTGCCGTACGGCTTCGTCCTGAAGCTGATGGCGGCCGTCGAGCGCGAGGGATTCGTCAACCTGAGCCTGGTGGCCGACCAGCCGGTGGCCACCCCGGCGCGGAAGCCCTGACATGATGACGCGCGCGGTGCCGGCCTCGGTCGTGCTGCACGCCATCGCGTTCACCGCGATGCTGCTGTGGGGCGATCGCGTGACGACGCAGGCAGCCCACATCCCCAGCGTGATCGCCGTGAGGCTGGTCGACGCTCCAGTGCAACCGGCACAATCGGCGCCGCCGGCGCCCGAGGTGAAGGCCCTGCCGGAGCCGGAGGCGGAACCGATCAAGCCCGACGTGGTCCGGCCACCCAAGGAAGTGCCGCGCGAGAAGCCGAAAGAGAAGGCGAAGGAGAAGCCGAAGCCGGTCGTGACGCCGCCCTCGACCGCCACGGGGCCGCCCAAGCCGGAGGCCGGCGTCAAAGGCACCACGACCGGCGCGGCCACCGGCCTGACCGGGCCGGCCGTCAGCGGTACCGACACCGACTTCCCGTTCGCCTGGTACCTGCAGGCGGTCGAGAGCAAGGTGGTGGCCAACTGGAAGCCGCGGCAGCTGGGGTTCGGCCAGAAGGCCGTGGTCTCCTGCAGCGTGCACTTCGTCATCAACCGCGCCGGGGTCGTGTCGCAGGCGCGGCTCGTGCGTAACAGCGGTCTCGGCGTCTACGATCGCGAGGCGCTGCGCGCGGTGCAGACCACGCGCCTGCCGCCCCTGCCGCCGCAGTACCGCGGCAGCGACCTGGGCGTCACCTTCGACTTCAACCTGGAGCCCGGAACCCAATGACGAGATTGTCCCGATTCGCGGCGGCCCCGTCCGCCGCCGCCGTTCTCGCCGCGCTCTGCTTCCTGGCCTGGCCGCTGCTGGCCGGCGCGCAGGGCGGGCGCACGGAAGTGACCATCGACCACACGCAGCAGGCGGTCCTGAAGACCGACGTGCGCATCGGCGACTTCCGGGCGCTCTCGGCCGGCCGGAACGTGCAGGAGACTGCCGCCAAGCTGCGCGAGGTGGTGGCCAACGACCTGCTCCTGAGCGGCCTGTTCAACGTGGGCGGGACCGGGTTCAAGCCGGCGGAACTGCCTTTCAGCTGGACCATCGAGGCCACGGTGGAAGGCGCCGCTGCGGGCGAATGGCCGGTGACCGTGAACCTGAACCTGCTCACCTGGCCCGACCGCCAGCTGGTGCTGACCAAGCGCTACCGCCCGGGCGAGGACCAGGTCCGCACGACGGCGCACCACTTCGCGAACGAGGTGGTGCGGACGACCGTGGGCAGCGAGGGCATCGCCCTGACCCGCGTGGCGTTCTCGCGCGGCCGCGGCGACCGCCGCGACATCTACGTGGTGGACTACGACGGCGAGGGGCTGCTCCGCCTGACGGCCAACCGGACGCTCAACCTGTGCCCGGACTGGTCGCCGGACGGGGCCCGGATCGCCTTCACCAGCTACCGCGGCGGCCAGCAGGGGCTCTACAGCCTGGAGACGGCCACGGGCGCGGTCAGGCAGGTCATCGCCATGGAGGGCCTGAACCTCGGCGCCGACTGGAGTCCCGACGGCAAGGAACTGTTGATCTCCCTGTCGCGCGGTGGGGATCCGGAGATCTACCGGATCACCCCGGACGGCAAGATCGTCAAACGACTGACAGTGTCTCCCGCCATCGAAATCAGCCCGAACTGGGCCCCGAATGGCCGCGAACTCGTTTTTACCAGTGACAGCAGCGGTACCCCGCAGTTATATATGATCGACCGCGAAGGCGCCGGGAAACGCCGGGTGACCTTCGAGGGCAAGTACAACGACTCGGCTGCCCTGTCGCCCAACGGCGAATGGCTGGCTTACGCCACCCGCGAGGATGTCATCACGCAGATCATCGTGATGCGCCCGGGCGGCGAAGACCGCCGGGTGGTCACTGACACGTCGTGGCGCAATTGCGAGGACCCCAGCTGGGCGCCGGACGGCCGCCACCTGGTCTTCACCTCGGACAGGACGGGCGCCTCGAAACTGTATGTGTACGATGTGGTGGAGAACTCGTTCCGCCAGCTGACTTTCGGGAATGATCCCGATATCACCCCGGCCTGGTCACGCTAGAACCAGCCGGGCAACACCAAGGAGTGGTCAAGATGAAGAACAGTTCGCTGAAACGCTTCTCGCTCGTCCTGGTCCTGTGTGCGCTTGCGCTCGTCGCGCTCGGCGGTTGCAGCAAGAAGCCGCCCGTGGTGACGGAAGTCCCGGTGGAGCAGGCCCCCGTCGAAGTCGTGCAGGCGCCGCCGAAGGCCGAGCCCGAGGCCCCGAAGGGTCCCGACTACGCGAATCTTGACCCGTCGAAGTACGGCATCGAGGACGTCTTCTACGGTTACGACCAGTATGACCTCAGTGACGTGTCGATGGGCGTGCTGACGAAGAACGCGCGCATCCTCAAGGAAGCCGGCGTCACGCTGGTCGTGGCTGGTCACTGCGACGAGCGCGGCACGATCGAGTACAACCTGGCCCTGGGCGAGAAGCGCGCGAAGTCGGCCCGCGACTACCTCGTGAGCCTGGGCGTGCCCGCGGGCAACCTGCGGGTCACCAGCTACGGCGAGAGCCGCCCGTTCTCGAACGGCCATGGCGAGAACGACTGGGCCCAGAATCGCCGCGCCCACTTCGAGCGCCCGTAATTGGAAAGGCGTCGCAGGATGCGCAGGCAAATGCTGGTCGTGGCGGGGCTCACCCTGGTGACGTTGTTCGCCGGGTGCGCCCCGCAGTTGAACCGGATCGAGGTCGCGGTTCAGGACAACCGCGACCAGGTCGCGCGGATGCAGGCCGAGAACAAGCGTCTCCTCCAGGAGATGCAGGCTCTCAACCAGCTCATGCGGATCGAGAAGGACGCGGGCGACGAGACCTCGGCCATGCGCCTGGCGAAATTGTCGCAGGTTTCCGCACGTTTGGATCAACTCATGCAGAAGCTGGACGATAACGCCCAGTACATGCGCGAGTTGTCCGCCCGCGTGGACCTGCTGGCCACCCGGCAGGGGATCCCCACGCTGGGCGAGTACAAGCCGCCCCAGGCCGGGGGCGCGGCCGACGCGATGCCCGAGGAGGGCCGCTCGATCTTCGCCGCGGCCGAGCAGGACCGCACCCGGGGGAACAACGACCTGGCCCGCCAGGGCTACGAGGAGTTCCTGCAGCGGTTCGGCAGTTCGGAATCGGCGGACGACGCGCTGTACCGGCTGGGCGACCTGGACTACGCCGACGGTGACCACGCCGGCGCGGTCAAGCGCTTCGAGGCGCTCCTGAAGGAGCACCCGGAGAGCTCGTGGGTCCCGGCGGCCATGTACAAGGCCCGGGCCAGCTACCTGGCACTGGGCCGCAAGCAGGACGCCAGGAAGATGGGTGGGGACCTCCTGGCGAAGTTCCCGGCCTCGGACGAGGCGGCGCTGCTCAAGGAAGAAACCGGCAAGGACTGATGCTGGCCGCGCGGGCGGCCCGGGGAGAGATCACGGTGCCCAAGTTCTCGGTGCTCAAGATGGCGCGTGGCCTGTCGCAGGTCTTCCGCCCCGTGGAACTGACCGACATCGACGGTCGCTACCACGCCTTCATCGTGCGCTACAGCGGCGACTACATCACCCATGCCCACGACAAGGATGAGTTCGTCTACATCCTCGAGGGCTCGCTGGTGGTGGAGATGGAAGGGCGCGAGGTCGAGGTGCGGCAGGGCGAGGCCCTGCTGGTGCCCGCGGGCGTGAAGCACCGTCCCCGGTGCCGGAACAACGCGCTGGGCCTGGTGGTCGAGACCAAGGGACTGCAGAAGCAGATGGACCCGCAGGTCTAGCTCCAGGCCGGGATGTGCCAGGGAAGCAGGAAGGGCGGCCCCGCGGCCGCCCTTCTTCATGTCGCATCGCGTCCGGCAGTGCTCAGCTCTGGCCGCCGCCGATCATCTTCTCGATCCACATCACGTCGCCGCGACTGCCGATGTACAGCGGCACCCGCATGTGCAGTTCGTCGGGCACGATGTCGAGGACCGGGCCGTGCCCGTCGCTGGCGTAGCCGCCGGCGTTCTCGGCCACGAGGGCCAGCGGCGCCGCTTCGCACATGAGGCGCAGCTTGCCGCCCGGCTTGTCGAGCGTGGGCGGGTAGAGGAAGACGCCGCCGTAGAGCAGGTTGCGGTGGAAGTCGGCGACGAGCGACCCGATGTAGCGCGAGGTCTTGCCGGGCACCTTGTGGCCGCCGTTGTTGGCGGCATCGCGCCCGTATTTCAACTGGCGAACCGTCTCGCGCACCTCGGGCGACCACTTCGGCTCGTTGCCCTCGTTCACGGAGTAGATGCCGCCCTCGAACGGGGTGGTGATGTGCTCGTGGCTGAGAAGGAACTCGCCGATGCTCGGGTCGAGCGTGAAGCCGTGCACGCCGTGCCCGGCCGTGTAGACGAACATGGTGCTCGAACCGTAGATGACGTAACCGGAGGCCACCAGTTGCCGACCGGGCTGGAGCAGGTCGGCCGGTCCCACCTTGTTGAGGAACGAGCGGCGCTTCCAGATGCCGAAGATGGTGCCCACCGAGACGTTGGCATCGATGTTCGAGCTGCCGTCGAGCGGGTCGAAGATGACCACGTAATTGTGCGACCCGGGACCGACCTCGTTGAACACGGGGTCGGCCATCTCCTCGCTGCCCATGATGCAGACCTGGCCGCGCGTTCCCAGGCATTTCAGGAGGACGGCGTTGGCGTAGTCATCCAGCTTCTGGACGGTCTCGCCCTGCACGTTCGACTCGCCGGTGGCGCCGAGGATGTCGACCAGCCCGGCCTTGGTCACCTCGCGGCTGACGATCTTGGCGGCGAACGTGATGTCGTTCAGGAGCCCGGTGAAGTCGCCGCTGGCTGCGGGATGCAGTTTCTGCAACTCGAGGATGTGCGCCTCGATGGTCTGGAGGATACGGGGGGATTGGGTCATGATCCCTTCCTGGTGGGGCGGTCCTGAAGGGCGCCGGAACGGCGGGCCGGCCAGGGCCTGGTGCGGGGCGATTCCGGGTCCGGACACGGAACGCCGAATATGTGACATCCATTGTAACACCTTGCCAGCAAACAACAACCATCTTCTTGCGCGGAACCGGGCCGTTTGCCATCGTCGAGGCAACTCTCAACGGGCACCCGCCAGGCCCCGTCCTTCCGGAGGCGACACTATGTCCGACGTCATGTTCACGATCCCCGAGCCCCGCAACGAACCCGTGCTCGGCTACCTGCCAGGCTCGCCCGAGAAGGCCGAGTTGAAGGCAGCGCTCCAGGCCATGGCCTCCGAGCAGGTGGAGATCCCGCTGTTCATCGGCGGACAGGAAGAGCGCACCGGGCGGCTGGCCGACTGCGTGATGCCGCACGATCACGCGCACAAGCTCGGCAGCTACCACAAGGCCGAGGAGAAGGAAGTTAAGGCCGCGATCCAGGCGGCCGAGAAGGCCCGCCCGGGCTGGGCGGCCATGCCGTTCCAGCAGCGCGCCGCCATCCTGCTGAAGGCCGCCGACCTGCTGGCCGGGCGCAAGCGGATGCTCCTTAACGCCGCGACGATGCTCGGCCAGAGCAAGACGGCATTCCAGGCCGAGATCGACTCGGCGGCCGAGTTGATCGACTTCTGGCGCTACAACCCGCATTTCGCCGAGCAGATCATGCGTGAACAGCCGCGCAGTTCGCCCGGGCACCTGGAACACCCTCGAGCAGCGGCCGCTCGACGGCTTCGTCTTCGCGGTGACGCCGTTCAATTTCACGAGCATCGCCGGCAACCTGCCGACGGCGCCGGCATTGATGGGCAACACGGTGGTGTGGAAGCCCGCATCGAGTTCGGTGCTGAGCGGCTGGGTGATCATGAACATCCTGCGCGAAGCAGGGCTGCCCGACGGCGTGATCAACTTCGTGCCCGGCAGCGGCGGCCAGGTCGGCAACCCCGTGATGGCGGCGCCCGAACTGGGCGGCGTTCACTTCACCGGCTCGACCAGCGTCTTCCACGACATGTGGCGCACGATCGGCGGCAACATCGCCAAATACGGCTGCTACCCGCGGCTGGTGGGCGAGACGGGCGGCAAGGACTTCATCTTCGCGCACCCGAGCGCCGACGTCGAAGCGCTCGCCACGGCGATGGTCCGCGGCGCCTTCGAGTACCAGGGCCAGAAGTGCAGCGCGGCGAGCCGCGCCTACATTCCCGAGAGCATCTGGCCGCAGGTGAAGGAGCGGCTGCTGGCCGACATCGCTTCCCTGCGCATGGGCGACGTGAGCGATTTCCGCACCTTCATGGGCGCGGTCATCGACAAGGGCGCCTTCAACGACATCAAGGGCTTCATCGACAGGGCGAAGGAAGCGAAGGGCAAGGCGCGCATCCTGGCCGGCGGCGGCTGCGATGCCACGACGGGGTTCTTCATCGAGCCCACCGTGATCGAAGCGCTCGATCCGCTGTACGAGACGATGGTCGAGGAGATCTTCGGGCCGGTGCTGACGCTGCACGTCTACGCCGACAAGGACCTCCTGAAGATGCTCACGATCTGCGACCGCTCGGCCACGTACGCGCTGACCGGCGCGATCTTCGCGCAGGACCGCGCCGCGATCATCCAGATGAAGGATGCCTTGCAGGGCGCCGCCGGGAACTTCTACATCAACGACAAGCCCACCGGGGCCGTGGTGGGGCAGCAGCCGTTCGGCGGCAGCCGCGCCTCGGGCACGAACGACAAGGCGGGCAGTTACCTGAACCTGATCCGCTGGGTGAGTCCGCGGTCGGTCAAGGAGACGTTTGACCCGCCGCGTGCCTATCCGTATCCCTACATGTCCGAAAGGTAGCCGCCCCGCAGACGCGGCTGCCCGAAGGGCGAACAAGGCGAGGGGCGGCAATCCTGCCGTCCCTCGTTGTTTTGGCGGCGGTGGAACCGGTGACGGGGCGCCCGGAACGGATTCGCGGAAGTCCAGCGAGGCGGAGCAGGGTGGTGCCGGAGGTGGGGCTCGAACCCACACGTCCCGAAGGACACTGGATTTTGAGTCCAGCGCGTCTGCCAGTTCCACCACTCCGGCACCGAAGGGGAGGGCCGGGCCGCGCCCAGGGGCGACCACCGGCGACCGGGGGATTTAACCCGCCGGAGGCCGCGAAGTCAAGGCGGCCGAAATGTTTGACACACACCGGGCCGATGCTATATTTGCGCCCGGTCGCATCAGGTGGGGCCATAGCTCAGCTGGGAGAGCGCTTGCATGGCATGCAAGAGGTCAGGGGTTCGATCCCCCTTGGCTCCACCACCTGCACCAGCATCCGAAGGCAAGCAGCGGGATCCGGCGCCAGGCCGGGTCTTTTTTTTGTCCCGGGGACGGAACCCGGGGCGGGGTGGTCAAGGTGAATCCCGTTGACGAGAGATCCGACGGACCGTCCGTGACGCCACGGCCGGCGCGCGCCGTGTGGCGGGAGCTGCTCGGGCCCGTGCTGGTGTTGACGGCGCTGGCGGCGGCAGCCCACCTGGCCAACTCCCGCTGGCCGGATTGGCCGGCGCGGCTGGCCGCTCTCGGCCCCTGGAGGCCGGCAATCTATGTGGCCCTGTGGCTCCTGGCTGTGCCCTGCGGCTTCCCGGCCGCGGGCCTGGGACTGACGTCGGGTTTCCTCTTCGGAACCGTCGGCGGCGCCGCTGGGGCCACGGGCGGCCTGCTGGTCTCCGGGCTGCTGATGTTCGGCCTCGGGCGGCGCTGGCTTCGCCCTCGCGTGGCGCGCCTGACGGCGGCCCAGCCGCGCCTGGCGCGGCTGGAGCGGGAAGCGGCGGCGGGCGGGCTCGGGCTGCACCTGGTGGCCCGCCTTTCACCCTTGAACTACGCATTGACAAGCTACACTCTTGCCGCGGGCGGAGCGCCGCTACGCACCTACGCAGCGGGCCTGGCGGGCGCTCTGCCGGAGGCTCTGGGCCTACGTGTGGCTGGGGGCGGCTGCGGCGCGCGGGGCCCGGGGAAGCGACGCACCGGGCTCCCTGAAGCTGGCGCTCCTCATCGTCGGCGGGCTGGGCCTGCTGGGGCTGGGTTACGCGCTCGCCCGGCTGGCGCGCCGGGCCTGGCAACCGGAGTCGCGGGCCGACGACAGGGCAGCGACGGCCGGGACTGATTGCCGTTCCCTGCCGTTTCGGTCGTTCGGGTAGGCGGCCTCGCGACAATCGCGGGCTGAGCCGGCAACGCGCCGGAGGAAGGCTGACGTGCCGGCGATGCCTGCCAACTTCTCCAGCCCGTGGATCCTGTTCCCGATCGCAGCCGCAGCCGGGCTGGCGGGAGCCTGGCTGGTCCGTGCCCGGCAACAGGTTTCGCGGCGCGAGGCCGTGCCGAACATCCCCGCCGTGCTTCGCCATGAGCTCTGGCAATGGGATGTCCTGGCCGACCGCATGCAGGTCCCGGCCAGCGTCCTGGCCCTCACGGGGTATACCCGCGAAGAGTTCGGGACGGCGATGGCCGATCTCAGCCGCCATGTCGCCGCCGACGATCGCGAAGCCATCGCCGCGCGCCTGCGCAGCCTCCTGGCAGGCGATGCGACCGAGTTCACCCTCGAGTTCAAGTTCATCGTGCGTGGCGGCGGGCATGCCTGGCTGGCGGTGCGCGCGGCGATCGAGCGCGACGAGCGCGGGGTCGCGACGCGCGTCAGCGGCACGTGGGCCGACGTCACGGCGCGGGTCGCGGCCGAAGAGGAGCGCGACCGCCTGTTCAACGTCTCGCTCGACCTGCTGGCCGTGGGCGGGTTCGACGGGTTCCTGCACCAGGTGAACCCGGCCTGGGTGCGCGTCCTGGGTTGGTCGCGCGATGAACTGATGAGCCGAGCCGTCGGCGAGTTCATCCACCCCGAGGACCAGGACCTGACGGCTGCCGCCTACCGCGCCCTGGCCGAGGACCGCGTGGTGGCTGACCTCGGCACCCGCTTCCGCTGCCGTGACGGCACCTACCGGTGGCTGTCCTGGTCGTCGTTCCCGTATCCCGATCGCAGACTCGTGTTTTCCGTGGTGCGTGACATCACCGAGCAGAAGGACGCCGAGCGCAGGCTGCTCGACTACCAGGATCGCCTGCGGGCCCTCAGCGCCCAGCTGGCCGTGGTCGAGGAGCGCGAGCGGCGGCAACTGGCGGTGGCCATCCACGACGGCCTCGCGCAGCAGCTGTTCGCGGCCCGGGCCAAGGTGACGCTCCTGCGCTATCCGGAAAAGCTGCCCGACCAGGCGAAGATCGTCGACGAGGCGCTCGGGATCCTCGACGACTCGATGCGGGAAGCGCGGAGCCTGTCGTTCGAGCTCTACCCGCCGGTGCTCTACGAGGTGGGCCTGGAGGCGGCGCTTTCCTGGCTGGCGCGCCAGTGGTCCGAGCGCATGGGCATCAACTGCACGGTCGATGCCAGCGGGGCGGTGGCCGACCCGCTCGACCTGAGCGAGGACACGCGCGCCCTGGCCTACCAGAGCGTGCGCGAACTGCTGGCCAACGTCGCCAAGCACGCGACAGCGACCGAGGTCCGCATCGCGCTCGAGCACGACGCCGATGCCCTGCGCGTTTCGGTGGTCGACAACGGCCGTGGGCTCGCCGACAGCGAGGGCTCGAACCCTGGTGCCCGCGATTCCGGCCTCGGCTTCGGCCTGTTCAGCATCCGCGAGCGGTTGCGTTCGGTGGGCGGCCGGTTCCGCCTCTACAGCCGGCCGGGCTCCGGCTGCCGCGTCGAGTTGAGCGTCCCGTTGGCCGGTGGCGTTCCCGGGCCCGACGCGCCCGAAGCGGAGGCCTGATGGGAGAAGTCTTCGCGTTGAGCTGCGCCCTGGTCTGGGCGTTCGCGGTCGTCTTCTTCCGCCGTTCGGGCGAAACGATGCCGCCGCTGGCGTTGAACCTGTTTCGCGTCGGCATCTCCTCGGCGCTCTTCATGGTCACGCTGCTGGCCGGCGGCCAGGGGCTGTGGCACCGGGCGCCGCTCGGCGACTACCTGCTGCTGATCGGCAGCGGGATCATCGCCATCGCGTTGAGCGATACGCTCTTCCACGCCGCTCTGAACCGCGTCGGCGCCGGCATCAACGCCGTGGTGGACACACTCTATTCCCCGCTCACGGCGCTCGGGGCCTTTGCCTTCCTCGGCGAGAGGCTCGACGGCTGGCAGGTCGCCGGCATGCTGCTGGTGATCTCATCGGTTGTCGTGGCCACGCGCATGGCGCCGCCGGCCGGCACGTCGCGCCGCACGCTGGTCAGCGGCGTGCTGCTCGGCGTGGCCTCGATGGTGGCGCTGGCGGCCGGCGTGGTGATGGCCAAGCCCGTGCTGGCCGACGCCGACGTGGTGTGGGCGACGTCGATGCGGCAGCTCGGCGCGCTGGCCGTCCTGGCGCCGGCGGCGCTGTTCCTGCCCGGGCGTCGGGCACGCCTGCGCGCGCTGCGGCCGGGGGCCGGCTGGAAGTACGCCATCCCCGGCACGATCCTCGGCTCCTATGTGGCACTGATGCTGTGGATCGCCGGCATGAAGTACACGGCCGTGGGCAAGGCGGCCGTGCTCAACCAGACGAGCACCATCTACACCCTGGTGCTGGCTTCGCTGCTGCTGGGCGAGAAGTTCACGCGCCGGACAGCGCTGGCCGCGGCCCTGGCCCTGGCCGGGGTGGTGCTCGTGCTGCGCCCATGGGCGGCTTCCCGGTAGGTCGCGGCTCTTTTCTGATTCCACAAGCGATCCGCATTTCCCCTTGCGAGCCCAGATAACAGTTGTTATATAACGGCCGTACTTTTTGGCTGGAGGCGCCCTGGCGTCGCCGGAACCCGCGAGGATGGGGCCGTTTCCGTGGTACGCCGCAACCTTTACCACCGCGAAGACGTCGTGGCGGCCGCCGTGTCGGTCGTGCGCGCTGAGGGCTTTGCCCAGTTGAGCGCCCGGCGGGTCGCTGATCGCCTGGGCGCCTCGACCGCCCCGGTCTACAGCAACTTCGCGAACATGGAAGAGCTGGCGCAGGCGGTGAAGCTGGCGATCGCCGATCTGGTCGTGGCGGAAACCGAGGTCTGCCGCAGCGGCGAGCCGTTCCTCGACATGGGCATCGGCGTGCTCGCGTTCGCGCGCAGTCATCCGGAACTGTACGCCGCGGTCTTCATGCCCGGGCACCGGCGAAGCGGAAGCAGGGCACCACCTGCTGCAGGTGCTGCTCGGGCGCATGTCGGCCGTGGAATCGCTGGCGGCATTGGATCCGGCCGAGCGCCTGATCCTGCTGCGGAAGATGGCGATCTTCACGCAGGGACTGGCCCTGCACGTGATGGCCGGCCACACCGACGAGGAATCGTGGGACGAGGTGCTGATGCTGCTGAGCGAAGCCGGCAGGGCCATGGTGACCGACGCCTTCAACCGGCCGCCGCGTTCCGAAGCCGAGATCGCACTGCTGGCCAAGCTGTGCGAGTGCCGCGTGGTGCGACCGAACGACAGACCGGGACCTGAACTTCCGAAAGAGGCGAGTGATGCGTGATCGCATGCGCGGGTGCCGTGCCGCGGCGCCGCTGGCGGTGTTACTGGCTGTGCTGCTTGCCATGGAGACCCGGGCGGCGGCCCAGCCATCGCCCGACGGCGTGGTTGTCGCTGTTCCCGGCGAAGGTTCGGTAATGGACCTCGACGCGTGCCTGCAGGCCGCCTTGCAGGCCAACGACCTGGTCGTGGCCGAGCGTTGGGGGCGGCGCGAACTGGACGGACAGATGAAGCAGGCGCTGGCGACAGGCCTGCCCACGCTCGACCTGGTGGGCGACTGGTCGCGCAGCCGCGACCCGAGTTTCGCGCTCGATTCGACCTTCGGCGGCGGCGGCGGTTTCGGTTCCGTGCCGGGCGCCGATCCCTGGTTCAACGACTGGTTGTCCGGCTTCGGTTCGCTGATCCCGCCGCCGCAGGAGATCGCGGCGCAGTCGTACTGGCGCGCCAACCTGAACCTCAACTGGACGCTGAACCCGGTGAAGGTGCTGGGCGCGGTCGGCGCGGCGCGTCTCGGGCTCGACCGCCAGGAACTCGCGGTGCTCGCGGTGGAACAGCAGGTCGGAGAGCAGGTAGTCGCGGCCTACCAGCAGGTGGTCTCGGCGGCCGACCGCATCGACGCCATGCAGGCGCACCTGGCGAACCAGGACGAGATCCTCTCGGTGGTGCGCCTGCGCTATTCGCTGGGCCTGGCCACGCAGCTCGACACGCTGCAGGCGGCCGTCGGGCGGGCCAACACGATTCCCGACCTCACGCGCGCCCAGGCGAACCTGCGCACCGCCGGGGCGCGCCTGAACGCCCTGCTCGGCCGCGAGGCGGGCGCGCCGCTCAAGGTGCTGCCGCAATCCGAACTGGAGGGCGGCGACATCAACGTGGAGGCCGCGCTGGCCCTGGCACGCGGTCGGCCCGACCTGGCGGCGAACGGCATGATGGTGGACATCCAGCGGCGCGGAAAGCAGGCCACGAAGGCCGACAACCTGCCTTACCTGACCATCTTCGGTTCGTACGGGTACGTCGGCCGTACCACCGACACCCTGTTCGACGACGGGCACGACACCTGGCGCGCCGCGGTGGCCCTGAACGTGCCGGTTTTCGACGGCCTGCTCACCCGCGGACTGGTGCGCGAGGCCGATGGCCGCATCCGCCGCAGCGAGGCCGAGCTTTCGTCGCAGCGGCGCGGCGTCGAGGTCGAGGTGCTCGACGTTCTCGCGCGGCTCGACAGCGCCCGGCAGACACTGGCGGCCGTCACGGTGAACCTGGAGCGCGCGGGCGAGGCCCGCGAGCAGAGTGTCCTGCAGTTGCAGCTGGGCAAGGCCAGCTATGTCGACGTGCTGGTGGCCGAAGCCAACCGCAGCGATGCGCAGGCCGCCGTCATCGACGCCCGCTACGAGGTGCTCGCATTGACCGCCTCGCTGAAGCGCGCCATCGGCCGCAGCCCGGCCGAGCGCCTCGCCGATATCCCCGACCTGCTGGTCAAGGAGTAGCCGACATGAATCGTCCGCGGGAAAGGAAGAACACCGTGCGCAACATCCTGGTCGTGGCCGGCCTGCTGGCGGCCCTCGGCGCCGCCGGGTGCGGCAAGGCGCCGGCCGCGGCGCCGCGCGAAGTGGCTCGCAACGTGCGCGTGCTGGAACTGTCCGCCACTTCGCTGGCCGAATACCACGAGATCTCGGGGCCGGTCGCGCCCGTCCGCGGGGCCGACCTCGCGGCCGAGGAGTCGGGACCGGTCACGGCGATCCGGGCTGCCAAGGGTGCGCCCGTGAGCGCCGGCCAGGTGCTGGTGGAGCAGGAGCGCACCATCCTGAAGGCGGAGATGGACGCGGCCGCTTCACAGCTGAAGACGCAGGACTTCAACCTCGACCGCGTGCGCCAGCTGTTCGAGGCCGGCAAGGTCAGCGAGTTCGACCTGTTGAACGCCGAGAGCGCGCAGGCGCAGGTCGCCTCGCTCGCCGACATCAGCCGCCGGCGCTGGGAACGTGCCGCGATCAAGGCGCCGTTCGCCGGCATCGTCGCCGAGCGCTTCGTGGAGCTCG
The DNA here is from genome assembly GCA_016703265.1 of bacterium. Lineage (NCBI taxonomy): Bacteria > bacterium. The sequence goes on from JADJCK010000001.1 coordinate 117,876, forward strand.
GCGCCACGGTCACTGCCGGGCAGCCGGTCGCGCGGGTCATCGATCCCTACCGCCTGAAGCTCTCTGCCTACGTCACGGACACCGACATTGCATGGGTGCGCGTGGGTGATGCCGCCGAGGTGTCGCTCGGGGAAGCGGGCGAACGGGGCGTGGGCGAGGTGACCTGGGTTGGCGCCGAGGCCGACCTGCGCACGGGCAAGTTCCCGGTCGAGATCGAGATCCCCAATCCCGACCTGGCCCTGCACAGCGGTGTGATCGGCCGGGCCCGGTTGCCGAGGCACACCGTGGCCGACGTGGTCGTGGTGCCGCGTGACGCTGTTCTGGCAAGCGACGCCGGGCCGCGGGTGTTCGTGGTCGACGGCGACCGCGCCACCCTGCGCGAGGTGACCCTGGGCGAGGACCAGGGCCTGCTGGTGGTCGTGCGGGAGGGCCTGCGTGCCGGCGAGAAGCTGGTCGTGCGCGGGCAGCGTGAGCTGTCCGAAGGCAGCCTGGTGGCGATCACCGAGACGGCCACCGCCCCCGACGGCACCGTGCCGGGCGACCCGGCGGCAGTCCGCTCGCAGGGCGCTGCCACGCGGGTCGGGGAGCCGACAGCGGAGGCGGCCCGATGAAACTCACGGAAGGCGCCATCAGGCGCTACCCGATGATCTTCGCCTTCATGGCGCTGGCGACGATCCTCGGCCTGAAATCGTACCTCGAGCTGCCGCGCGAATCGTCGCCGGACGTGAAGATCCCGTTCGTGATGGTCTCCGCGCCGTACGCGGGCACGAGTCCCGCGGACATGGAGAACCTCGTCACGCGGAAGCTCGAGCAGCGCCTCAAGGGTGTCGAGGACCTCAAGGAGATGAGCAGCTCCTCGTCCTACGGCATGTCGGTCATCACGCTCGAGTTCGACTCGCGCGTGGACATGAGCGATGCGCTGCAGTCGGTGCGCGACCGCGTGGAGCTGGCGAAACCGGAGCTGCCGGAGGACCCGCGGGACGACCTGGTCGTGCAGGAGATCAGCAGCTCCGATGCCTTCCCCGTGATGCAGGTGAACCTGTACGGCGACATCGACCTGGAACAGCTGAAGCGCACCGGCGAGGACCTGCAGGAGGCGCTGGAGCAGATCCGCGGCGTCCTGGGCGTCGACCTGGTCGGCGGCATCGAGAACGAGGTGCAGGTCGACGTCGACCCCGAGAAGCTGGCGTATTTCGACCTCGGCCTGGTCGACGTGCAGGATGCCATCGCCCTGCAGAACCTGACCATTCCCGGCGGCAAGCTGAGCCTGGGGCAGTACGACTACCAGGTGCGCGTGCGCGGCGAGATCGAGGATGTGGACGAACTTCTGGGTTTCGTGCTGAACCCGGGTATCACGCCACCGGTCCACTTGGGCGACGTGGCGACCGTGAAGCTCGGCATCCGCGACCGCGAGACGATCAGCCGGGTGAACGGGCGCGACGCCGTGACCCTGGTCGTCAAGAAGCGGAGCGGCGAGAACCTCATCGCCATCGCGCGCGACGTCAACGAGACCATCGAGCGGATGAAGCCGGCGTTCCCGGCCGGCATGACCGTGAACATCGTGGCCGACCAGTCGATCCAGATCAAGCGCATGGTGAAGGAGCTGGAAGACAACATCATCAGCGGCCTGATCCTGGTCGTGGTGGTGCTGCTGGCGTTCTTCGGCGTGCGGAACTCGTTCATCGTGGCGGTCGCGATCCCGTTCTCGATGCTGATCACGTTCATCGTGCTGGCCCTGCTGGGCATCACGCTGAACATGGTCGTGCTGTTCAGTCTGATCCTGGCGCTCGGCATGCTGGTCGACAACTCGATCGTGATCGTGGACAACGTCTATCGCCACCGCGGCGAGGGCAGGGACGCCGACACCGCCGCGGCATTGGGCGCCAACCAGGTCGCCGGCGCCGTGACGTCCTCGACGCTGACGACGGTGGTGGCGTTCGCGCCCCTCATCTTCTGGCCCGGCATCATGGGCGAGTTCATGAAGTACCTGCCCATCACGGTGATCATCACGCTGCTGGCGTCGCTGCTGGTGGCTATGGTCTTCAATCCCGTGCTCTGCGCGCGATTCCTGCGGCCGCCGCGGCTCTCCGGCGACAAGCCCCGTATCGGCGACAAGCTGCTCGATTTCGGCATGCGGACCTACAGCCCCGTGCTGGAGTGGGGCCTGAAGCACCCCTGGCGGCTGATGACGGGCATGAACGTGCTGCTCGTGGTGATGATCGCCCTGTTCGGCGCCTTCAATGCCGGGGTGGAGCTGTTCCCGGACGTCGAGCCCCAGTTCGCCACGGTCAAGATCGATGCGCCCAGCGGCACGCGGATCGAGGTGACGGACAACCTGGCGAAGATGATCGAGAAGGAAGTGGCGGCGGTGCCAGACCTCAAGGCCTACGCCACCTCGGTGGGCACGCCCATCGACGCGAGTTCCGGCGGCGCCGGCCTGCCATCGCACCAGGGCGGCATCACGATGGAGTTCGTCGACCAGGCCGAGCGGACGCACTCGTCGCGGCAGTCGATCGAGGACCTGCGGGCGAAGCTGGCCGGGGTCACCGGCGCGCGCATCACCGTCGACAAGATGGAGGAAGGGCCTCCCACCGGGAAGCCCGTGAACATCGAGATCTCCGGTGACAACTTCGACGAGCTCGGCCACCTGGCTGCCGGCGTCAAGGACCGCATCCGCGGTGTGGTCGGCCTGGTCGACATCGCCGACAACTACGATCACTCGCTGCCGGAACTGAGGGTGGTGCCGGATGTGGACAAGGCCGGGCGCGACGGCTTGCGGACCACCGACATCGCCGGGACCGTGCGCACGGCCCTGCACGGCAGCGAGACGGCGAAGTACCGCGTGGGCGAGGACGAGTATGACGTCATCGTCCGTTACCAGCAGCCGTTCCGAGGCAAGGTCGAGGATCTGGAGAACGCCACGGTGTTCCACGAGGGATTCAACATCCCTCTCGACGCCTTCGCGCGCACGGAATTCGGCACCGGTCTGGCGGCCGTGCACCGGCTCGATACGCGGCGCACCGTCACGGTGACCGCCGAAGTGGCCGCCGGCTACAATGCCAACGCCCTGCTGGCGGAAGTGCGCGGCCTGCTGGCCGACTACGCGATGCCGGCCGGCTATACGATGGACTTCACCGGCGAGAGCCAGGACCAGGAGGAAGCGTCGGCCTTCCTCAGCGATGCCTTCCTGGTCGCGGTCCTGCTGATCTTCGTGGTGCTGATCAGCCAGTTCGGCTCGGTGACGGTGCCGGGCGTGATTCTTTCGAGCGTGATCCTGTCGCTGATCGGCGTGCTGGCCGGCCTGATGGCCACGCAGACGCCGTTCGGCATCATCATGACGGGCGTGGGCGTGATCTCGCTGGCCGGCGTGGTCGTCAACAACGCCATCGTCCTGCTCGACTACATCATCCAGTTGCGGGCCGGCGGCATGGAGAAGATGGAGGCGATCCGGCTGGCCGGCCAGACGCGGTTCCGCCCCGTCATCCTCACGGCAGTGACCACCGTGCTGGGCCTGATCCCGCTGACGACCGGCATGGCCGTCGATTTCTCGGCGTTGGTGCAAGGGAAGATGGACCGGGTTCTGGTGATCGGCGGCGAGTCGAGCCAGTGGTGGGGTCCGATGGGCGTGGCCGTCATCTGGGGCCTGACCGTGGCCACGTTCCTGACCCTGGTCGTCGTGCCGGTGATGTACTCGACGCTGGAGCCGATCAAGGCGGCGCTGGGTCGCCCGTTCCGGCGCGGGAACTGACGGGCGACAGCCCGGCGACCGTTCATGCGAAAGAGCCGCCGGGGCGATGTCCCCGGCGGCTCTTCTGCTGACGCGGCCTGTCGCGGGAGGATCAGTCGATCGCCTCGAGCAGGGGATCGCCCTTGTACCCGAGGGCGGCCCAGTCCATGCGCCCGCCCTCACGGTGGCAATCCAGGCACTCCAGCGCCTGGGCCGCCGGCTGCACCTCGTGGAAGATGCCCATGTAGCGACGCACCGGGATCCACCGGTACGGCTGGTCGTGCACGCCGTAGGCCGCCTCGGCGCCGTCGACCACGGCCTTGTGCAGGTCGCCGTCGATGAAGAACTCGTCCACCGCCAGGGGGATGAGCCAGTCGCGTCCCTCGAGCAGCGGCACCGTGGCCTGGTGCAGCTTGAAGGCGTGGATCTTCGCCGCCTTGTCCTTGCGACTGCCTTCGGGCCGCATCAACGTGACGACACCGTCAGCGTCGGGCCGTACCGGCTCGCCCATCAGCGTGATGCGGCTTTTGCCGTTGAACCAGGCGTAGACCGGCTGCACATCCTGGCCCATCGTGATGGTGGCCGACCACTTGTTCGCCACCTCGTGGCGCTGCGGCGTGGACCAGTCACGCACCATGTCCGTGGGATCCTTCTTGGCGAAGGTGGGGATGTGGCAGACGGTGCAGTTGACCCGGTCCGTGTGGCGATCGAGGATCGCCAGCTTATGTGGTTGCGCGTCATGGCAGCTCTCGCAGTCGAGCGGGTTGTCCGGACTGTCGGTGCCCGACAGGTCGGAACCGCGCCCGCGGACCCGGTGGTCGTCGCCGCGGTGGCAGTCGACGCACTGCAGGTTGTTGCCGCTCGAGGCCATGTGCACGTCGAACTCGGGCGAACAGTCATTGAGCTCGTACTCAAGGTCGCCGCGCTTGAAGTTCGGGCCGCCACCGGCGCCGGCATGGCAGCGCAGGCACATCGTGCGTTCGGGCAGCGAGATGCGCTTGGCCACCGAATCGAGGCCCTGCTGGTTCTGCCAGAGGATCGGCTTCCACGACCAGTTGCCGGCCTCGTCCTGGTAGGCGTCGCGCCGGTAACCGGAGGCGTGGCAGATGAGGCAGTCGATGTTCTCCAGTTGCTCGCGGCTGAGGACCGGACTGGGCTTGGCGCCGAGCCCGGCATGGCACTTCGAGCAGCCCTGCGCGATCACCTTGCCGTCGCTGTTGACGGCGTTGCCGATCCAGCTGGCCAGCGGGTTCGTGCAGAAGTCGTTCATCGTGTTCAGTTTGCCGAGCCGGCGGCCTTCGGCATTGACGAGTTGCGGCGTCTCGCCCTGCCACTGGTAGTGCTGCGAGTGGAAGAAGCTCGTGGCTTCGTCCTCGTGGCACTGCAGGCAGGTCGAGGTGCCCTCGTAGTGCTCGAAATAGCCTTCCTGGTGGGTGTACGTCCTGGTGGCGGCCGGGGAATCCCCGGCCGCCAGGACTGCGATCACCAGCACCGGCACGATCAATGCGGTGCGCTTCATGCGTGCCTCCTAGAACCGGGCCGAGAAGCTGAGCGATACCTTGCCGGCCTTCTCCCAGGTGGGGAAGCCCTGCACGACCGGCGTCTCGCTGATCTCCTTGGGCGCACCCACGTGCCAGCCGCTGCCCGTGTAGTCGTAGGCGTAGCTGATGTACGCGAGCTTGGCGACGAACTTCGGCGCGAAGCGATGCGTGACGTAGGCCTCGGTGACCGTGCCGCGCGTGGCGGTCTTGGCGCCGAGCAGGTCGTCGGCGGCGGGGGTGAAGTTGAACCAGTACTGCGAACCCTTGTTCCACTCGAGGCCCAGCTTGGTCTTGCCGTTCGCCAGGTTGTAGCGGGCGCCCAGGTAGTACATCGAGCCGGTCTGCGACTCGGGCGACTCGTACGGGTCGCACATGAGGCCGCCGAACGGGCCGGTGACGTCGACCGGGCGGCTCTTGCTCCAGCTGCCGGTGGCGAACCAGTCCACGCGGCCGTCGGTGCGCGACAGCAGCACCGAGGCGATGTCGAAGTCGCCGAGGTTGGCCGACGGGCTGAAGCGGGTGACGATCGGGCCGGGCATGGGCTGGCCGCTGACCGGGTTGTTCGGCAGGATGATCTGCCCGTCGAAGCCGTCGGTGATGTCGAAGGCGCGCGCGATCGTGGTCTGCACCTGCATCTTCGGCGTGTCCCAGGCGTCGATGTTGAAGCCGAAGAACTGGGCGTCCTTCAGGGCCGTATCGGCGTCGACCAGGCCCTGGCCGTACTGCGACTCGTAACCGAGGCCGTAGCAGGCGCGCAGCGTCGTGTTCTCGCGCACGTGCCAGCCGACGGTGGCGCCGTCGAACTGGAAGTCGATGATGGTGCCCATGGGCGTGCCGGCGCGCATCTCGTCGTGGCGGTAGTGCAGCGGCGGGCCCTCGGTGCTGGGGCGGCGACCGAGGCTCAGGTACACCGGCTGCGCGAAGAGGTTGTTCCAGGTGAAGTACGCGCGGTCGACCTTCAGCGTGCCGTCACCGGGCACGCCGGGCCAGTTGGCGTCGGTGTTCAAGGTGTTGGCCTGGCCGTTGAACATGCCCGTCTGCGTGGATGCGCCCCAGGGCTTGTACATGGACAGGCGGCCGGTGAACGACACGTCGTCGGCCACGGCCGCGTCGAGGTTCAGGCGCAGGCGCGTGGTGTAGAGGATGTCGTTGTCGGTCTTGAAGCCCTGGCGGTAGGCGTCCTGGGCATAGGCCTGCATCATCGCGCCCATGTTCGGGTTGTTCGCCATCATGAACCCGACCCAATCCTTCACGTCGCCGAAGGAGGTCTGGCCCTGGAAGACCTGGAAGGCCGCGTAGTTCTGGCCGATGAACTGGTCGACCTGCGCGGGACCGAACGGGACCATCGGGTCGAAGCTCGGGTTGTAGTTCGGGTCGGTGTAGAACATGGTCCCGAAAACCAGCGCCTGCATGCGCATGCCGTCGATGTAGTCGGGGATCTCGCCCGTCACGTTGTGGGCCTCGACGCGCAGGTCGCCGCCCCACTGGATGGCATCCTTTACGTCGTTGACCTGCAGTTTCTGGATTTTCTTCTCGAGCGCCTTGAGGCGCTCCTCGGTGGTGCGTTCGGCCAGGGCGGTGCCGGCGGCCAGGCTCAGGGCGAGCAGCGCGCCGAGCAGGATGACGAGCTTGCGGTTCATGGAGACGCCTCCGTTCAGGGTATGCGGTCGGGGCCCTCGGGCCCGGTTCAGGAGCCGGTGGTTGGCGAAGGCGCTCAACCGCAGGTCATCGGCTGCTCGCTGTCCGCGGCGTGGTCCACGCAGAACTTGCGGATGGCTTCGAGCATCTCGGGGGTGATGGCGTCGGTGACCATCTTGTCGGCGGTTTCCGGGGTGGCGACCTTGGCGTGGGTTTCCGCGTAGGCGCCGTCGAAGAACTCGTCCCACTGTTCCTGGATGAGCGTCATCGGCGTGTATTCGCCGGCCGCCGCCTTGGCGCCGTGGCAGACCTTGCAGCTCGTCTTGAAGAGTTCCTTGCCGTCGAGGGCTTTCGGCTTCTCGGCCTCGTCAGCGGCCATCGCCAGGCCGGCGACGAAGACCAGCGAGGTGACTGCGAGCAGGACACGCAGGAAGGATGGGGAGCGAAGCATGGAGGCCCTCCGGGGTTTCAGGTGCGGGCGCGACGGCGGGAGTTCAACCGTCTATAGATTGCGAAATTGATAGACGGATTATCAACAATCAAGCACAAAGTTTAACAACCGGGAACCATCTCTTGCGATGCCAACAGGATGAGAACGATTCTCCAAACTGGAACGCGGCCTCAGACCGGCGATCGGGCCCCAGCGGCCGCTTAACGCTTGAGCCCGCAGCCGGATTGCCCGAAACTGGGGTTCACGAATAGACCTGAGGCCAACCGGGAACGGGGGACCGTTTGAACGCCGCGATCCTGCTTTTCGAAGACCACACCTGGAGCCGGTTCCAACCGGTGGCCGCCTCCGTGCCGGTGGGAGAACAGCGCTGCGGGCTGTTCTCCACGCGGGCGAGGCTGGAACTGGCTGGGGCCGCCGGCACCCACTTGGTCCGCCCGTGGTTGCGCCCGCTCTGCCCCGAAGGACCCTGGCAGGTCGCGCCGGCGATCGCGCCGGGACGGGACGCCTTGTGGATCAGCGGCAGGCTGGCGCCCGCCCCGGCGCTGGTGACGGCGCTGCTGGCGACGGTGGCGCCCGGGCCCGCGTTTGCCTGGCGGGACGAAGACGGGCTCGTGGCCGCGCGGACGGGAGCGGTTGAGACAGGGGCGCGCCTGGCAGCTGGGTGCGCTGGAGCGACAACGCCGCCCCGCGGTGGGACGGCCCGGCTGCGGCTCCCGACGACCTGGTCCTGGAACCGGGACCGGGGCAGACGCTGCGGTTCGCGGCCGGCACGGACCCCGCTGTCGCCCGCAGCCTCGCCGCCGGCCTGGTGGCCGCGTGCGGCGGCGCCGCGCCGGCCCTGAGGCGGGTCTGGGAGATCGTCCCGGCCACGGCCGGGGCCCTGGCCGCGGACCTCGGCGCGGCCGTCGCGGCGGGCGGTTGGGAGTGCCGGCCGTTCGGCCTGGCCGCGCTGGAGGCGGCGCCCGGGCCGTGGGCCGGCCGCACCACCCTGGCGCGCGTCGATGCTGCACAGATGCCGGCCGGCACCTGGCTGCTCGGCGGCGACCTGTGGTGCGGCGCCGAGGTCGCGCTGGCTCCCGGTTGCGTGGTCGACGCGCGGCGGGGACCGGTGATCCTGGACCGCGGCTGCGACATCGCCCCGCATACGCTGCTGGAAGGGCCCCTGTACCTGGGGCCGGGCTGCCGCGTCAAGGCCGGGGCCCGCATCTACGGCGAGTCCAGCTTCGGCATCGGCAACCGGCTGGCGGGGGAGATCGGCGAGTCGACCTTCGGCGACTTCACCAACAAGCAGCACGAGGGCTTCATCGGCCATGCGGTGCGGGGCTGGTGGGTGAACCTGGGCGCCATGACCACCTGCAGCGACCTCAAGAACAACTACGGGACCGTGCGCGTGGACCTGGGCGGCGGCAGCGAGGACACCGGGCTGCGCTTTGTCGGGCTGCTCGCCGGCGACCACGTGAAGACGGCCATCGGCACGCTGTTCAACACCGGCACCTGCGTGGGGTTCGCGAGCAACATCTTCGGCGGCGCCATGCCGCCCAAGCTGGTGCCCGCCTTCAGCTGGGGAGGGTCCGAGGCGGCTCCCGCCTACGGCCTGGAGCAGGCGGCGTCCACCGCCGCCGTGGTCATGGGACGGCGCGGCTGCCGGTTCCTGCCGGCCCACCACAACCTTTTCGCCCGGCTCGCGGAGGGTGCCTGACCGTCGCGGCAGCGTGCAGTCTGCCCGGCGCTGCGGCGTGCGATCGTGCCCGATGACGGCGGCGCGGGGCGCGAGATGGCGCCGGGTTTCCGGGAAGGCCCGGATCGTCGCCGGTCTAAGCTGTTATATAACAACATGATATTACACCATGTTCGAGTTCATTCTCCCCATGCACTTCCTAAATCCCATGCGGCACGCGAGTTGCTGAAACCCCAGCAAATGTTCTCTGCGCTGTTCGCGATTGGGGACCCAGTATCTACAACAACTTTGTAGATCCCGGTTGGTCCACACACGGCAGTTCGCGGGGGACATTTTCTTATTGGCAACGGTTTCGTGAGATGTTAGAATTCATCACTGTAACCTCCGTTCACCAATGCATCTACGAACATGCATCGACAGCGGTGCAGCCATGGCGATGCATCGTCGATGTGAATCGGAATCGCAGCTTCAGGACGCGCAGCAAGAGGGTTCCCTGCATGACGAAAGCTGAACTGGTCGACCTCATCACCGGGAATACCGGGTTGAATCGGCGGGATACCGTCACGGTCGTCAATCTCATCATGGAGAATATCGGCAGTGCGCTGGCCGCCGGCGACAAGGTCGAGCTGCGCGGTTTCGGCAGCTTCAAGGTCAAGAGCCGGCGCTCGCGCCTGGCGCGCAATCCGCGGACAGGTGACGCCGTGGACGTGCCGGCCAAGCGGGTTCCCTATTTCAAGGCCTCCAATGAGCTGAAGGACCGCCTGAACGGGACCGAAGGGTCGACCGACACCGAGTAGCCAACTTCCGTTTGTCAGCGGCCGTTCGATGATCTATCTTGTTCGCCGCACATCACGTCGCGCGGTGAGGATGACGGTGGGTCCTGCAAGGCGGGGCCCGACTGCCCGCGCGCGTTTTTGACTGCTGCCGTTCCTCGGGGGCGGGGCCGGCCTTGACCGGTGAAAGGTGGGAAGACGATGCCGAACGGACGCAAGCGGAAGCGGAAGAAGATCGCGACGCACAAGCGCAAGAAGCGGTTGCGCAAGAACCGCCACAAGAAGAGGTAGGCTGCCGCCGGCCACCGCCCGGATCCAGGTCCGTGGGCGGTGCCGGCGGACGCCGGACCAGCCGGCGTCCCTACTGAACCGAGTCGCGTCAGGATCACATCGCGGAGGGAGCCTCGCCGATGACCGGAAACTCGCCGGAGCGACGCCGGGCCCAGCGCGTCAGCGCCAACCTCAAGCTCGAAGTCAAGGTACCGGGCGCCGATGCTCGGACGGCCACGCTGCAGACGATCAACATCAGTTCGTCGGGCGTGTATTTCCGTTCCGACCACTTTGTGCCGCCGATGACCCGCCTGGCCATGGAGATCGAGGTCAGTGTCCCCGCCGACGACGGCGGGGAGCACGGCACCGCCCTGGTGCCTTGCGACGGACTCGTGGTCCGCGTGACCCCGGAGACCGAGGTCCCCGACTGTGCCGACTACGAGGTAGCCGTGTTCTTCACGGGCATCACCCCGGAAGGCATGGCCAACCTCGAGCGCCATATCGCCCTGCTCATCGACGATCCGGACTGACCCCGGCGCCGTCCCCGCCCCGCTGCGTGCGACGGCGCAACCGCCTGCCACGGTTGTTTTTCGCCATTGCCCCTCAAGCCACCCATGGCCCGGTCGAAAACGGACGGGTAACGGTGCGCTCCGCCGGCGCGCCGCTCGCTAACCCGTGCCGATGGGGCCCGCAGATGACCGATCCGTCCGAACGCCTGATCCTGGTCGTCGACGACTCGCCGCCGACGTGCCTGTACCTCAAGCGCCTGCTTGAACGCAAGGGCTATCGTGTGCTCACGGCGGGGGACGGCGTCGTGGGCGTCCGCATGGCGATGGAGCACCTGCCGGACCTGATCCTGCTGGACAAGGAAATGCCCGGGATGCACGGCTTCGACGTGAGCCGCATCCTGCGCCGGCACAACGACACGAGCGGCATCCCCATCCTGATGATCAGCTCCGAGTCGCAGATCGAGGAGAAGATCCGCGGCCTGGACATGGGCGCCGACGACTTCATCGCCAAGGGCATCTCGGGCGAGGAGCTCTATTCGAAGATCAATGCGTTCCTGCGCATCAAGGACCTGCAGGACAGCCTGCGCCGCGAGAGCGACAAGCTGAACCAGATCTTCCGCTACCTGCACGAGCCGGTGGCGATCTGCGGCGCCGACGACCGCCTGCTGCTGGCCAGCCAGGTCTTCCTGAGCCTGCTGCGGATGCCGCGCGAAGTGACGCAGTTCAAGTCCATGACCGAGATCCTGATGACGCTCGAGGTGGGGCCCGAGACCATCGCGCAACTGCAGGCCGGGACGCACGAGGACGTGCGGCTGAAGATCACGCTCGACGAGAAGACGACGTACCTGAAGTGCCGCACGGCGCGGATCCACCTCGGCGAGGACAGCACGGCGCTCGCCTACATCTTCAGCGACGTCACGCGCGAGGTCGAGGCCGAGCAGATGAAGGCCGATTTCCACTCGATGATCGCCCACGACCTGCGCTCGCCGATGTCGGTGATCCAGGGCTACGTTTCGCTGATGGCCAGCGGCAAGACCGGCGCCATCAACGCCACGCAGAACGAGTTCCTCGAGTCGGTCAATCGCAAGATCGGGGAAATGACGTCGCTGCTGAACGACTTCCTGGACATCAACAAGATCGATGCCGGGTTCGTCAACCTGAAGTGCGACGACATGAACCTTGGCGAACTGGTGGCCGGCGTCGTCGACGACCTGACGCCCATGGCCGAGAGCTCGGACATCGCGATCGAGGTGAACCTGCCCGAATACGCCCTGCTGGTGCACGCCGATTCGCTGCGGGTGACGCAGATCATGCGCAACCTGCTGTCGAACGCGATCAAGTACAACGTCGAGGGCGGGTGGATACGGCTGTCGCTGGCGGTCGAAGGCCGCTGGGCGCGGGTCGAGATCTGCGATGGCGGCATCGGCATGAGCGAGGACGAGCAGCGCGTGCTCTTCCAGCCGTACACGCGGGGCTCCTCGCAGCGCCGCATCAAGGGCGTCGGGCTGGGCGTGGTCATCGTCAAGAAGCTGGTCGAGAGCCACGGCGGCACCGTCACGGTCGCCAGCGCCCCGGGGCGCGGGTCGACCTTCGTCTTCACCCTGCCGCTGGCGATCGGACCCGCCAGCGAGGGGCCCGGGACGCCGGATTCGGCCGTGGAAGCCCTGACCGTGGACCAGCCGACCGCCGTCCACTAATCGATCACCCGCTGCTTCCTATCCGGCCAGGCCGGTTGCCCTCCGGGGCAGCCGGCCGGTCGACTTTTTCCCGTCGGCAATTCCTGCCCGTGCGGCAGTTCCTGCCGGGCCGGGACGGGCGCCGCGTCCGGCGAGCCCTGCAACCGCGATTGCGCCCCGCGCCGTGGCATTCCTGCCCCGGCAATGCCTGCCGCCCGCCGTGACAGCGGCCGCCGATGATGGAGGCACGCTGCTTGCGGATCCGGCGGGAATCATTGTGTCCCGGGGAAGGAGTGCCCGTGATCCGCAGCCTCAACACCGCCGCGCGCGCCATGCAGCTGGAACAGGTGCGCATCGACGCCCTGGCCAACAACCTGGCCAATGCGTCGGCGAGCGGCTTCCGGCAGATCATCACGCGGTTGGCCGAACCCGCGAAGGAGTCGGCAGGTACGCCGGCAGCCGATGCTGCCGCCCAGGCGGCCGGGGCCGCGCGCACGCCGGCCGGCGGCGCGGCCGAACCGCGCTGGCGCCCGGTGTCGCGCGCCGACCTTTCGCACGCCCTCGATGCACGCCCCGGCCCGATCCGGCCGTCGGGCCGCGACACGGACGTGGCCATCATGGGCCGCGGGTTCTTCGAGATCCAGACCGCCGACGGGCCGCGCTACACGCGCAACGGGTCGTTCATCCTCGACAATGACCGTCAATTGACCACGCCCGACGGCCACCCTGTGGCGGGCGACGGTGGCGCGCTGCGCCTGGACGGCAACGAATTCTCGATCGCCAACGACGGCACCGTGACCGTGGACGGGCAGGCCGTGGGCCGCCTGAAGCTGGTCGACTTCGCCGATCCCTCGAAGCTGGAACACATGGGTGATGCGTTGCTCAGGGCGCCGGCCGACATGGCCCCGCAGCCGGTGGCGCTCGAGGACACCATCGTCGCCCAGGGCCATATCGAGGGCAGCAACGTGAACGCGATCGACACGCTCGTGGCCATGATCGAGGCCCAGCGTGCCTTCGAGATCCACAGCAAGGTGCTGCAGAAGGAAGACGACCTCCTGAGCAAGTCGGTGAACAACCTGCCCCGGACGAGCGCCTAGGACGGCAACGTCCGGCGGGAAAGGTGATGTGACATGATCAGAGCGATGGGGTCCGCCGCCTCGGGCATGAAGGCCCAGCAGATGAACATCGACACGATCGCCAACAACCTGGCGAACGTGAATACGACGGGCTACAAGCGCAGCCACACCGAATTCCAGGACCTGCTGTACGAGAAGGTCATGCCAGGCGGGCTCGTCAACGCCGAAGGTCGGGCTACGCCCGTGCGCGTGGAGGTCGGCCACGGCGTGAAGCTGGTGGCCACGAACAAGAACTTTGACCAGGGCACGATCGTCGCCACGGGCAACCCGCTGGACGTGATGATCGAGGGCGACGGCTTCTTCCAGCTGCGCATGCCCGACGGCACCATCAAGTACACCCGTGACGGCAGCTTCAAGATGGACGCCGACCGCAATGTCGTCACCGCAGAGGGCTACCGCCTCGAGCCGGCTCTCGTGATCCCCGAGGATGCCCTCGAGGTGTCGGTGTCGCGCGACGGCATCGTCAGCACCATGGTGCAGGGCGACGACGCCAATGTGCAGGAGATCGGCCAGCTGGAACTGGCGCGCTTCCCGAACGCGGCCGGCCTGGCCGCCCTCGGCGGCAACGTCTTCAGCCAGACGCCGGGCAGCGGCCAGCCGATCCTGGGCCAGCCTGGCCTCGAGGGCATGGGCGCCACCTCGGCCGGCTACCTGGAAATGAGCAACGTCGAGACGGTGGACGAGCTCGTCAACATGATCACGGCGCAGCGCGCCTATGAACTCAACTCCAAGACCATCACCATGGCCGACGAGATGCTGCAGATCGTCAACCGGCTGGTGAGGTAGGCCATGACGTCGACCGGCCGGATCCTGCTGCTGCTGGCGCTGCTCGCGCCCGGGGCGGCGTCCGCCTGGCTCGTGGTGCTGCCCGACAGCCTGACCGTCGCCACCGAGGTGGTGCGGCTGGGCGAGGTGTCGTTGTCGCCGGTGCCGGCGGAAGCGGCCGCCGTCCTGCTGGCCGAGGCCGGCGAGCAGGGTGGATCGACCATCGTGACGCGCCAGGGTGTCCTGCGCCGGCTCGTGGCCCTGGGGCTGGCCGACGCCGTGCAACTGGACGGCGCCAAGCGCTGCGTCATCCGCTTCGGTGGCTCGCTCATCGATCCGTCGGCGCTGCAGGTCGAGGCCGAGCGCCTGGTCGGCACGCTGCTGCCGGCCGCGGCCCCCGGGGCACCCGCAACGTGGTGCGAGGTGACCCTGCCGAGCGGCGCGGTCGCCGCGTCGGGCCCCTGGAGCCTGGCCTGCAGCCGGCGCGAGCCGCTGCCGCCCGGGCGCAGCCAGGTCCGCCTGGAACTGCTGGACGGCTGGCAGGCCCGTGAGGTGCCGGCCACGGTGGTCGTTCACGCCCACGGCGAGGTGGCGGTGGCCCGCGTGGCCGTCGATCGCGACCAACCGTTGGCCGACACGATGTTCGACTGGCGCTGGCTGGACCTGGCCGAGGTGCCGGCCGGGCTCGTCAGTTCCCGCCTGCAACTGGCCCAGTCCAGCGCCGCGCGCACGCTGCGCGCGGGCGAGCAGCTGCGGGCCACGGACCTGAAGCCGACACCCGTCGTGCGGGCCGGCGACATGGTGGAACTCCTCGTGCAACGCGGCAGCGTCGCGGTCAGCGTCGGCGCGCTGGCCCGACAGTCGGGCAGCGTGGGTCAGACGATCCCGGTGCGCAACGAATTGACGGGCCGCCTGGTCAACGCCCGCGTGGCGGGACCAGGCAGGGTCGAATGGAGGCGCTGAGATGAACAACGACATCGTGCGACGGTCAGTGGTCCTGGTGCTTGCGGCCGGCGTGGCGGCCGTTGTGGCCACCCCGGCGGCGGCGACATCCGGCCGCCGACCGTTGATCGACCTGGAATCGGGCGCCTCGCTCGTGAGCAACCTGAAGGCGCACCGCGTGGGCGACCTGGTCACGATCCTCATCACCGAGGATGCCACGGCCGCGGCCGGCGCCAAGACGAAGGCCGACAACAAGAGCGAGCACGGCGGGGGCCCGGGCCTCGGCTTCCTCGACTTCATCCGCCCCTGGGACATGTCTACCGAGAACAAGTACCAGGGCAACGGCGACACCGAGCGCAACGGCAGCCTTCGTGCCGAGATCACCGCGCGCATCACCGAAGTGATGCACAACGGCGACTTCCGGCTGGCGGGCACGCGCATGGTCAACATCAACGGCGAGAAGCAGCTGATCGAGATCACCGGCGTCTGCCGCTCGCGCGACATCGGCGCCGACAACACGATCATGAGCACGTACATCTCGGACGCGCAGATCGCCTACAACGGCTCCGGCCTGGTGACGGACGCCGCCCAGCCGGGCGTCGTCACGCGCATCCTGAACTGGCTCTTCTAGGAGGACGGCATGAAGCGCGGTCACAACCGACGGGCATTCGCGACCACGGGCCTGGCCCTCGCGGCGATGATGGCTGTACTGCCTGCATCGCCCGCCAGGGCGCTCAAGGCCGACGAGTCGCGCATCAAGGACCTCGCCTTCCTCGAGGGCACGAGTCCCGAGCCGCTGGTCGGCTACGGCCTGGTGATCGGCCTCAACGGGACCGGCGACAGCCCGAAGGCGGGCGGCACCTCGAATTCGCTCGCGACGCTGCTCGAGCGCCTCGATGTGACCGTCGCCGCCAGCGACCTCAAGGCGAAGAACGTGGCCGAGGTGATGGTCACGGCCGAGCTGGACCCGAATACCAGCGTCGGTGGCCGGGTGGACGTCAAGGTGAGCTCGCTGAACGACGCGGGCAGCCTGGAGGGCGGCACCCTGGTGATGACGCCGCTGAAGTCGATGGACGGCGTGGTGAGGATCATCGCGCAGGGGAGCGTCTCACTGGGCGGCTTCAACGTGAACGCGGGCTCGGGCAACAGCGTGCGAAAGAACCACGCACAGTCCGGCATCATCAGCAACGGCGGCACGGTGCGCGTGGCATTCGGTGGCAGCTGGCAGCAGTCCGGGCGCCTGGCCTGGCTGCTCCATTCACCCGACTTCTCGACGGCTGCCGCCGTTGCCGGCGCCATCAGCGCCGAGTTCGGCGCCGGCACGGCGCTGGCGCGTGACGCGCAGCGCGTGGAGGTCGTGATCCCGGCCGCGCTTGGCGCCGACCCTGTCACCTTCGTTGCCGCCATGGGACAGCTTGCCTCGACGAGCGACGCCACTGCTCGGGTGGTCCTGAACGAGCGCACCGGCACCATCATCGTGGGCAAGAACGTGAAGCTCAAGGAGGCGGCGGTCGCGCACGGCACGCTGAAGGTCATCGTCAGCACGCTCTACGACGTGTCGCAGCCCAATCCGTTCAGTACCGGCGGTCAGACGACGGTGACACCCGATGTGCGTGCCGATGCGACCGAGCATGAGGCGCGCGTGCTGCGCGTACCGGACACGAGCACCGTGGCCGACGTGGTCGGCGTGCTCAATGAGATCGGCGCCACGCCCCGTGACATCATCGCCATCCTCGAGGCCCTCAAGCAGGCCGGGTCGCTGCAGGCCGACCTGGTCATCATGTAGGCGACATGGAATTGCCGGGCAACGGGCAGGCGAACGGCGTGCTCGAGCGCGCACAGGCGGCCGGTGAGCAGGCCCGCCTGCGTACGCTGGAGCAGAAGCCGGCAGCGCACACCCGCGACGACCTGGCGAAGACGGCCCGCGAGTTCGAGGGCGTCTTCATGGACATCCTCATGCGCGCGATGCGCAGCACCGTGCCCCAGAACGACCTGATGGGCTCGGGCGGGGCCACGCAGATCTATCGCCAGATGCACGATTCCGAGATCGCACGGTCGCTGTCGGACGCCGGCGGGGGCTTCGGCATCGCCAAGCTGCTGGAGTCGCAGTTCGCCGACCAGTTCAGCGAGGAGCAGGCGGATCCCGGCGGCACGGCGGAGATGGAGGAAGCCGCCCCTTCGCGCGGCCTGCCGACGCCGTTGGCGCTGGCGCGCTATCGGCAGGGTGCGCAGTCGGCGCCGGCTGTGCGTGGCAAGCTTTCCGTCCCTGAGGTCTTCGGCCCTCCGGCCCCGGCGATGGCTGTTGCCGAGCCGAAGGCGCAAACGCCGCCACGCGCGCCCGCGGTGGCTCCCCGTCGCGGCGACACCGCCTCCGGCGGCCGATACCAGCGAGACGGCCATCGCGGCCCGCCCGCCGCGCCCCAATCTGCTGCCCACCGACCGCCGCCTGGCCGAGGCCCCGCTGGGCACCGCCGAGGCCGACACGGTGCGGCGCTTCGGCCCCGCCATCGACAAGGCCGCCGCCGCTGCCGGGCTGGACCCGAGGCTGGTACTCGCCGTGGTCATGGAGGAGTCGGGCGGCGATCCGTCGGCCCGTTCGGCTGCCGGCGCCCGCGGCCTGATGCAGCTCATGCCCGGCACGGCCCGCGACCTGGGCGTGGCCAACCCGGCGGACCCGGCCACGAACCTTGGCGGCGGCGCCCGCTACCTGGCCGCCCAGCTCGAACGCTATGACGGCCGCCTCGACCTGGCGCTCGCTGCCTACAACGCCGGTCCCGGCAATGTCGACAAGGCCGGCGGGCGCGTTCCCGCGTTCCGCGAGACCCGTAACTACGTGTCGCGCGTGATGGACCGCTACGCGCGACTGCGCACTGGCACGGAACTGGATACAGGGCAAAGGTGACCGGTTTCGACTCACCCGTTTCCCGAGGTCGCTGGACGATGCGCAACGAGCCGAATCTGCTGCAACCGGACGAGGGTCGCCTGTTGGCGGGGCTCCTCCGCGAGGAACTGACCCACTATCGCCGCCTGTTGCGGCTGGCGTGGCGGCAGAATTCCTACATGAAGCGGCAAGATGTCGACCGCCTGGCCGCCAACGCACGCGATTGGGGGCGCTGGATCCCGGCCGCCGACCGGGCCCGCCTGGCCCGGGAGCGCCTGGTGGCGTCGCTGGCCCAGCGGCTGGGAGTGTCGATCCCGCCCGGCAGGGTGGGAGACCTGATGGACTACGCGGCCGCCGACCAGCGCGCCGTGGTGGACGCCCTGCTGGCGGAGATCCGCCACACGGCCGGCAGGCTGGCGCGCCAGAACGGGCACAATCGCCAGCTCGCCGAGTTCTGCATCGACCTGGCCCACGAGGAAGCCGAGATCTTCAAGCGCTGCGTGCTCCAGGATCCCTCCGGTTGCTACCGCGGGGACGCGAAACAGAGTGATCGCGGGCCGGGCGGCGTGCTCGTCCGGCAAGCCTGAGGGGTGACCGCATGCCCGGTTTGAACTCGATCATGGATACCAGCCTCTCGGCGTTGTTCGCCGCGCAGGCCGGCCTGGCCACCACCGGCCACAACATCGCGAACGCGAACACGCCGGGCTACAGCCGCCAGCTCGTCCAGTTCGCCGCGCGGCGCCCCGACATGACGGCGGTCGGCGCCATCGGCCGCGGTGTGGAGGTCGAGGGCGTCCGGCGTATCCAGGACGAGTTCATCCTCAACAACCTCCGTTCGCAGACGGCCCGGGGCGAGTCGTATGCCGCCGTCGATTCGGCGCTCAGCGAAGTCGAATCCATCCTGGGATCGATCGACAACGACCATCTCGGTGATGCACTGACGCGCTTCTTCGGCGCCTGGAACGCACTGGCGCAACCGACCATCACCGACAGCCTCAAGGAGAACGTCGTCACCAGCGCCGTCAGCCTGGTGACCGACCTGCACTCCATCGACGAGAGCCTGACGGCGCTCGAGACGAACATCGAGAGCAGCATCCAGCTCGAGATCGGCAACCTGAACCGCCTCCTGACGCAGGTGGCCGACCTCAACCGCCAGATCATGTCCGCCGAGGCGGGTGGCCAGGAGGCCAACGACCTGCGCGACCAGCGCGACCTGCTGATCACGCAGGTGTCGTCCATTGCCGAGGTCTCGACCTACGAACGCGAGGACGGGACCAAGGACGTGATCCTGGCCGGGCGCACGATGGTGGCCCGCGACAGCGTCACCCTGTTCGAGAGCGCCTACGAGAAGTCCGCCGACGGCTACCGCATGACGATCGTCACCAACGGCACGAAGCAGGCCGTTCGCCTCTCGCTCGGGAAGCTCGAGGGGCTGATGACAAGCCGCGACGTGCACATCACCAACGTGCGCGCGCAGCTGGACGGCGTGGCCAGGAAGCTGATCGAGGATGTCAACGCGTTGCACACGCAGGGGCGCACCCTGTCCGGCAGCGGCCTGCAGTTCTTCACGGGCGACAACATGCACACGATCGGGGTCAACCAGGAGCTCATCGACAACTCAGGGCTCGTCGCCATCGGCCGCACGACGGCGCCGGGCGACAATGAACTGGCCCTGGCCATCGCCAACCTCGGGAATGTCAGTTCCGGCATCGGCGGCGACGACACAGTGAACGACGTCTACCGCAGCCTGCTGACCGAACTGGCCAGCAACCGCAGCACCTACGAGTTCATGGTCGTGAACCAGCAGGACGTGGTGGTGGCGCTGGAATCGAAGCTGGCCAGCATCGCCGGCGTCAGCCTGGACGAGGAAGGCGCTGCCATGGTCCGCTACCAGAACAGCTACAATGCCGCCGCGAAGATCGTCGCCACGGTCCAGGAAATGTACGACACCCTGATGAACATGGTCTAGGAGGCGACACGCGATGAGCATGCGCATCACCGACAGCTACATGGCGTCGATCCTGCTGACCGACCTGAACCGCAGTCTCGGCAACATGCTGGACCAGCAGCGCATGGCCGGTTCCATGCGGCGCATCAACTCCTTTGCCGACGACCCGCGAGCTGTCGGCACGGTGCAGCGCTACAACGCCCTCATCGCCAACAACGAAGAGTACATGTCCAACGTGTCGCGCAACCGGATCATCGTCGACGCCACCGATGTCGCGCTGCAGAGCGTCAGCGAGGTCCTTTCCGACACCCGGGTGCTGGCCCTGCGCGAGTCGTCGGCGCTCGCCTCCAACCGGACGGCGGCCGTCGAGGTGGACAACCTCATGAACCGCCTGCTCGACGTGCTCAACACCAACGTCGAGGGCAACTACATCTTCTCGGGGCGCCAGGTCTATACGCCTCCGTTCGTGCGCAGCGGCGATTCCGTCGTCTACCAGGGCGACTCCGGCGAGATCTCTTCCCGCACGGGGCCCAACTCGACGATGGCGGTCAACCTGCCGGGCGATGTCTTCATCGGTTCCCAGAGCGCCACCCTGGGCGGACGTGTCGACGTGGCACCGCGCCTGCAGGCCGGGACCGCCCTTTCCGACATCAACCTCGGCCAGGGCTGGGTGCGGGGCAGCGTCTCGATCAGCGACGGCGCCGGCAACCTGTGGCAGGTGGATCTCGGGGCGGCGGCCACGGCCGGCGATATTGCCGCGGCCATCACGACGGGAACCGGCGGTGCCGTGACGGCGTCGATCAGTGCGGACGGTTCCGGCTTCACCTTCAGCGGTACGGGTCCGCTGTTCATCGGCGAGGTCGGAAACGGCGGCACGGCGGCCTCGCTGGGCATCAATGTGCGTTCATCCGCCAACACGATGGCGGGCCGCGATGTGCGCCCTGCGGCCACGGATGCGACCCTCCTGACCGATGTGGCCGCATTCACCGGCAAGCTGCCGCTCGGCGTCATCAACGTGGCCTGGCAGGGCACCACCTATCCGGTGGACCTGAGTGCCGCGGTGACGCTGGGCGACCTCCGGACCACATTCGCCGCCGCCGTGCCGGGTATGGAACTGCAGATCCGCGATTCATCGCTCCTGATCGTGAGCGGCAGCCCGGATGCGTTCCAGGTCACGAGCGCCGACGGCACGAATACGGCATCGGTGCTCGGCATTGCCGGTGAAGGCGGCCCGGTCCGCCTGTTCGGCATGCTCGAGGACCTGAAGGCCGCCCTGCTGGCCGGCGACAAGGATGCCATCCGTGGCGCCGCCAACGAACTCTCTTCGCTGGAGGACATGGTCCAGCGTTTGCTCATGAAGACCGGTGGCCGGCAGAACGACCTCGATTGGTCGGAGGGCGTCCTCCGCCAGCGGGACGAGCGCCTGCGCTCGAACCTCTCGCTGGAGCTGGACGTGGATGTGGCGAAGGTCGCGGCCGATCTCAGCCGCGCGGAGACGACGTACCAGGCGAGCCTGCTGGTGGCCAGCAAGCTCTACCAGACGAACCTGATGCAGTTCCTGCGTTAGACGGGGAGGCGGCGCGCCGCGCCGCGATCACAAGGAGCCTCAGATGCCGAAGTTCAAGACAGTGCGGTTCGGGGAGCTGGACTACCAGCAGCAGGACGTGATTCACCTGCCGGACGGGTTGGTCGGCATGCCGCAGCTGCGCAACTGGCTCCTGCTGGAGATGGGCGACGACATCCCCATGAAGTGGCTGCAGTCGATCGACCGCAGCGACTTCGGCGTGCCCGTCAGCCATGCCTGGCTCTTCCAGGACGACTACGAATTCGACGTGCCCGCGGCGTCGTGCCGGAAACTGGGGAACACCCAGCCGGCGAACCTGACGGTGCTCATCATCACGACGATCCACCCGGGCGGCGTCCTGGTGACCGGCAACCTGATGGCCCCGCTGGTGATCGACACCGAGACCCGGCAGGGACTGCAGTTGACCCTGGACGACCCCCGGTGGAGCCTGCGCCAGGAGATCGACTACTGTAAATTTGAGCTTGCCGTAACCGGGCAGACCCCGGAAAATGCCGGCCAGACGGTGCCGGCTACCTTGGGCGCCCTGCGGATGACCGCCGGGGCGACCGAGAAGGTCGGGGCCTGAGTCGGCGTCGCCCGTCCGAGCCGACTCGAAACAGGACAGGGAGGTCCCGTGCTCATCCTCAGTCGCAAGCGCAACGAGAAGATCATGATCGGCGATGACATCGCGATCATGATTGTCGATATCCGTGGGGATCAGGTCCAGATCGGGATTGACGCCCCCCGGAGCATCCCCGTGCATCGGCACGAGATCTACGAGGAGATCAAGAGCACGACCCTGGGGGCCGCGGCCTCCGAGAAGGTCGACCTCGAGGCGATGCGCCGCCGGGCGCGCAAGGCGGACGGGGACAAATAGGACCGGCGCCCGCCATGCTGTCGCCAACGAAGGAAACTCCCCACGCGGGGAGTTTCGTCGTTTCCGGGGAGTTCTGTCGTTTCCGGGAAAGTCGACGTTGTCGCGGCTCGGGGGCCAGGGCGGCCGTCGGCGCCGGATCAGGCCCGGAGGTCCACGCACGCCGGTTCAGGAGCCCGATCAGGCGCTGCAGGGCCGCTACCGGTCCCGCCGCAATGGGCACGGAAAGCGTCCCCGGCCTGGGCCAGGGCGGTTTCCGCCGCCAGGCGCAGCGTGCGATCGGCATCGGCCAGCGCCTGCAGGCGGGGCTGCAGGGCGGTCCGGCGCGCCTGCCCGCCGGCCCGCAGGGCGCCGTCGAGTTCCGTCAGGGCCAGGGCGCGCTGCCGCAGCAGGTCCTCGCACGCGGCCTCGTCGCCGCCGGCGAGGGCCTGGCGCAGCGCCTCGGTGAGCTCTTCATTCAGGGTCAGGCAGGCTTCCAGGCTCATCTCACGCCGATACGGACAGGAGGTTCGGCCGCACACCCGGGGCTTCGGGCGTGGCAGGACGGGGAGCGGCAGCCGCAGGCGCCTCGCCGGCCTTCGGGACGGTTGCAGGATCCGCGCCAGCCGGTCCCCGGGCGCGGTCGCGCGCCGCGGCTTCGGCTGTCCCGTTGGGGATCTGGCGCCAGGCCTCGAGCAGCGGCGTGAGCACATCGATGCAGGAGCGCGCGCGCCGGGCGTCGCGGTCGACCAGCAGGCTCAGGTGCTCCCGGAAGATGAAGTCGTAGATCGCCTCGAGATTGCGGGCGATGTCGCCACCGGTCGCATGGTCGAGTGCGCCGCGCAACTCGGCCACGATGCGCTGCGAGTGGTTGACCTTCTTCGTGAATCCGCTGCGATCGCCCGTCTCCAGGCAGCGCAACGCTTCCTCGAGGTCGGAGATCGACTTCTCGTAGAGCAGCACGACCATGCGTTCCCGGGTCATCGTCCCCAGGTCCGTCTCCCGATACCGCCGCACACCCTGATTCCCGTACATGTGGTTTTGCCTTCCCGCTGCTTACGACTGGTAGACGATGCTGCTGAGTTGGTTGCCCTGCGCCTGGAGCTGCGAGACCATCTGCTCCATGGCCGTGAAGCGACGCTGCATCGTGGTCTGGTACGACTCGATGCTGCGCTCATAGCGGCTGATGCTGTCGTCCGTGTACTTGATGCGCTTGTTCAGCGAGTCGGTGGAGATCTTGAACAGGCCCTCGGTGCTGCTGGTCATGTTCTTGATGGCCTGGTCCAGCATGTAGGCCTTGCCGACGTTCCCCTCGCGGCTGATGAAGAAGTCGCGCACGTTGCCGAACTGCTCGGCCAGGACGTCCTTGAACTCAGCATCGTCGAACTGGAGGGTCCCGTCCTCGCCGCGGGTGATCCCCATCTCCGAGAGGCGCGTGATGCTGCCCAGCCCGCCTTCCAGCGACGAGCCGATGAGGCTCGTCATGCGGCTGTCGACCGTGCGCGCCGCGGAATTCCCGCGCAGCGAGCCTTCGGCGCCGGTCTGCTTGTCGAGGTAGGTGTAGAGGTCGTTGTAGGCGTCGACCATGCCCTTGATCTTGGCACTGATGCCGTCGGTGTCGCGAGCAACACTGATCGTGATGTGCTGGGTGGTGCTGGCTTCGAGCAGGTTGAGCGTCAGCCCGCTGATGACATCGCTCGGATTGTTGCTGGTCGCGGTGACTTCGATGTCATCGATGACGAGCGAGGCATCGCCCGCTGTCTTCACCGTGGTCATGGTCGGCACGACGCCGCCACTCAGCCCCGACAGGTCAAGGGTGAAGGCGTTGGCGGTGCCGGCCTCGCTGCCGTTGACGACCAGGCGGTAGGGGTTGGTGGCGGCGCCGGTATTGATGACCGAGGCCGACACGCCCTCGAAGTTGTCGTTGATGAGACCGGCCAGGCCCTCGATGGTGTTGACGCCGACCAGCGTCAAAGACTTCGTCTCGCCGCCCATGGTGATCGAGAGCGTGCCGGCGCCGACGTTGTCCAGCTTGCTGGCGTAGGCCTGCGACTGCAGCTTCTGCGCCGTGGCCAGGGTCTTGACGACGATGTCGTACTCGCCGGGCGCCGCGCTGCCGGAGGCGGTCGCCGTCAGCGCTTCCGCCAGGCTGGAGGTGGCCTTCGCCGACGAGAACTCGCTCGCGGTGTCGAGCTTGCGGGCGGCCGTCTGCACCGCCAGGAGCTTGGTCTTCAGGGTGGCCAGGGAACTGATCTGGTCCTGGTAGGACTTCTTGTCCTTCTGCAGGCGGTAGATCGGGGCGCGCTTGATTTCCACCAGCTGGGAGATGATGGAATCGGTATTCAACCCGGTTGCCAGGCCGGAAAACGAGACTGACGACATGATCGGCTCCCCGGTTTCAGACAGCTAGTCGATCCGTCGACCCGCCTGCGCTCCGTCAGGTCATCTCGTCGATGACCATACCGGACAGTTCGTCCAGATTGCGGCGGAGGTTTAGCAGTTTTTCCGGGGGATATTGACGGATAACCGAACCGTCCGGATTACGGACCTCGATGACGAAGCCGTGGGTGGCCTCGTCCTGCCGGAACGTGATGGAATGGGGCTCCGGCACCAGTTTCTGCAGGGCTTCCTGCACCTGGTGCACATACTCGCGGGCGGCTTCGGGATCGTAGGCCGGGATACCGGCAGCCTGTTCGCGGTCCGTGGCCGTTGATTCCTCGGCACCCGTGCGGGCAGCCGGCTGCGTGGCGGCTTCCCCGGCGGGTGCTGTCTCGGCTCTGGTCCCCGGCCTGACGGTCGAAGCACTCTGGGTGGACTGGATGGTGTTCATGGCACCTCTCCTTGTGCCGTCCCCCAAGGGGGGGTGGGGCCCCGCCGCAGCGGGGCCCCGTTCCGGACTAGCCCAGCAGCGACATCGCCAGGCCGCTGCTCATGTTGGCCTGCGCCAGCATCGAGACGCCCGCCTGCTGCAGGATCTGGTACGAGGTCATGCGCGAGGTCTCCTTCGCGATGTCCACGTCACGGATACGGCTGTTGGCGGCCGCCAGGTTCTCCGAGGTCATGTTGATGTTGCGGATCGAGCTCTCCAGCCGGTTCTGCACCGCGCCGAAGTCCGAACGCGAGCTGGTCACCGTCGAGATGGCGCCGTCGATCTCGTCCATGGCCGTCGTGGCGCCGGAAGCGCTGTCGATCGTGGCCGCGAGGCCCAGGCCGGTGGCGTCCAGGTCATCGCCCAGGTCGACGGCGACACTGTCGCTGCCGGAGGTGCCGATGCCGACCTGGATGGCAACGGAGCCGCCGCTGCCGTCGAGCAGCTTGACGCCGTTGAAGTCCACGCCGTCGCTGATACGGTCGATTTCGCTGCTCAGAGCGCTGAATTCAGCGTTCAGGTAGCCGCGGTCGGTGTCCGACAGCGTGCCGTTGAGGGACTGCTCGGCCAGTTCCTTCATGCGCAGCAGGATGCTGCTGACCTCGTCCAGGGCGCCTTCCGCCGTCTGCACCAGCGAGATGCCGTCGGCAGCGTTGCGGGAAGCCTGGTCGAGGGCCCGGATGTCCGACTTCAAGCCTTCGCTGATGGCCAGGCCGGCCGCGTCGTCACCGGCGCGGTTGATGCGCAGACCGGAGCTCAGCTTCTCCATCGACTTCTGGAACTCGGTGGAGCTCTTGGACAGGTGGCGCTGGGTGTTGAGGGAGCTGATGTTGGTGTTGATGCGGATTCCCATGACATTCCTCCATGAAATGCGTTCTGGACGTCCTTGCCCTCAGATTCCGCAGGCCCGGATTCACCGGATTGTGCCTGGGAGAGTCTTCGGGCGCCGGCGACCTCCATTTGTCGTCCGGTACGAAATTTATCGGCAACGCACGCTTTGACCTTTAGCGTTCTTTTTTGACATTTATTGGAATTATCAGGTTTCGTCCGGGTCTCCGACGTTTGTGGCCACGACGGTCACGAAAAACGGGCGGGGTGCCCGAAAGCACTCCGCCCGTCAGCGGTCGGAAAGACCGCCGTGCCGCTGCCCGCCTAGCCGAGCAGGTTCATCGCCAGGCCGGTCGTCATGTTGGCCTGCGCCAGCATGGCCACGCCGGCCTGCTGCAGGATCTGGTACGACGTCAGCGACGAGGTCTCGTGGGCCACGTCAACGTCGCGGATCCGGCTGTTGGCGGCGGAGAGATTCTCCGACGTCATGTTGATGTTGCGGATCGAGCTCTCCAACCGGTTCTGGATGGCGCCGAAGTCGCCGCGGGCGCTGACCACGGTCGAGATCGCGTCATCGATCTCATCCATGGCGGTGCCGGCTCCCGAAGCGCTGTCGATGGTGGCGCTCAGGCCCAGGCCCGTGGCATCCAGGTCGTCGCCCAGATCCACCGACACGCTGTCGCTGCCCGAGGTGCCGATGCCGACCTGGATCGCCACCGTGCCGCCCGAACCGTCCAGCAGCTTGACGCCGTTGAAATCGACGCCGTCGCTGATACGGTCGATTTCGCCGCTCAGCGCGCTGAATTCCGCGTTCAGGTAGCCACGGTCGGTGTCGGACAGGGTGCCGTTCAGGGACTGCTCGGCCAGTTCCTTCATGCGCAGCAGGATGTTCGACACTTCGTCCAGCGAGCCTTCCGCCGTCTGGATCAGCGAGATGCCGTCGGCGGCGTTCCGGGCGGCCTGGTCCAGGGCCCGGATGTCCGACTTCAGGTTTTCGCTGATGGCCAGGCCGGCCGCGTCGTCGCCGGCGCGGTTGATGCGCAGACCCGAGCTGAGCTTTTCCATCGACTTGTTGAAAGCGTTGGTCGAGTTCGCCAGGTGCCGACGGGTGTTGATCGACGACACGTTCGTGTTGATGCGGATACCCATGATTCCAATTCCTCCTTGAGAGTGCCTGACGGGCTTCCGTGCCCGCCTTTCAGGAACCGGCCCGGCATACCTGCCGCCGGACCGTATCAAACACCGGCGTTGGGCGCGCGGTGGGCAGGCGGTGCCGCAGCGCCGCCGGCCCGGGCCGCGTGCTAACCGCCGAGCAGGTTCATCGCCAGGCCGCTGGTCATGTTGGCCTGCGCCAGCATGGCCACGCCGGCCTGCTGCAGGATCTGGTACGACGTCATGTTCGACGTCTCGTAGGCCACATCCACGTCGCGGATGCGGCTGTTCGCAGCAGAGAGGTTCTCGGCCATCATGTTGATGTTGCGGATCGAGCTCTCGAGCCGGTTCTGGACCGCGCCGAAGCCGCCGCGCGAGCTGACGACGAGCGAGATCGCATCATCGATCTGGTCCATGGCCGATCCGGCATTGCTGGCCGTGTCGACGGCGGCAGCGAGGCCCAGGCCCGTGGTGTCGACGTCGGTCGTCAGGTCGACGGCCACGCTGTCGCTCCCCGAGGTGCCGATGCCGACCTGGATGGCCACGGAAGTTCCGCTGCCGTCCAGCAGCTTGACGCCGTTGAAGTCGACGCTGTCGCTGATGCGGTTGATTTCGCCCTTCAGCGCGTCGAATTCGGCGTTCAGGTACCCGCGGTCGGTGTCCGACAGGGTGCCGTTCAGCGCCTGCTCGGCCAGTTCCTTCATGCGCAGCAGGATGTTGCTGACCTCGTCGAGCGAACCTTCCGCGGTCTGGATCAGGGAGATGCCGTCGGCAGCGTTGCGGGCGGCCTGGTTCAGCGCGCGGATGTCCGACTTCAGGTTTTCGCTGATGGCCAGACCGGCGGCGTCGTCGCCGGCGCGGTTGATGCGCAGGCCGGAGCTCAGCTTCTCCATCGACTTGTTGAAGGCGTTGGTCGAGTTCGACAGGTGGCGGCGGGTGTTGATCGAGGGAACGTTCGTGTTGATCCGGATGCCCATGGTTTTCCTCCTTGAAAACGCTGGGTACTTGGTTGCCGGCGCCCGGTGGGGCCGGATGTCTGTCCCGCTCCGGGTGCGTGCTGCGAATCCTTTCGCGGCCCGACCATCCTCGCGTGACAGGAGGGGTATCGTCGGCGGGGGAGGGCGACTTGAGCGTTGATTTGCAGAAAAACAAATGGCGACCGCCCGCGCGATGCGGACGGTCGCCGTCGACCGGTGGAAGGGCGGAAAGCGCCCTGCCGGATCTAGCCCTGCAGCAGGTTGAGCGCCAGCTGCGAGGTCATGTTCGCCTGCGCCAGGATCGAGACGCCGGCCTGCTGCAGGATCTGCAGGCTGGTCATCGTCGATGTCTCCAGTGCCACGTCGACGTCGCGGATACGGCTGTTGGCGGCGGCGAGGTTTTCCGCCGTCATGCCGATGTTGCGGATCGACGTCTCGAAGCGGTTCTGCGCGGCGCCGAAGTTGGCGCGCATCGAGCTGACGACGCCCGTCGCTTCGGTGATCAGGCCGATCGCGCCGCGGGCAGCATCGCCGTTGGTGCCGGTGATGCTGGTGATGCCGGCCGTGAGGTCCAGCGCCTGGGCGCTCATCGCCTGGTTGAGGTCGATGGACACGGCGCTCGTCGCCGCGTCGGTGCCGATGCCGACCTGCACTTCCAGCGTCTGCACGGTCCCGTCCAGCAGCTTGATGCCGTTGAACTCCGCGGTCAGGCTGATGCGGTTGATCTCGTCGAGCAGCTCCTGGAACTCGTTGTTCAGGTAGACGCGCTCGTCCTCGCCGAGGGTTTCGGTCGCGGCCTGTTCCGCCAGTTCGCGCAGGCGCAGCAGGATGCTGTTGACTTCGTCCAGCGAGCCTTCCGCCGTCTGCACCAGCGAGATGCCGTCGGCAGCGTTGCGCGAGGCCTGCTGCAACGCGCGGATGTCGGACTTGAGGCTCTCGCTGATGGCCAGGCCGGCTGCGTCGTCACCGGAGCGATTGATGCGCAGGCCCGAGCTCAGGCGCTCCATCGACTTCGAGAAGCGGGTCGTCGTGTCATACAGGTGCCGCTGAGCATTCAGCGACGCGACGTTGGTATTGACTCTGAGTCCCATGCCTTCTTCCTCCGTGACTAGCTCTGTGGTCTGGCGGATCCGGATCCGTGGACTGGAATGCCACTTGGATCCGCCGCGCCCCGTTCCGCTGCGCCCTGGCCGCGCGACACCCCGGAGAGTGCCCTGGCCAAATGCTGCTTGCCCGTCGGTTCGGCGTGACCGTAGTCTGTCCCGGTGTCGTCCAGCAGGACCCGTTGTCAGCGGGCCGGCGCCAGCAGACCCGCAGTCCGGGAGCCCCCATGGAGATCGCCGGCCTCACCGTTGCGCAGCATGCCGATTACCTTGCCCTCGTCGATGCAGAGATCAGGCCACCGCATGCCACCACCCGTCCGTGGGACGATTTCCCGCTCGCCCTGGGGCTCGACAACCTGCCCTGGATGCTCGGGGCGGTGGACGGGGAGGGGCGCCTGGCCGGCGGCCTCTCGGTTCTAGTGCGCCCATTTGCAACCGGTTGCGGCGAGATCGTGGTCGGCGTCGTCGGCAGCGTCGTCACGCGGCCCGATTGCCGCGGCCGCGGCCTGAGTTCGCGACTGCAGGCGTCGGCGGTCGCGCTGCTGCAGCGGCAGGAGGTGCCGCTCGCGGCACTTTGGACCGATCAGCCGGAAATTTATGCCGGGCGGGGCTTCACGCCGGCCGGCTGGGAATGGCATGCCGGCCTGGAAACGGCCACCCTGCCGCCGCCGCCGCCGCCGGTCGTGATCCGCGACTGGGAGCCCGCCGATGCGCCGGCAACCGCAGCGCTCTACGCGGACCACCCGTGGCGCACGCTGCGCCGGCCCGGCGATGCCGGGCGCCTGTACGGCATGCCGGGCACGCGCGGGCTGGTGGCGGTTGCCGCGGGGCAGGTCAGGGCGGCGGTCTTCTGCGGGAAGGGCGCCGATTTTCCCGACTATGTCACCGAGTGGAGCGGTGAGCCTGGCCTGGTGCTGGCCCTGCTCGGCCGGGCCTGCGAACGCGGCTGGGCCTCCACGGTGCTGGTGCCGTCCTGCGGCACGGCGCTTCTGGCGCAACTCGAGGCCGCCGGGTCGGCGCCGGTGGCACTGCCCTCGGCGTGCTGGGCGGTCACGCGCCCGGACCTCCTGCGACAGAAGCTTGCGGCAGCGGGACGGATTGCGCCCGCGTCCGACACCGACCCGCGCGCCTGGCTGGGCGGTGTCAACGTTGACGGCATCGTCGAACCCGGTCCGCTGGGGATCGCCGTCTGGGGGTTCGATTCCGCATGAGCCTGCTCTCGCTGGTGATGATCGTTCGCGACGCCGCCGACCTCCTGCCCGGTTTCTTCGCGCACCATGCCGGCCTGTGGGACGAGGCCGTGGTGGTCGACACGGGCTCGGCCGATGGGACGCCGGAGCGGGCGGCCGAGGCCGGCGCCCGCGTCTTCAGGCAACCGTGGCTGGACGACTTCTCGGCGCCGCGCAACTTCGGGCTGCAGCAGGCCGGCGGCGACTGGATCCTGGTCCTGGATGCCGACGAGCGCATCGCCACCCGCGACTTCGCCGCGCTGCGCGCCGCGGCGGCCGCTGCGGCCGATCGAGCCTGGCTGCAGGACACCATCAACTACTGCAACCAGCGCTCGCACCTCGAGTGGCGGCCGGTCCAGGGCCGGTATCCGGCGGAGGAGGGGAGTTGCACGGGCTATTTCCTGGCGCGCCGGGTCGGCCTGTTCCCGCGTCGTGACGATCTCCGCTTCCGGGGCCGCATCCACGAGTCGGTGCTGCCCGCATGCCAGGCGATCGGGTTGCGCGTCGAGGCGCTGGGAATCCCGGTCCACCACTACGGCTACGTGCGGAGCGCAGCCGTCGACGAACAGCGGCGCGAACTCTACGAGAAACTGGCGGCCGCCAAGCTGGGAGATGATCCCGCCGACTGGTCCGCGCGACTGGAGTATGCGAGCGCACTGCTGGAGCGCGGGCGCATCGAGGCGGCGGACACCGAACTGACCCGGCTCGCCGCCGGCCCGGGCCACCTGCGGCCCGTGGCGCGGGGCCGCTTCCTGCTCGGCCGCCTGCGGCGCGAGGCTGGGGACCTGGCGGCGGCAGGGGACTTGCTTGGGGCCGTGGTGCGCGACGACCCGACATTCCTGTTCGGGTGGCTCGAATGGCTGCGCCTGCTGGCGGGCCAGGAGCGGTGGCGCGAAGTGTTCGCGGCCCTGGCCGAGGCACGCCGCTCCTGCGGGAACGACGAGCCGCTGCTGGATCGCGAGGAATTGCTGGCCCTGGCGCGCACCGGCCAACTCGTGGCCGCACGTGAACTGGCCGACCGGGTGGTCGCGCGCTGCCCGGGCTGGCCCGAACTGGCGGGCGTGCGCGACCGCCTGCGCACGGCGACCGGGGAGACCCCTGACCGCGAATGAACGGGACCCGACCGGCCCGGGAGTGAGCATGACCGATCGACCCCTGATCAGCCTGGCGGTCATCGTCCGCAACGAGGCGGCCAACCTGCCCCGGCTGCTCGGCGCCCACCGTGGACTATATGACGAGACCGTGGTCGTGGACACGGGCTCGACGGACGCCTCGGTCCGTGTGGCCGCGTCCCTGGGAGCCCGCGTGGCGACGGTGGCCTGGCGCGACGATTTCAGCGCCGCGCGCAACGAAGCCCTGGCCCGGTGCCGCGGGAAGTGGGTCCTCGTCCTCGACGCCGACGAACATATCGCGCTCGCGGACCAGGCGACGCTGCGCACCGTGGTCGCCGGATCGGCGCCGGGCGGCATCATCCTGCCGCAGTGGAACTATGCCGACGAGCCCGGGCTGCCGGGCTGGCGGCCGTTGACGCCGGCCACCGCAGGTGAGGCCGCCGGCGCGGCGGGGTTTATCATCGCGCACCAGGTGCGCCTGTTTCCGGCCGGCCCGCAGGCGCGCTACGAGGGACGCATCCACGAGACGGTGGAGCCCAGCCTTCTGGTTCAGGGACTCTCGCTGACCACGGTCGAGATCCCGGTCCACCATCACGGACACCGGGACCAGGGCGCCGTGCAGCAGGCCAGGTTGCTGCGGAACAGCCGCCTGCTGCGGCTGAAGCTGGCCGACGACCCCCATGACCCGCGCGCGCGGTACGAACTTGCGGAGCAGCTGGTCTCCGAACGGCAGCCGGAACTCGCCCGGCGTCTCCTGGAATGCCTGGTCGCCGAGGCCCCCGGTGGTCCGCGCGCGGCCGACGCGCATCGGCTCCTGGGGCGGCTCGAACTGGCCGCAGGCCGCCGGGCGTCGGCCAGGGAACATTGCGCGGCCGCCGTCACCGCACGGCCCGACCTGACGGACGGCTGGGTGGATCTCATCCGGGTCAGATGGCTGACAGGTGATCAGGACGGGGCGCAGGAGGCGCTGGCCCAGTGGTCCCGGCTGTTCCCGCTGGATCCGCGGTTGGCCGCTCTGACTGCTCAAGTCCAAGTGCCAGCGGCCGATAACGGGAAGCAGGAAGCCGCCTGCTCCTGAACGGGCATCCGGCTTGCAATCAGACCGGCACGAGCACGACGACGCCGACATCCATCCGGTCAACCAGGCAGGTTCGCAATGGGTATGGACAAGATCAACAGTTCGCCCCTGCAGAGTCGGGGACTCCTGGACCGGCTTCGCGGCACGGCTCGTGACGAGACCAAGCCGACAGGGACGCCCGCTACCAGCGCCGACCTGCCGGCTGCGGCTACGGCCGACAAGGCCGATATCAGCGAGGCGGCGCGCCGCCTGGTGGACTTGAAGCACGTGGTCGACGCCGGCCGCGACGCCATCGCCCAGTTGCCCGACGTGCGGCCGGAAAAGGTCACGGCCGCCCGCGAGCGACTGGTCAGCGGGTTCTACAACGCGCTGGAGGTACGCCAGGTGGTGGCGGGACGGCTCGGCGGCGTCTTCGACGGCATCGAGAAGCTCTAGTCCGAAGCGCCCATCAGGCGCCGTTTCCCAGTGGGAGGGACCCCGTTCGCGGGGTCCCTTTTCTTGTTGCATGGGATGGTAAATAACTTTACAGTTGCAGCCGCGACGGATCGCACCACCCCAACCGGACGGCTGCCCCTCGATGATCGACGGCAAGCTTTTCGATCTTCCGAGGCCCTGGCCCGCTGATGCGGTCTGGCTCGGCCCCGTCGGCTGGACGGCCGACGCCGCCGTGGCCGGCGACGGCGGCGCCGTTCACCACGACCCGGCCCGGGCCCTCGCGTGGGTGCGCGCTGCGGTCGAGCGCGAGACGTCACTCTCCCGCCTGCTGATCATTCACCAGGACGCCTTCGCCGGTCATGACGGCGCCGGCCGGCTGACCACATGGCTCGACGACGTCACTTCGCTGCGCGCACCGCTGCTGCCGGTGCTGCTGCACGGCGACCTGCCGGCCATGCAACTCGTCGAGTTCTTCCGCGCCGGACTCTTCGACGCCCTGGCGGTGCCGGTGGCGCGCGCCGACTGGGTCAACATGCTCATCCGCGCCGAGAAGCAGATCGAACGCCGCCACCGCGGACGCCTGCTGCTCGCCTCCTCCGGGCGCACGCGCGAAACGCTGCGCCAGCTGCAGCGCGAGCTGGGGGATCCCGAGGAGAGCCCGGCCGAGTTGCTGCAGGCGCGCGACAGCCTGCAGACGGCCAATCGGCAATTGAGCGAAGCGATGGCCGAGTTGTCTCTGCTCTACCGCTTCGGTCGCGAGTTGAGCGCGGCCAGCAACTGGGACGAGGTGCTGCGCGAGATCCTGCGCAGCCTGACCGCTTTTGTCGGCGCCGGCGGCGCGGCTCTGGTGCTGCGGGCTGCGGCCGGCGGCGCCTACTCGCCGCGACAGACCTGGCAATGGAACGAGAGCGCGTGGGACAAGGTGCTCGTGAACCTGCAGGACCAGGTCGACGCGGCGGTCACCGAGAGCATCCTGGCGCCGGGCATCTTCCGCGTGGAACCGGGGCGCTCGCCCGGCGACGCCGCCGGCCAGCGGTTGATCGCCCTGCCGCTCGAGCATCAGGACGTGCGCCTCGGCTACCTGCTGCTCCTGTTCGTGAGCCCCGAGACACGCGAGGCCGTCTCGCGCCGCTACCTGCCGTTCCTGCAGGCGGTGCGCCTGGTGCTGGCAGAGGAGATCGCCGGCGCGCAGCACTCCGACCGCGTTCGCGAGGTCGGCGCCTTCAATGCCCGGGTGCTGCAGACTCTCAGCAGCGCCATCTGGGTGACGGATGAGACGGGCCGCACGGTCTACTGCAACCGCGCCGGGCAGGAGATGCTCACCGGCCAGGCGGTGGAGGAGACGTCGCCCGACGATGCGCTCTTCCGCGTCGGCCGCGGTCGCGGCCATGCCGGGCCGCCGGCCGCGGGCCTGCCGGAACTGTTCCTCGACGCGCGCCTGGCCCTGAACGCGGCGGGGCCTGCGCTCGCCACGCTGCGCGCGGCGCCCGAAGGCGCCTACCAGGGCGAGGGCGAGATCCGCCGCGACGACGGCGCCGGCATCCCGGTGCAGCTGCAGACCTCGTTCATGCCCGGTCGCCTGCCCGGCGAGAAGTGGCTGGTGGTCGTGGCCGAGGACCTGCGCCCGGCACGGCGCCTCGAGGCGGAACGTTTGCGCACCGGCCGCCTGCAGTCACTGGTCGAGATGTCGGCGACGCTGGCGCACGAGATCCGCAACCCGCTGGCCGGCCTCAGCGCGCAGGCCGAGCTGCTCGCGGCCCAGTTGCCCGAAGGCGATCCGCGCGGGCGATACCTCGACGTGATCACACGTGAGGTGGAGCGCATCAACGAGACCATCACGCGGATGTTGAACTATGTGCGCCCCTACGAACCCGCGCTGGCTCCCTGCGCACTCTGGGAAGCGGCGCGCGACGCGCTGGACCTGGTGCGACCGCGCGCGGGTGCGGTTTCGGTATCGCTGCTGCTCGACGCCGGTGGCGCCGCGGATCCGGATGCCGCATACACCCTGACTGCCGACGCCGGCCAGCTCAAGCAGGTGCTGCTGAACCTGCTCCTCAATGCGATCGATGCCGCGCCGGCCGGTGGCCAGGTGACCCTGGCCCTGGCGCGCCACGAACGCTGCGACCTGCCGGACGTGCGCTCGGGCGGCCATCGCTGGGGCGCGGGCCTGTCGGTCGAGGTGCGCGACAACGGCCCCGGCTTCCGCGACGGTGACGCCGCCCGCCTGTTCCAGCCTTTCTACACCACCAAGAGCTCTGGCACCGGGCTCGGGCTTTCGCTGTGCCAGAAGGTCGTCAATGCACACGGCGGCGACATCCGCGCCGAGCGGCTTGACGGACTTACCGTTTTCCGTGTGATCCTGCCGGCGGACGCGTCCGCCGCGCTGCGACAGAAGCAAGAGGAGGCCTCATGAACCCCAGGATCCTGATCGTCGATGACGAGGCGACCATCCGCGCCTCGCTGCTGGAAGCCCTGGCGGCGGACGGCTACGAGACCGACGCCGCCGAGTCGGGCGAGGAAGCGCTCGCGCGCTGCCACGCCACCGCCTACGACCTGGTCGTCACCGACCTCAAGTTGCCGGGAGTCAGCGGCCTGGAGATCCTGCAGGCGCTGCGCAACCAGGGACGCCAGACACCGGTGATCATGATGACGGCCTACGGTGACGTCGACACCGCGGTCAGCGCCATGCGCCTGGGCGCCTACGACTTCATCGCCAAGCCGTTCAAGCTGACGATGCTCCGCAAGCAGGTGCGCGCGGCCCTGCGCGCCACCGCCGAGCCGACCGGCATGGTGGAGGCGCACGATGTGGCCGTCGCTCCGGCGCCCGCTGCGGCCGTCGCCGCTGCCGGCCCGGACGGCCAGTACATGCGCATGATCAAGGCCTGCCCCGGCCTGGAGAAGGTGGCCCGCGTGCTCGAGAAGATCGGGCAGAGCCGCAGCGGCAACGACACGTCGATCCTGATCGGCGGCGAGTCGGGTTCGGGCAAGGAGATCGTGGCCCGCGCCATCCATGAGGTGACGACTGCGCGCACCGAGCGCTTCATGGAAATCAACTGCGCGGCGGTGCCCGAGACGCTCCTCGAAAGCGAACTGTTCGGTCACGCCAAGGGCGCCTTCACCGACGCCAAGACGGCGAAGGAGGGGTTGTTCGAGCTGGCGGGCGCCGGCACGATCTTCCTCGACGAGATCGGCGAGATGGGCATCCTGCTGCAGAGCCGCCTGCTGCGGGTGCTGGAGAACCGCCGCTGTCGCCGGGTCGGCGGCAAGGACGACTACGAGGTGCGGGCGCGCATCGTGGCGGCCACCAACCGTCGACTGAGCGAAGCCATCGAGGCCGGCACCTTCCGCAACGACCTCTACTACCGCCTGCAGGTCGTCGAGATCGACGTGCCGCCCCTGCGCGAGCGGCCCCAGGACCTGGAGATCCTCGTCAACGGGTTCCTGCGCGAGCTCAACGCCCAGCTGGGCCTGCGGACCGAGCCGATCGACGCCGGCCTGCTGGAGACGCTGCAGCGCTATCCGTGGCCCGGCAACGTGCGCGAACTGAAGAACGTGCTCAAGCGCATCATGATCCTGGAGGAACCCGAGCGCCTGTCCGAATCCCACTTCCCGGCGCACGTGCTCAACGGTCGCAATCCCCGGGCGGCCGGCCGGGTCTCCGGAGGCACCGGCCTGACCGGCCTGCAGCCGCTGGCCGAGGTGGAGCGCTCCCAGATCCTCTATACGCTCGAGATGACCGACAACAACAAGTCGAAGGCCGCGCGGATCCTCGGCATCAGCCGCCAGACGCTGCGCGAGAAGCTGCGCCAGTACGGCGAGGTCGATGAGGGTCCGGACCTCAAGTCGGCCGAAGCCGAGGGCTGACCAACCCGGCACGGGGGCTGGCCAGTGTTCGGCCAGCCCCTGCCTGCCGCTGTCCACCCGCAGTGTCCCGCCCATCGCCTTGCCATCGCTCTCGTCCCGGGCGTGCGCGCCGCATATCTGCGAGAGGCCTCGAAGCCACTTTCATCGATGCCCCCATGTTGCTGTCAGGTAATGAGTTCCAGGCCGTCACGCCCATGACGGATTGAACCTCCTCCCGGGCCCGGCACGTTTTGCCTCGTTTCCCCCTCCCGGCACACCGTTTGCGCTCAGCGCCTCTGCAGGGACAAATCTGCCACCACCGGGAAAAGGGAACCATGCGCAGCTGGACCACCATCATTGCGGCCCCGACGACCATCGCGATGGCCATCGTGCTGGCGCTCGGCGCCCTGCCGTCGCGGACGGCGGCGTCAGACCCCCATGCGGCGCCGGTCACCGCTGCCGGTGAGCACGCGGCCGGACCGGCCGCCGCAGCCGGGCACGACGACGCAGCTGCAGACGATGCCGGCCTGCACGGCGAGGCGGCGGAGCTGACGACGGATCACGCCGCCACGGAGGAGGCGTACGAGCCCGGCACCGGCGATGCGTGGACGCGCTGGCTCCAGGCCCTGGAGCACTCCGTCGCCGGGGCGGCGGCCGGGCACGCCGAAGGCGGCCTGCTTTATCCGCACGACGCCGCGCCGCACAGCGAGACTTCGGCGAAGCCATACCGCCACCTGGCCATCGCCAAGGCCGTTACCCAGCTCGAAGGCGCCCCCGGCGCGAAGAAGGACCAGCACGGAAACGCCCACGGCAGCAGCCATGGCACCGGCGGCTCGGGATCGCCCCTGCTGGCTCTCGCCAATGCGCGCAACTACCTGAACCTGAGCGAATACGAACAGGCCCTGGCCTGGTACGGCCGGGCGGCGGCACAGGACGCCGAGGGCCACTTCCGGCGCGAGACGGGCCGCGAGTCGCTGGCCGCGGCGATCTGCGCCCGCGACACGGCGGCCGCGGGCCTCGCCATCGCTTCGACGATGTCCGCACCGGACCTGGACGGACGCGAAGGCGAGTTCGTGCTGGCCATGCGCTGGCTGCTGAGCCGCCAGGACGGGGCCACGCTCGGCTGGTTCGTCGATCGCACCGCGGCGCCGGAGCTGTCGGCCGATGTCCGCGTGACCTTCTGGCGCGCCTACGCCCTGTCGTGGCTCGAGCGCCGCGGCGAATGCCTGGCCGAGATCAGGCGGCTGCTGGACATGGGCGGCCGGGAACGCGCACTGGGCCCGCGCGAGCGCGGCTGGGTGCTGACCGCGTACGCCGACCTGATGCTGCTCGAAGGCGCCCGCGACGAGGCCGAACTGCGCTACCGCCGCCTAGCCGACAGCGGGGTTCCCGCGTTGCGGGACTGGGGACGGCTGCAGTCCGCGGGCCTGGCCTTCGTGGCCAACCGTTACGGCGAAGCCGCGGCGGGATATCGCGAGATCTGCCAGGCGGAGGCCAAGGGCGCCTGGGCCGAACATGCCTGCGCCATGGCGGACATCGCCGCGCAGCTGGAACGACTGCTTTCCGAAGGGGAGCGCTATGGAGCTGCCGCGCACTACGGGCATTGACCTGCCGCCGCCGGGGGAAAGCGAACTGCTCGGGCGGTTGCTGAGCCTGTACGAGGAGGAGGCCCGCGTGTACACGCGTGTGCTCGAACTGTCCCAGCGCCAGGGCGAAGCCGTTCGCCAGGGAGCGCCGTTCAGCGAGATCCGCCGCCTGCTGGAACAGAAGCGCGGCTGCCTGGACCTCATCGCCCGCCTCGAGCGGGGCGAAGTCGGCTCCAAGCGCGAGTGGGAGAGCCGCCGCGCCGCCATGTCGCCCAGCGGTCGGGCCAGGCTGCGGGCCGCGCTGGATCGCGTGGGAGGGCTGATCGAGGGCATCATCGCCTGTGAGGAAGCCAACGACCGTGAACTCTTCGCCGCGACGGGTGTGTCTTGAACGCGGCGCTGCAGGAACGCAGCGAGGCGATCGTGTCACCGGCGGCTCCGGGAGCCGAACGCCTGTTGCGTTCGTACCTGCACAAGACGAGCAACAGCCTCTGCGGCATCAAGGGCTACGCCAGCCTGATCGCGACGCCGGACCAGGACACGGCCAAGAGCGCCGGCTGGGCCGAGAAGATCATCCGCGAAGTGGAGCGCATGGAGGCCATCTACCGGTCCGTGCACGACCTCACGGCCCCGAAGGGGAATCCCGATCGCGGCGTCGACCTGCCGGGCCTGCTCGATGACGTCTTCCGCGTCTGCGAGAGCCGCTGCCGCGGCCTGCAGGTGCTGTGCGGCCGCGTGCCCCGGGCCAGCCTGCTGTTGCCGAAAGGCGACCTCTGCCTGGTGCTCACGGAACTGCTGCTCAACAGCGTCGAGGGCGTCGAGGGGCAGCCGGGCCCCGCCCGGGTCGAGGTGACGGCGATGCGCGAGCCCACGGGGCGCCTGGCCCTGCGGCTGCGCGACAACGGGCCGGGCATCGACCCGCACCTGCTGCCGCAGGCCTGCGACCCGTTCGTGACGACGAAGGACGGCCACCTCGGGGTCGGCCTGACGAGGGTGCAGACCCTGCTCGAAATGTACGGCCTGGCGTGGACGCTGGTGAGCGCGCCGGGCGAAGGAACGGCGGTCACGCTGGAAGTGGCCGAAATCACGGGCTGAGCCCGGTTTCAGGGAGGAAAGGCACAGCGATGGCGAACAAGCGCAACCTGCTGGTAGTCGACGACGAACAGACGATGCGGGACTTCCTGGGCTCCTCGCTCGGAAGCCGCTTCCAGGTGCGGACGGCCAACAACGGCGCCGCGGCCCTGGCCGAGTTGAAGAAGCAGCGTTTCGACCTGGTCCTTTCCGACGTCCAGATGCCGGGCCGCGGCGGCCTCGAGCTGCTGGAAGACATCAACGCGCAGCTGGACTACCGCCCGCTCGTCGTGATGATGACCGCGTTCGGCTCCATCGCGCAGGCGGTGGAAGCGACCCGTCGCGGCGCCATCGACTACCTGACGAAGCCCTTCGGGCTCGACCAGCTGGACCACGTCCTGAACCGCGCCTTCGAGTTCGAGCAGCTCCGCACCGAGAACCGGACGCTGCGCACCACCGTCTCGGCCCGCCAGGAAACGCACGGCCTGCTCGGCAACAACGTCGCCATCATGCAGCTGCGCGAAAAGATCGCGATGATCTCCGATGCACGGGGCACCGTGCTCCTGCAGGGCGAGAGCGGCACGGGCAAGGAAGTGGTCGCCCGCGCCATCCACGACTCCGGTTCGCGCCGCGACGGGCCGTTCATCCGCATCAACTGTGCAGCGATCCCGGAGACCCTGCTGGAGTCGGAACTGTTCGGCTACGAGCGTGGCGCCTTCACCGGCGCCGTGTCGGCCCGCAAGGGCAAGTTCGAGCTCGCGGACGGCGGAACGCTGCTGCTCGACGAGATCAGCGAGATGCCGTTCGCCATGCAGGCCAAGCTGCTCCGTGTGCTCCAGGAACGCGAGATCATGCGCCTGGGCGCCAAGTATGCCACGAAGACCGACGTGCGGATCATCGCGACCAGCAACCGCAACCTGAAGGACGAAATCAAGGCCCGCACGTTCCGCGAGGATCTGTACTTCCGCCTCAATGTCATCCCGCTGCGGATCGTCCCCCTGCGCCTGCGGAAGGACGACATCCCGATGCTGGCCACGCACTTCTGCCAGGTGTTCTGCGCCGAGAACGGGCGGTCGCTGCTGCCGATCTCCGAACCGGCGATGCGCTGCCTCGTGGCGATGGACTGGCCCGGCAACGTCCGCCAGCTGCAGAACGTGATCGAGCGCGCCGTGATCCTCTGCACCGGGCCCGAGCTCGACCGCGAGATCCTGGGCCTGTCGGAGGAGATGGACGCCACCGAGAAGGGTCGCGAGCTGGGCGGCGACCTCACCCTGAGGGACATGGAGCGCGAACTGATCCTGCGGAAGCTGCAGACGACGCGCGGCAACCGCACGAAGGCCGCGCAGGAACTGGGCATCAGTGTCCGGACCCTGCGCAACAAGCTGAACATCTACACGGACCTCGGCGTCGAGATCCCGGGTTGAGGCCATGATCAAGACCGGCTTCTTCAAGAACGACCATCTCGACATGCTGAAGAAGGCGTTGGATGTCTACGCCAAGCGGCATGAGGTCACCGTCCAGAACGTGGCCAACGTCGAGACGGGCGGCTACCGCGCACAGAAGGTCAAGTTCGAGGAGATGCTGTCCTCCGAACAGATGCGCCTGCGCGGATACACGACGCACCCGGACCACATGCAGATCGGGGCGACGAATCCGTCCGAAATGCAGGAAGAGGTCGTCGATGCCGGCACCGACTTCGACAACGGGATCAACAACGTCGACATCGACGGCGAGATGACGAACCTGGCGACCAACGACCTGAGCTACCGCCTGGCCACGAGGCTGCTCAGCGGACGCTACAACACGCTGCGCGGCGCCATCCGCGGGCGAATGACCTAGGCGGGTAAGGAGAAGCCATGAGCAACGGACTTTTCGGGGCCATCCGCATCAGCGCCTCGGGCCTGCGCGGCCAGCGCATGAAGATGGACGTCGTGGCCAGGAACCTGGCCAACGCCGAGACCACGCAGACGGCGGAGGGCACGCCCTACCGGCGCCAGCGCGCGGTGTTCGAGGAAGTGCTCGGCGAGAAGGTCAAGACGCACGAGACCCTGCTCGGCCGCGACGAGGACAGCCGGCTGTCGCGCACCCACCCCGCGCACATGCTCGAGACGGTGGGCAGGGCCGAGCTGCCCGGCGGCGGGATCGGCGCCGAGGTGTCCGTGGCGCCCGACGCCTCCGAGTTCCGGGTGATCTACGATCCGGGGCATCCGGATGCCGACGAGGGCGGCTACGTGCTGATGCCCAACGTGAACCCGATCACCGAGATGGTGGACATGATCACGGCGAGCCGGGCCTACGAGGCCAACGTCAGCGCCGTCCAGTCGTCCAAGGACATGTTCAGCGACGCGCTGAAGATCTAGCGGCAGGCCGCGCAAAGGGGGTTCCCGATGGCTGTGGACACGATCAAGGCACTGGGCTCCATCGACCCGAGGGCCGCGCACGGGGCGGTCCCCGTGGCCCCGGCGACCGGTGGCGGCGGCTTCCAGGAGCAGTTCCTGAAGGCCCTCGAGAAGGTGGACAGCCTCCAGCAGGTCAGCAACGACACGCTGGACGGAATGATCAGCGGACGGGTCACCGAGACCCATGACGTGATGATCGCGGCCCGCGAGTCGCAGTTGGCCTTCGAGTTGCTGTTGGAGGTCCGCAACAAGCTCCTGGAATCGTATCAGGAGATCATGCGGACGCAGGTTTGACCGCTAGCCCATGACGGAGCCGAGGT
Organism: bacterium; assembly: GCA_016703265.1. NCBI lineage: Bacteria > bacterium. The sequence goes on from JADJCK010000001.1 coordinate 160,230, forward strand.
AAAGGCGTGGACGGATTCAAGCAGCTGACTGACAACCTTAAGGCCAGGCTTGGTGAACTTTCGTTCAACCAGAAGGCCCTGCTGGGTGTCGTCGCGGTCGCCGGCATCATCAGCGTCGCCGTTTTCAGCCTGTGGCTGCAAAAGGAAGACAAGGCCGTCCTGTATTCCAACCTGAGCCCCGAGGATGCGGCCGCCGCGCTCGAGGAACTGGCCAAGCAGGACATCCCGACCGAGCTGAAGAACGGCGGGGGCACCATCCTCGTGCCCGAGAGCATGGTCGCGCGCCTGCGCATCGAGCTGGCCGGCAAGGGCGTCGTCTCCAACGGCCCGATCGGCTTCGAGATCTTCGACGGCAAGCAGTACGGGCTGACCGAGTTCCTGCAGAACGTCAACTTCAAGCGCGCCCTCGAGGGCGAGCTGACCAAGTCCATCGAGACCTTCCAGGGCATCCAGTCGGCGCGCGTGCACCTGGTGCTGCCGCAGCCTTCGATCTTCAAGAAGAACGATCCCGGCGCCACCGCCAGCGTCGTCCTGCGGCTCGGCCGCGGGGCCAAGCTCAACGAGGCGCAGATCGCCGGCATCCAGGCGCTGGTCGCCGGCAGCGTCGAGAACATGGCCGTCGAATCGGTGGCCGTCATCGACCAGACCGGCAAGGTGCTCTCGGCCGCCGTGTCCGACGAGGAGACCGGGCGCTCCGAGACCCAGCTGGCGCTGCGAAAGGACGTCGAGGACTACCTGACCGAGAAGGCCGGCTCGATGCTGGACAAGGTGCTGGGCGCCGGCCGCTCCATCGTGCGCGTGGATGCCACCCTGAACTTCGAGAAGATCACGCGCGAGCGCGAGATCTACGACCCGGCCTCGACCGTGGTCCGCAGCGAGGTCCGGAACGAGGAAGTCGACCCGTCGACCGGCGGCACCACCGAGAACAGCACGACCAACTACGAGATCAACCGGACAGTCGAACACATCGTGGGGCAGACGGGCGGCATCAGCACCCTGTCGGTCTCGGTGTTCGTCGATGGGCACTACGAGCCCGCACCCGGCGGCGAGGGTGAGCCGACGTACACCCCGCTGACCGAGGACGAGCTGGGCCAGCTGCGGCGCATCGTGCAGACCGCGGTGGGCCTGAACGCCATGCGCGGCGACCAGATCGAGGTCGTCAACATGCAGTTCCGGCAGATGGAAGAGCCCGCCGGCGCCACGCCGCTCACCGACTGGATGGGCCTGGTGACCGAGTACGGCGGCAAGGTGCTGCTGGTGGTCATGCTCCTGGTCATGGCGCTGAGCGTGCGCCGCACCCTGGGCAAGCTGGTGACCGGCGGCGAGGCGACCGGCGGCAAGGCGGCGGTCGCCGCGGCCCGCGCCGGTACTCCGGCCCGCGGTGCGCCGGCAGTGCCGGCCGAGGAACTCGAGCACTTCGACGGTATCCCCGACCTGAACGACCAGGTCATGGGCGATATCCGGGACTACGCGGCGGACAATCCGGAGCGGGTGGCCGAGGTCATCCAGAGCTGGATCCGGGAGATCGACCTCTCCGGCAACAGCCGGGAAGCGGTGGGTAACTGACGTGAAGCAGCAGTCGGTACGCAAGGCCGCGGTCTTCCTGATGTCGCTGGGGCCTGATGTGGCAGGCCGCGTGATGGCAAAGCTGCCCGAATCCATGGTGGAAGAGCTGACCCACAACATCGCCTCCATCGGCCATGTCACGTTCGAGGAGAAGAAGAAGGTCCTCAGCGAGTTCATCAAGATGAGCAGCCAGATCTCGGGCATCGGCTTCGGCGGCGAAGAGACCGCGAAGCAGATCCTCGAGGCCGGCTTCGGCACCCACAAGGCCACGTCGCTGCTCAGCCGCGTCACGAGCTATAGCGAGATCAACAACTTCGAGAGCTTGCGCGCCGTCGATCCGCTGACGATCGCGAACTACCTGAAGAACGAGCACCCGCAGACGATCGCGGTCGTTCTCGCGCACATGGACCCGCGCAGCAGCGGCCCGATCCTGCAGCTGCTTCCGGCCGAGATGCAGGGGACCGTCGCCCACCGCATGGCGGTGCTCGAGGCGCCGCATCCCGAGACGCTCAAGGCCGTCGAGAAGGTGCTGGCCGGCCAGCTCCAGGGCGAGGTTGCGGCCAAGGATTCGAAGTACGGCGGCAAGAAGCAGGTGGCGGAGATCCTCAACGAGATCGAGCGCGAGGTCTGGCAGGAGATCCTGGACGAGATGCGCGAGATCGACGACGAGGTGGCCAACGAGGTGAACAACCTCATGTTCGTGTTCGAGGACGTCGTCCTGATGAGCGACCAGCACATCCAGGAAGTCCTCAAGGAGATCGACGGCAAGGAACTGACGATGGCGCTGAAGGGCGCCACCGACGAGATCCGGCGGAAGGTCTTCAAGAACATGTCCAAGCGCGCCGGCGAGGGCATCCAGGAGGACATGGAACTGATGGGGGCGGTCAAGCTCTCCGAGGTCCAGGAAGCCCAGCAGCGCGTCGTGGAAGTCATCCGGAGCCTGGAGGAAGCCGGCACCATCACCCTCGGCAAGGGCGGCAAGGATGCAGAAATGGTGTCCTGAGCCGTTCGCGGCTGTCGACGGGCCGGCCTCGCCGGCAGCAGGGCTCGTGTTCCGGGGAACCGACGGCGCCGCCACCGCGGCGGATGCCGCCGTCGAGGGCGAACCGCTCCAGTTCCAGGGCGAGACCGGGTATACCGACCCTCATTCCCTGCTGGCCACGCTGACGCGGCGTGAACGCGCCGACCTGTACGAACTGGCCGAGCAGGACGTGGCCGGCACCTACGAGGAGCGCCAGAAGTCGCTGGCGGACACGTTCGCCTCCCAGTTGGCCGAGTCGAAGCAGGAGGCCGCCGCGAGCCTCGCGTCATGGACCCGCGATCTCGAGACGGTGGTGCAGGCCGATCTTTCGGCGGCGGCCGCCGGCGCCGCGCGGCTTGCCATCCGGATCGCCGAGAAGATCGTGCGCGGTTCGGTGGCCGTCGACCATGCCGTGCTCACCCGCGCCATCGAGACGATCCTGTTCAAGCAGCAGGCCGCCGAACCGTTGCAGGTGTTTGTCAGCCCTCGCGACGCCGTCTGGCTGGCAGACCAGTCCGGGCTTCGCGAACGCCTCAACATCGCCGTCGTGTCCGACGATCGCCGCCTGGCCGACGGCGACTGCCGTGTCCGTTCCGATGGTCGCGAATGGGACCTGACCATTGCCGGCCAGCTGGAAGTGCTGGCGGAAATCATCGAGGAAGCCGTGAGCACGCGCGCCGGCGACTCCCTTGGCGGCCAGCCATGAGTCTCGACTGGGCCGATCTCGAGGATCGGCTGCGCCTGGCCGACCCCGGCCGCGCGGTGGGGCGCGTGGCGAATCTCGTCGGCATGATCGTCGAGGTGGCCGACCTCGGCGCGCCCGTCGGTTCCCTGTGCCGCATCGAGACCGGGCGCCAGGGGGCTCCCGTGCTTTGCGAAGTCGTCGGTTTCCGCGACGACCGCCTGCTGGTGATGCCCTACCAGGAGGCCCGCGGGATCGCCCCGGGCTGCCGGGCGACGATCCTGGCCAGCCATCTCACCGTCCCGGTCGGTCCGGCGCTGCTGGGTCGCGTGGTCGACGGGCTCGGGCGCCCGCTAGACGGCGGCCCCGGCCTCGGCTCGCTGCCGCGCGTAAAGCTGGGCGGGACACCGCCGAGCGCCATGCACCGACGTCGCGTGACCGACGCCGTCTCGACCGGCATCCGCTCCATCGACAGCATGATCACGACGGCCCGCGGCCAGCGCATGGGCATCTTTGCCGGCAGCGGCGTGGGCAAGTCCGTGTTGATGGGCATGCTGGCCCGGCAGGCCCGCGTCGACGTCAACGTCCTGGCGCTCATCGGCGAGCGCGGCCGCGAGGTCCGTGAGTTCATCGAGCGCGACCTGGGCCCCGAAGGCCTGGCGCGCAGCGTGGTGGTGGTCGTCACCTCGGACGAGAGCGCCGTGATGCGCGCGAAGGGCGCCGACACGGCCATGACGATCGCCGAGCAGTTCCGGGACAGCGACCACGAAGTGCTGTTCATGATGGATTCGGCCACCCGCTATGCCATGGCCCTGCGCGAAATCGGCTTGGCGGCGGGCGAGCCGCCCACGACCAAGGGCTATCCGCCGTCCACGTTCGCCGCGTTGCCCCGCCTTTGCGAACGCGCCGGCTGGTCCGAGGTCAACGCGATGACCGCCTTCTTCACGGTACTGATCGAGGGCGACGACATCCACGACCCCGTGGGCGATGCCATGCGCTCGATCCTCGACGGCCACGTGATGCTCAGCCGCGATCTGGCCCGCCAGCACCATTACCCCGCCGTCGACGTGCTCGGCAGCGTGAGCCGTCTGCGGAGCGACATCGTCGAGGCGCCCGACCGCGAAGCCGGCGCCCGCCTCATGCAGTGGCTGAAGACGCTGGAGGACAACCGCGACCTGGTCAACATCGGGGCCTACGTGGCCGGCGCCGACCCGGTGCTGGACGAGGCCCTGGCCCGCGAGAAGGACATCCGCGCCTTCCTGAAGCAGGACGTGCTGGAGTCGACCAACGTCGAGGCCAGCCTGGCCGGCCTGCGGCAATTGACGGGCATTAAAGCGCCCGCGGCCGCCGCGCCTGCCGCCACATCACCGGCAGCGAAGCCCGCGGCAGCGAAGCCGGCGCCTGCCAGGCCGACGACAGCCAGGCTGACGGCGCCGGGCACACGGACATCCGGGACGGCGTGACATGCCCTTCCGCTTCCGCCTCGAGAAGGTCCTGAAGGTCCGCCAGCGGGTGCTGGAACAGCGTACGCGCGAGGTGGCCGAGGCCGATCGCGCCCGCCAGGCCTGCCTGGACCGCGAAGCCGCCGTGGCTGAAGCGTACCGGAGCGTCAGCGAGGCCGAGCCCGCCGCCAATGGCGCCCTGCTGGATGTGCGCGACCTGGCCGAGCAGGCCCTGCGCCTGCGGCGCCTGGGCGAACTGCGGCTCGAAGCGGCCCGCGCCACGCTGGCCGCCACCATTGAACTGGACCAGCAGCGCCAGCGGTTGACCGCAGCCTGGCGCGATGTCGAGGTGCTCCGGAAGCTGGAACAGCGCCGGCGTGACCAGTGGGACGAGGAACAGCGGCGCGACGAGAGTCGCCGGCTGGACGAGGTCGGCGGCATCCGGGCCGACCGGCTGCGACGGTCAAAGGTTTCCTCCTGAGCGGCACGAACTGCCGCCGGGCCCCGGACGGAACGGCCGGCATAGGGCCCGGACCGTCCCGAAACAGCGGCCGCGGGCCGCATTGGCGGCGTTTCGCGGCGATAAGCGTCGCAGGCGCCGATGGGAACGGACGTTGCGAGTGGGATCGGAGCCGTCGGCCGCTGGCGAGCGAACTTGAGGGGAATTCGGCATGAAGAGCGTCCTGATCATCTCCGCACTGACCTTCGCCCTGATCTTCGGGGGCGTCATGCTGCTCAGCACCCAGATGAAGCAGGCGGCCGCCCCCGTGAGCGGGCCCGAATTGACGGCGACCGACTACGAGGGCGCCGAGCGCGTCTTTCGCGACATGCAGATCGAGCGGGACCGGATCCAGCAGGAGCGCGAGGAACTCGCCACGCTGCGGCAGGCAACGTCCGCCCAGCAGGTCATCCTGGTGCAGGAACGCGAGCAGCTGCTCGAGGTGATCCGCCAGCTCGAGGCACGCCAGAAGGTCTACGCCGAGGAACGCGACCAGTCAGCGGCCAAGCTGGCGAAGATGTACGAAGCCATGAAGCCGGCCCAGGCGGCGCCGATCATCAGCGCCCTCGAACTCGAGATCATCCTCGACATCATGGGGCGGATGAAAGAGCGCCCGGCGGCGAAGATCCTGGCGCACATGGACGCCGGCCTGGCCGCCCAGGTCAGCACACGCATGAGCCTGCGGGGGGAAAGCTGATGGATGCCGCCCTTCTCGGACTGGTGCCCGCGGCCACGCGCCCGGCCGCCGGCGCCCCGCGCAGCGCGAATGCAGCCGAGGTCGAGGCCGCCGGGTCGGCGTTCGCCGGCATCCTCGCCGCCGTCCCGGCCACGCCGGCGACCGAGACCACGGGCGCGGTGAACGGCGTGCCCGGTGTCACGATGTCGAAGGGCGCAGCTGCCGTCGTCGCCGCCATGGTCAACGCGCCCGACACGACCGCGCAGGCCCCGCTGCCTGGGCTGGAAGTCGCCGGTGCGACGGCCGAGGCTCCCGCAACCGCCGCAGGCCAGCTCGTTCCCGCTGCCGCCGGCGTGCAGGCGCCGACCGTTGCTGCCGCCACCGGCACCGCCATGACGCCGATCGTTGCCGTGGATCCGGCTGCAGGCCCGGCCGGAATCGTCGTCTCGAGCGGTGCGGCCACGCCGGCGACGGAAGCGGCCGCGGCCGTGCCTGCCGGGCAGCCTGTGTCCGACGCCGTCCCCGCGCCGGTCTCCGTGCCGGTGGCGCCGACCGCCGCCCCGGCCGCCACGGCCGCGGCTGCGCCTGCGACCACCGACCAGGTTTCGGTGCTGCCGGCTGACGACGCCGCCCTGGCGCAGGCGCAGCCCGCACCGGCGGACGAAGCCGCGGCAGCCGGCAGCGCACTGGCCGGACGCGAGCCCGTGGATGCCGGCGCGCCGGTAACGGTGACCGATGCCGCCATCGCCGACGTCGACAACGCCGGCGTCGAGACCGCCGCCATCGAAGCGGCCGCAGTCGAGCAGGACCTGCCCGAAGGCGAAGAGTCCGCGACTGCCGACGATGACAGCCACCGGGATGCCGAAACGTCGGATGCCGAAACGTCGGATGCCCAGGCGTCGGATGCGGAAACCGGGACACACGATCCCGCATCCCGCCAGCCGGTGACCCTGCCCTTCGCCGTGACCCAGGCGGCATTGCAGAGCTACGCGAAGGTGAGCGCGTTGGGCCACCAGGACGCGAGCGCTCTCGACGCCGGCCAGCAGAAGGCTGCCGGTGAAGCCGCCGCACAGGGACGCCCGGCGGCCTTTGCCGCCACCGTGGACCGCGCCCTGGCGGCACTGGCGATGGCCACGCTCGGTGACGGCGAAGCGCCGGCAGTGAACACGAACTCCCTCGGCACGCCGCAGCGCGCCGACGGCGGACTGGCCGCCTCGATCCGCACCCAGGTTGCGGAACAGTTGACGCGCAGCCTGCTCGACCCCGCCGCCGAGCAGAAGCTGACCATGCGCCTGCACCCGGAGAACCTGGGCCAGGTGGACGCCGAGTTCCACTCTGCAGGCGACCGCCTGACCGTGATCCTGCGGGCGAGCACGCCCGAGGCCGAGCAGGCGCTGCGTTCGGGCGCGCGCGAACTGACCGATTCCATCGTCGATCGTTCGGGACGCTTCCAGCACGTTGAAGTGCGCGTCGAGATGCGCGACGGCGCCACGCCGCGCCAGGATCGCACCGACGATCGTCAGCAGGACCAGAAGCAGGACGGCCGCCAGGATGGCCGCCAGGATGGACGACGTGAAGGCCGTGAAGAGGGGCGGGACCGCCGCCCCGGCAACGGCCGCGACGAGGCGAGCGCCGCTTGGGCGCGGGCCTGGGCCGATCTCGGGCAGGAGGGTTAGACCATGCCGATCGCCGGAATCACCGACGGGACCGGGGCCGTACTCGGCCAGGCCGGCCGCGACTACTCGCAGGTCAGCAAGCTCGACTTCATGACGCTGCTGGTCGCACAGATCAAGAACCAGGACCCGACCAGTCCCATGGACAACGCGCAGTTCACCAGCCAGATCACGCAGTTCTCGATGCTCGAGCAGCTCGAGACCATGTCGCAGAGCATGGAGGACAACGTGGCGGTGGGCACGGCCATCAACAACACGGCGATGCTGGCGCTGGTCGGCCGCCAGGTGACCGTCGAGGGCAATGACGTGACGCTCACGGGCGGCACGGCCAACGAGAGCATGATTGCCGCCAGCGGCAACGGCAGGGCCACCATCAAGATCACGGACAGCAACGGCCGCGTGGTGCGCACCTACGAGCAGGACATCACCAAGGGCCTCAACACCGTGACCTGGGACGGCAAGGCCGACGACGGCACCGTCGCCACCGACGGCGCCTACACGATCTCGGCCGAGGTCAAGGACAACAACGGCGAAGCCGTGAAATTCACGAACCTGATGACCGGCGCCGTGTCGGGCCTGCGCTACAGCGACAACCAGGCCGTCGTCATCGTGAACGGCGAGGAATTCTTCGTTTCGGAGATCTACAAGGTCAGCTGACGCGACAGCCCCGGCAACGGGGCTTAAACGGAAACCGGGAGGAATCCATGTTCAAGTCTCTCTACTCCGGTGTATCGGGCCTCGGTGCCAACCTGACGAACCTGGACGTCATCGGCAACAACATTGCCAACAGCAACACTGTCGGGTTCAAGTCGGGGCGCGTCACGTTCAACGAGATGCTCACGCAGACCATGAAGTCCGCCAGCCGTCCCGTGAGCGGCGGCCTGGGCGGCACCAATCCGCAGCAGATCGGCCTGGGCACGATGGTGGGCAGCATCGACACCAACTTCAACCAGGGCAACTTCGAGACCACCGGCAAGAAGACCGACATCGCCATCCAGGGGCCGGGCTTCTTCGTGCTCAGTGACGGCACCAGCCGTGTCTACACGCGCGCCGGCGTGTTCGGCCTCGACAGCGAGAACCAGATGGTCAACCCGGCCACCGGCCTGCGCGTTCAGGGCCTGATGGCCGACACCACCGGCAACATCGTCGCCGGCCCGCTCGGCGACATCTTCATCGACCCCGCGCTCGTGGTGCCGGCCCAGCCGTCGAGCACCGTGCAGTTGATGGGCAACCTCGACTCGGCCAGCGACGCCAAGGGCACCGTGCGCCAGAGCGGCAGCTTCCTGGTCGCGGCCGCCGGCACCGACCTGCTGAGCACCCTCAGCACGGCAACCGGTTCCAGCATGGCCCTGAGCCCCGGTACGCAGGTGCAGATCAACGGTCAGGCCGGAGGCAACGCCATCACCGCCGCGCCGGTGACGATCACCGAGGGCATGACGCTGCAGGACCTCGTCGCCGGCCTCAACGCGGCGCTGACGGCGGACAGCCAGCTGCTCACGCTGGCCGTCGCCGCCGACGGTTCGCTGACGGCGACCAATGCCGGCGGCATCGTCGAGAACCTCTCCATCTCCAACAGCAGCGGCGGCGGTACGCTGTTCTCCTTCGCGGGCTCGATTGCCGCTGCCGGCACCGGCTCCTCGACGGCGGCCCTGTCCTACGCCGACGAGACGGATCTCCTGGTCAACCTGCGCAATGCCGAGGGTGAACCTCTGGGCATCGACGTCACGGCGGGTGCGGTCGACCTGGCGGTCGGCGGCTCCGTCGGCGGCGATCCGGTCACCGGCCGGACGCTCTCGGTCGACGGCACGACCACGCTGGCCGACCTGATGCAGGAGATCCAGTACTCACTCGGCATCAACACGAGCCCCGTCGAGATCAACGACACGGGCCGCATCGTGGTGCGCGGCGAAGTAGGCATGGACCAGGCCATCGGCGACGTGACTATCGCCCAGGTGGGCGCCGTGACCGACTTCGACGATGCCTTCGCATTCACCGAAACCCAGCAGGCCGAGGACCAGAAGACCTTCTCGATGTCGACGACGGTCTACGATTCGCTTGGCGCCGAGCATACGGTCAGCTTCAGCTTCGAGAAGGTGCCCGGCCAGAACGAATGGATCTGGAACGCCGCCATGGAGGGCGGCGAGGACATCCTGTCGGGCGGCTCGGGCCGCATGCGGTTCTCCGAGGCCGGCGCCATCAGCAGCTTCACCTTCGACGACGGCAGCAGCGGGCTGCAGTTCCAGCCGCAGGCGACCGGCCTCGAGGGCGCTTCGAACGTGACGCTGGCCATCGATTACGGCGACATCGGCGCCCTGAACGGACTGACCCAGTTCGAGGGTTCCGGCACGCTGAAGTCCGTGGCCGACGGCTACGGAACCGGCACCCTGGTCGACTTCAACATCGACCAGAGCGGCCTGATCACCGGCGTTTTCTCCAACGACACCTCGCAGGCCATCGCCCAGATCGCGCTGGCGACGTTCTCGAACGCCGACGGCCTGACGCGTGAAGCCAACAATACGTACCGGCGCAGCGGCAACTCGGGCGAGGCCGTCGAGGTCTTCGCCGGCTCCGGCAACGGGGTGTCGCTGGTGACGGGCGCCCTGGAGACGAGCAACGTGGACCTGGCGCGCGAGTTCACCAACCTGGTGGTCGCTCAGCGCGCCTTCCAGGCCAACAGCCGGGTCGTGACCACCGCCGACCAGGTGATGCAGGAACTGGTGAACCTGGTCAGGTAGTCCGGTCCGGCAACCTGGTCCTGAATGCCGGACGCCGCCGGACTTCCTGAGGGGAGCCGGCGGCGTCACGGCCCATGGGAGCAACGCAAATGGTCAAACTGACGAAAATCGACGGCGAGAAGCTGGTGGTCAACGCCGAGCTGATCGAATCCGTCAACTGCGGCACGGACACCCTGGTCTCCCTGACGAGCGGCCGCAAGCTCATCGTCCGCGAGACGCCCGACGAGGTGGTGCAGCTTGTCCTCGACTACCGGGTCCTTGTGATGCGCCAGGTGTCCTTCGCCGGTGCCGCCACGGGCGCCTGAGCCGTCGCGGCTGGCACGAATATTTCAAATCCGACACCTTGCCGGAAGGCAGGACCTTCGCAAGGCGTCCAATGGCGGCGTGGCGGGGCGCGGCCTGAAGGCAGGTGCCCGGAAATCCGGCGGTGCGGCCAGTTTGCATCCTGAGGACAATCTGGCGGGCCGAAGCCGGACCAGCGCACGAACCCCCGCTGACCGGGGAAGGAGCCGAAGAGATGGCCGAGAACAAGAAGGACGCGGAGCAGGAGAAGGCGGCGCCGAAGGCCAAGGGCAAGCCGAACCTGCTGGAGAACAAGGCCCTGGTGCTGGGCATCATCGTGATCGTCCAGGCCGTGGTGGCCATCGGCCTGACGCAGTTCGTGATCGTGCCCCGGCTCGGGGTCGGCGCCGCCGCCGCCGGGGGCGAGGCCGTGGCCGACGCCCATGGCGAGAAGCCCGCCGCCGAAGGCAAGCACGGCGAGGAAGCCAAGGGCGAGAAGAAGGAAAAGAAGGAAAAGAAGAGCGAAAAGAAGGGCGGCCACGGCGGCGGCGGCGGCGAGGCCGGCGCGGAAGGCGAAGGCGGCAACCTGGCCGACCTGCAGGAGATCATCGTGACGCTGGCCGGCGACTCGGCCCGCCCGCGCTACCTGCGCATCGCCGTCAACCTCGAGATGGCCGACCCGGAATTCGTGCCCCTGGTCGTCGGCAGGCGCCCGCAGGTGCGGGACGCCGTCATCATGACCCTTTCGGACAAGACGCCGGCGATGCTGAGCACACCTGACGGCAAGAAGCGCCTCCGCGAGGAGATCTTCCGGCGCGCCTCCGAGCAGCTGCCGGAAGGCGCGCTCCTCAACGTGTATTTCTCCGACCTCGTCGTCCAGTAGCAGACACGGAGCAGAAGACCATGGCGCGCCAGGGCAGCAACAACGACGACTCCCGGGACCTCGACGCCGCGATCGACGCGGCCGAGAGCATGGCCGGCGTTGTCGACGGGGCGGGCGGCCTGGACCTCGAGGAGGTCCTGCGCGCGGGTCCGGACGAGGGCGGCAGCGACCGCGGGCCGCGGCGCTACGATTTCTACCGCCCGCACAACATCTCCCGCACCTTCGAGCACAACCTGCAGGCGGTGGCCGACGGGTTCGCCAAGATGGGTTCGATCGACTTCACCAGCCTGCTGCGCATGAGCGTGCAGATCGACTACAAGGGCCTTCGGCAGTGCACGTTCGGCGAGTATGTCTCCGAATTGCCGAACCCCACCTGCGTGTCGCTGGTGACGATGTCGCCGCTGAAGGGCTACGCCCTGGTCCATGTGGACCTGGGGCTCGGCTTCGTGTTCATGAAGAAGCTGATGGGCGGGATCCCCGACGCCGAGGACTCGGTGCGGGAATTCACGGAAATCGAGCGCGGGATCAACGCCGGCATGATCGAGCGGTTCCTCGACCTGCTGCGGCGCTCGGCCACCAAGTTCATGAAGATGGAACCGTCGTTCGTCTCGCTCGAGAACAACGCGAATTACCTGAGCGGCATCAACGACGGCGAGTCGCTGATCATCCTCAAGTTCCAGTTCCGCCTCGATACCGTGGAAGGCCCGGTCCAGATCGCCATCCCGCAGTCGGCTTTCGGCCCCGTGCGCGACGTCTTCGATCCGCGCGACGCGCTCGAGATGCGCACGGCGCCCGAACTGCGCGACGACCGGCGGAAGATCCTGGACATGGTCCGTTCGACCAGCAGCGAGCTGGTCGTGGTGCTTGGCGAAGTCGAGATGAACCTCGAGGAAGTGATGAAGCTGGTCCCCGGCGATATCCTGCACCTGCCGCAGTCGGTGAACGGGCCGCTGCGGGTGCGTATCGAGGGCCAGACCGCGTGGCTGGGCGAGGCGGGGCGCCTCGGCCAGAAGCGCGCCGTGAAATTGACCCGACAGCTGACCAAGGAGTAGCGCCTCATGAGCAGCGAGGACACGAACCGGCGCGGCGGCGCGGCGGTGACCGGCGACGACGAATCCAGTGCCCTGATCGCCGACCTGGGCGAGGACCTGGTGGGCGCCGCCAACCTGGACCTCCTGTTGGACGTCAACCTGCAGATCTCGGTCGAACTCGGCCGGGCCAGGTTGAAGTTCCGCGACGTCCTCAACCTGTCGTCCGGCTCGGTCGTCGAGCTGGGCAGGCAGACGAGCGAACCGGTCGACATCATGGTCAACGGGGCCCTGCTGGCCAGCGGCGAAGTCGTTGTCATCGATGACCATTTCGCCGTTCGCATCACAAAGCTCCTGAACCGCGTCGAACGCCTGAAGAGGGTCCTGTGATGATGCCGCACTTCCTGGCTGCCATCGCGCCCGGCGCCCTCGAGACCGCTTCGCTCGGCGGCGGCTCGTGGTGGCGCGTCATGGGCGGCCTGGCCGTCGTCTTCGGGCTGCTGTTCCTCTGCCTGAAGCTGCTCACCCGCTACGGCAAGCGCACGGGCGCCGCCCAGGCCCGCCTGCTGACGGTGTGGCACCTCGGCCCGCGGCGCGAGATCCAGGTGCTGCGGCTGGGGGACGCCGTCTCCTACGTCTACCGCCACGAGAACGCGATGGTGATGCTGAAGCAGGAGGCCTGGGACGAGTACCGTCGCCAGTACGGGGACGCGGCAACCGGGCCCGTGCCGGGAGCGACGATCCCGCCGGCCTTCGCGCGCCTGTTCAACCCGCTCACCGCGCGTCTGAACCGCCCCGGCGCCTGACCAGAATATGGCCGCCTGGCTGACGGGGCCCCGGCGACGGTGGCCCCGGAAGCGCCTCCCGCCGCCCGCCCGATTTCGCAACTTCCTTTTCGACAAGATGTTAGCAGCCCGCCGGGAAGGCCCCGACTGGCACGCCCGTTGCGGTACCTCAGCGGCAGTCACCGCTCGGTGGGCGGGACCATGCCGGAAACGGGGAACCGCTTGTCGCATCTCGACTCACTGCTCCGACCGCTGGCCGCCGCACCGCACGGGGCCGGCCCGCGCCGGCTGGTCCGGGTCGTCCACCTGGTGCTCCTGCTGGCGCTCCTGGCCGGCCTGGCGGCCCCGGCCCTGGCCGCCGCGCCGATCGCGCCCATCCGCGGGGCCAATACCGCGCCTCCTTCGTCGCCGACGCTGACCCTCAAGCTCGAGGGCGCAGACGGCCCGAAGTCGATGGATTCGGCCCTGAAGATCGTCATCCTGATGACGGTCCTCTCGCTGGCGCCGGCCATCCTCATGCTGCTGACCAGCTTCACGCGCATCGTGATCGTGCTGGGCTTCCTGCGCCAGGCCATCGGCGCCAACCAGGCGCCGGCCAACCAGATCCTCGTCGGCCTGGCCGTGTTCCTGACCATGGTCGTGATGGCGCCGACCTTCACGCGCATCAACACCGATGCGGTGCAGCCGCTGCTCAACGAGCAGATCGGGCAGCGCGAGGCCTTCGAGAAGGCCCAGGTGCCGCTGAAGGAGTTCATGCTGCGCCAGGTGCGCGAGAAGGACATCGCGCTGTTCCTCGACCTGACGCAGACCCCGGTGCCCGGCAGCCCCGAGGAACTGCCGATGCTGGTCGTCGTGCCCGCCTTCGTCATCGGCGAACTCAAGACGGCGTTCCAGATGGGCTTCGTGCTCTTCATGCCCTTCCTCATCATCGACATGGTGGTCGCCTCGGTCCTCATGTCGATGGGTATGATGATGCTGCCGCCGGTGCTCATCAGCCTTCCCTTCAAGATCCTCCTGTTCGTGCTCGTTGACGGCTGGTTCCTGGTCGTCAAGTCGCTCGTGCAGGCGTTCCAGTAGCCGCGGAAAGGACAGCCATGACCCCGGAGAGCGTGGTCGAGATCGGACAATACGCAATGAAGACGGTGGTGCTGGTGGCGGGCCCGATGCTGCTGGCCGGCATGGTCGTCGGCCTGGTCATCAGCATCTTCCAGGCGGCGACCCAGATCAACGAGATGACCATGACCTTCGTGCCGAAGATCCTGGCCGTCTTCGTCGTGCTGATCATCACCCTGCCCTGGACGATCCAGCAGATGACGGCCTTCACCGAGGCGATGTTCAACCGCATCGCCAACATGTAGGGGGCCCGGTGGTCTTCGAGCTCGACATCACCCTGCTGGCCGTGACCTTCGCGTTGACCGTCCGGTTCGCCGTGCTGGCCGCGACGCTGCCCATGCTCGACGTCAAGGCAGTGCCTGCGATCTGGCGCTTCGGGCTGGCCGTCACGCTGGCGGCGGCCCTGGCGCCGGCGGTGGCTCTCTCCGTCCCGCCGGGCGCAATCACGCTGGCCTGGCGCCCGTTCGTGACGGAGGCCTTCCGCTCGCTGGTCATCGGCATGATGCTCGGCTTCACGCTGAACCTCGTCTTCGTCGCCGTCCGCTTCGCCGGCGACGTGGCGGGCATGCAGATCGGCTTCTCGATCGTGAATGCCTTCGATCCCATGACCAACAGCCAGATCTCGGTCATCTCGCAGTTCTACCACCTGCTGGCGGTGCTGCTCTTCTTCGCCACCGGCGCGCACCTGGTGCTGATCTCGGCGATGTTCCAGTCCTGCCTGGCGCTGCCTCCGTTCGGCGGCGGCGACCTGACGGGTGGAGCCTGGCACCTGCTGCGCGAGTTCAGTTCGGTATTCGTGATGGGCCTGCGCATCGCGGCGCCGATCGTCATCGTCCTGCTCCTGATCAGCGCGGCCATGGGCGTCATCGTCAAGACGGTGCCCCAGTTGAACGTGCTGGTGGTCGGCTTCCCGATCAAGATCGGGGTCGGCCTCATCACGCTCGGCGCCTCGCTCATGTTCTTCAAGCAGGTGGTCACCGGGATGTTCGCCGGCATGCCCGACCAGCTTGCCCGGACACTCGCTGCCATGCAATAGGGTTGGTTCAGCGGCACCGCGCCGCAGGGGAGGTGAGCAATGTCCGACAGCGGAACCGGGGAACGCACAGAAAAAGCGACAGGTAAACGGCGCGACGAAGCGCGCGAGAAGGGGACCGTACCCAAGAGCCAGGAAGTTAGCAGCGCTGTCGTGCTCATTGCCGGCATGACCCTCCTGGTGGCCAGCTCCGGATTCATGGCCAACAAGATCTGCGAAACGACCGGCTACATGCTCGGGCAGGCCCATATCCTGGGGCCGATCAACGTCTATGCAGCCAGTGAACTCATCGAGGGTTCGTTCTGGCCGATCGCCGGCGCCCTGGCGCCGCTGATCCTCGGCATCCTCATCGCCTCGATCTGGGGCAACGTGGCCCAGTTCGGCTTCAAGTTCACGCCGAAGGCCATGGGCCTGCAGTTCGACCGGCTGAACCCCGTCTCGGGCATGCAGAAATTCTTCAAGATGACGGCGTTCTTCGAACTGGGGAAGAACTTCCTGAAGATCGTGCTCGTGAGCATCCTGGCCTGGACCACGATCAGCGGGCTCATGGACACGATCGTCGGATCGTCGCTCCTGTCGCTGCCGGCCGTCGTGGCGACGGGCAAGGCCGCCTTCATCAAGGTGGTGGCGAAGCTTCTGGCGTTCTGCGCCGTGCTGGCCCTGGGCGACTGGTTCTGGCAGAAATGGCGCTATGAGGAAAACCTCAAGATGTCCAAGTACGAGGTCAAGCAGGAGGCCAAGGACTACGACGGCGACCCGCAGATCAAGGCCAGGATCCGCGGCATGCAGTACGAGGCGTTCCGCAAGCGGATGATCGCCGCCGTACCGACTGCCGACGTGGTGGTCACTAACCCGACGCATTTCGCCGTGGCGCTCAAATACGAGCCAGGTTCCCCGGCGCCGAAGGTCGTGGCCAAGGGCCAGGACCACCTCGCAGGCATCATCCGCAAGCTTGCGCGCGAGAACCGCGTGCCGGTCATCGAGAACAAGCCGTTGGCGCGGGCATTGCATGCGCAAGTCGAAGTGGGGCACTACGTCCCCGAAAGCCTCTTCCAGGCCGTGGCCGAAGTGCTGGCCTACGTGTACCGCTTGAAGCGGTCCTGACCGCGAAGGGATAGTGCGTGGAGCAGGAACAGGTCATCAATCGCGATCTGGTGCTGGCCAACAGCAACATCCTGAGCGCCGTTGCGGTGCTCGTGGTGCTGGGCCTCATGATCGTGCCGGTGCCCCCGATCCTGCTCGACCTGATGTTGACCTTCAGCATCGCGTTTTCCGTGACGGTGCTGCTGGTCGCCCTGTACCTGAAGGAACCGCTGCAGTTCAACAGTTTCCCGTCCCTGCTGCTGATCCTGACCCTGATGCGGCTGTCGCTCAACGTGGCCTCGACGCGGCTGATCCTGAGCACCGGCCAGGCCGGCCAGGTGATCGACGCCTTCGGCCATTTCGTGGTCGGCGGCAACTACGCCGTCGGCATCATCGTGTTCATCATCCTCGTGATCATCAACTTCGTCGTCGTCACGAAGGGCGCCGGCCGTATCGCCGAAGTGGCCGCGCGCTTCACCCTCGACGCCATGCCCGGCAAGCAGATGGCCATCGACGCCGACCTGAACGCCGGCATGATCACGGAGAAGCAGGCCCGCATGCGCCGCGCGGACATCGCCCGCGAGGCCGAGTTCTTCGGGGCCATGGACGGCGCCAGCAAGTTCGTCAAGGGCGATGCCATGGCCGGCATCATCATCACCGTCATCAACATCGTCGGCGGCTTCGCCATCGGCATGCTGCAGATGGGGATGTCGGCCAGCGAGTCGCTGTCGCGTTTCACGATGCTGACCGTCGGCGACGGCCTGGTGAGCCAGGTGCCGGCGCTGCTGGTGTCGACGGCGGCCGGCCTGGTCGTCACCCGCACCTCGGGCAACCTGAACCTCGGCCAGACCATCACGGTGCAGATCTTCCGGCAGACCAAGGCGCTCTACCTGTCGTCGGGCGCCCTGGCGGTGCTGGCGCTGGTGCCCGGGCTGCCGACGGTGCCGTTCCTGATCTTCGCGGCGGGCACCGCCATCACCGGCAATTTCATGAGCCGGCGCGTGAAGGACTTCGACAAGGCGACCGAGGACCAGATCGAGAACGAGGACCAGGTCCAGCAGCAGGCGAAGGCCGTCGAGGAGCGGCCGGGCCTGCGCGGCGAGGACCTGTTCGTGCTGGACAAGCTCGAGCTGGAGATCGGCTACGGGCTGATCCCCCTGGTGGACGAGGCCCGCGGCGGCGACCTGCTGCACCGCATCGGCAGCATCCGGCGGCAGGTCGGCAGCGAGCTCGGCATCTTCATCCACCCGGTCAGGGTCCGCGACAACCTGCAGCTCTCGGCGCAGGAGTACGTGATCAAGCTCAAGGGCGTGGAGGTGGCGCGGGCCCAGCTGATCCCCGGCCGCCTGCTCGCGATGAGCACGCGGCCCGACTGCGGGCCGCTTGAAGGCATGGCCACGACCGAGCCGGCATTCAACCTGCCGGCCGTCTGGATCGACAGCGATTCGAAGTCACGGGCCGAGATGGAGGGCTACACCGTGGTCGAGCCGGCGGCTGTGCTTGCCACGCACCTGTCGGAGCTCATCCGCGCGCATGCCGACGAGATGCTGAGCCGGCAGGACGTGAAGGACATGTGCGAGTCGATGCGCGAGTTCGCGCCGTCGCTGGTCGAGGACCTGATCCCGGATCGCGTCCCGATCAACACCTTGCACAATGTCCTGAAGGCCCTGCTGCACGAGCGCGTACCCGTCAGGGACCTGACCACCATCCTCGAGACGCTGGCCAACCAGGGTGCCACCGCGCACGGACCCGACTTCCTCGTCGCGCGCGTCCGCGAGGCGCTGGCGCGCTCGATCACCGCCCTCTACACCGAGGGCAACGGCAAGCTGCACGTCGTGGCGCTGCATCCCGAATGCGAACAGGTGCTGGTCGCTGCCGCCCGCGATTCGGAGAGCAGCGGCGGCGTGGCCATCGCCCCGGGCTTCACCCGCGAGTTCCTGTCGCGACTCGAGACCGTGCTTCGCGCAGCCTACGCCGGCGGCACGCCGCCCGTGCTGCTGGTACCAACGCCGATCCGACTCTTCGTCAAGCGGCTCATCGAGCCGACCTATCCCAATTTGGCGGTCATGGGGTACACCGAGGTCACTTCCTCGGCGTCCATCGTGTCCGCCGGAACGGTGGTGACCAATGGCGCCAGGCTCGAACAGCAGGCAGTCGCCTGACGGCGGACCGGTGGTGATCGCAGCCCCCTCGCTGCAGACCGCCCATCGTCGCATCCGGGAGCGCTTCGGTGACGACGCGGTGATCCTGAGCACGCGCTCGGTCACGCGCCGACACGAACTGGGCCTGGGGCAGGATCGCGGCGTCGAGGTGACCGTGCAGCCGCCCGGCTCCGGCCCGTCGCGCGGCCGCACCTGGCAGTCCCGGCCGGTCGCCGCTCCCGAAGCGGCCGGCATCCCCGACGATCTGATGCGCGAGATCGATCGCATCGAGACCCTGGTCGAGCAGGTCGCCGCCGACTATGAACGCGGCCGCAACGACGAGGCCTGGCTGTCGCGTGACGCCGTCGCCGGCCCCCTGTTGGCGTGTGGCGTCTCGACCGCGGTCGTACGTCGCCTGTTGGCGCGGTGCGCGGCGACCCTTGGCCATGCGCCCCGCGACGCCGGCGAATTCCGCGGCTGGCTCACCACCCAGCTGCGCGCCAGCAACTGCGGCTGGGACGGCTTCTACGGCTGCCACGCCTTCCCTGGCGACAGCGGCTGCGGCCGTTCCGACCTGGTCCTTGCCGCCGCCACCCGCCTGCAGGCCCTCGGCCGCAAGACGCTGGTGATGGCCGCCCTGCCGTCGGACCCGGGACACGTTCACCGCCTGCAGGAGTCGGCGGGGGCCGGGGGCTACGATGCCGCCGTCGTGAACGAAGCCCGGCACCTCACCGAAGCCGAGCCGCACTTCGCCGCCTATGACGCGGTGCTGGTCGAACTGCCGCGGCTGGACGACCCCGCCATGGCCCTCGGCGGCGCCCTCCACGCCTGGCTGGCGCCGCATACCGGTTTCCATCGCCATCTCGTCGTCGCCGCCGACCGTGACCCGGCCGACCAGAGCGACCTGCCCGGCGCCGTTCGCGACTGGAACTGCGACTGGGTCGCCTTCTCGCGCCTGGACCGGACGACGCGTCCCGGCAAGCTCCTGGATCTGCTCGAGACCGTGCCTTTGGCCGTCTCGCTGGTCGGTCGTGATCCGCTGCATGGCGGGGACCTGGCCGTCGGCGCCTCGGCCGCGCTGGCCGCCCTGATGGTCCCGACGGCCGCACCGGCAGCCGGCCGCCTTGACCGCGGAGTGCTGCGTTGATGGCCCAAGTCATACAGACAGTGGCTGTCGCGGCGGCCAGCTGTGTGCTCGCGGTGGGGCTTTGGCAGGGCTGGGGCACCCTGGCGGTGCTCAAGCGGGCTGCCATCGCCTATCTCGGCTTCTTCGTCCTGGGCGCCCTGCTGCTCCTGCTCGTGCGGTCGGGCGCCCTGAATCCCCGTGATCACGGGGGACAGGATTGAACGCGCGGCCATGGCACGGAATCTGCTGCCATGGCCGAGGACGCTTCTCCAGAAAGGTTCCAGCATGACTGAGACCGTCGTCATCCCGATCCCGCACCTCGACCTGTGGCGCCACTATCGCCGTGAGAACTGCCAGGACGCCCGGCGGGACCTGGTCGATCTCCATGCGCGGATCGTCAAATATGTGGCCGGTCGCATGGCGATCGGGCTGCCGCACTACGTCGAGTTCAATGACCTGATCTCGGCCGGACTGCTGGGACTGCTGCAGGCCATCGACAACTTCGACCCGGAGCGCGGCATCAAGTTCGAGACCTACGCGATCCCGCGCATCCGCGGCGCGATCCTCGACGAGTTGCGCAGCCAGGACTGGTTCCCGCGCTCGCTGCGGCGCAAGGCGAAGATGCTGGAAGAAGCGTACGGCACGCTGGAAGTGCAGCTGGGCCGCCCGGCGACCGACGCCGAGGTGGCCAAACGCCTGTCCATCGACATCAGCGAACTGGACGGCATGCTGGGCGAGGTGGCCGTGGCCACGATCGTCTCGCTGGATGCCGACACCTCCGGCGACGACAGCGAGAACTCGACCAGCCTGGGTGACTACCTGGCCGATTCGCGCACGGAAGACATCGAGAAGGTCATCGCGCGCCAGGAGATGAAGGAACTGATCGGCTCACGCATGGCCGAGCTGCCCGAGAAGGAGCAGCTCGTGCTGGTGCTCTACTACTACGAGGAACTGACGCTGAAGGAAATCGGCGAGATCCTCGACGTGACCGAGAGCCGCGTCTGCCAGATCCACACGCGCGCGATCATGCGGCTGAAGGGGAAGATCGACCGCCACGAGGGCAAGAGCTCGATCGGCCAGATCACCCGCCAGATCCGCCGTCGCCAGGAGGAGACCGACCGGCAGGACGAACTCGAGCCGACGCCGACCAACGTCAAGGCCGTTCGGCGCGAGTTCGAACCGGTCAATGTCATGGCCTGCCTGTCGCTGTTCCAGCTCACGTCATGCCTGACGTGGCTGGCCCGCAGCGGCAACTGGCCGGGCTAGCGCCCGCTCGCGCGGGCCGCGCAAGGGAGGCGCGCCCATGGCCGGTGACGGGGTATCACTGCCGACGACGCTGGCCCAGCTGGGCAACGTCGCCAAGACGCAGGTGCGGGCCACTGCCGTGCCGCAGCCGACGACCCCGTTCGCCGATCTCGCGGAACAGAAGGGCGTGGTGAAGGCCCATCGCGTCCAGGAGACGCAGGCCCAGACGGCCGACCACAAGGTCGACCCGGACCATGACGGCCTGGACAAGCGACAGCGCCGGCGCCAGAAGCGCCTGGGCAGGAATGAGGAGCAGGGGGCGGGGAGCGCCTCCGCCGAGGGCGCGGAAGACGAAGAGAACGCCTCGCCGCTGGGCAACCTCGTCGATCTGCGGGCCTGAGGGCAGAGGATGGGCACCTGAAGTCCAGGGACGGGCACCTGGGGGCAAGGGAAGGACACCTGCCATGTTCGAGGGACTCCGGACACTCATGACGGGACAGGGGCCGCTCTTCTGGGGCGCCGCCGCCGCCGCCGCCCTCGGCGCGGCCCTCCTGAGCGCCGCCCTGGTCATGCACCTGCGCCGCCGGGGTCCCGCTGTTCGCCGCCCGCGCTTCGGCCGGCTCCGGTTCCGACTCCGGCCGTCCCGTCCGTCCCGAACCGCCGTCCCCGGCCTCGCCAAGGCGGTTCCCGGGGGTTACGCACCCGCCCGGCCGGCCATGCCCAGCCAGGTCAAGGCCCCCGTCGCGGCCGAAGCCCCCGATCTCGAGCCCCTGCTGGCCCGCCTGAGGCGCGCCAGCGACCGCCTCGCCGCCATCCAGGCCGAGACCGGCGATTCCCGCCTAAAGGCAGCCCCTGCCCGTACCGAACAACTGTACCGCAGAGGCGTCGGCTAGCAGCCGAAGCCCACCGCGGCGTATTCCCGCCGGCAGCATCGGTTGCCGGCGCCGCGCCCGGGTACAGCGGTGGCAGGAGTCGGCATGAGCACATCGGTCGAAGTCGAAGGAAGCGTGGCCCTGCTCGCGCCGGAGACTGCCGAACGGCTGCAGAGCATCGTCATGACGACGCGCGACCTGCCGGCCATGCCGCAGGTCGCCGCGAAGGTGCTTGAGCTCGCCTCCGACCCGGGCACTTCCGCCGGCCAGCTGCAACAGGTCATCTCCGACGACCAGGCCATGACCGGCCGCATCCTGAAGATCGCCAACAGTGCGATGTACTCCTGCAGCCGCCGCATCAAGACGCTCAGCGAGGCGATCGTGATGCTGGGCTTCAATTCGATCCGGAGCCTGGTCGTCACCAGCGCCGCGCGCAACCTCTACAACACGCGCAAGTCCCGCACCGGCCTGAAGGAACGGCTGTTGTGGGAGCACTCCATCGGCTGCGCGATCGCCTGCCGCCTGCTGGCCGCGGAACGCATCCCCGGCCTGGCGGAAGAAGCTTTCCTTGCCGGCCTCATGCACGACATCGGCAAGCTGGTCCTCAACCTGCGAGTGCCCGAGAAGTTCGACGAAGTGGTGCAGGTGGTCTACAACGAGAACCGGCCCTTCCACACGACCGAAGCCGAACTGCTCGGGTTCGACCACGCACAGGTCGGCGCCCTGCTGGTCAACAAGTGGAAGCTCTCGCCGCTGCTCGAGGAAGCGATCCTGAACCACCACAACCCCGAGGCTCTCACGGCCGAGAATCCGCTCCTGCTGTATCTCGACCTGGGCAACAAGATGTGTAAGAAGATGGGCATCGGGTTCATCGACGAGCCGGAACTGGACATTCTCGACTGTCCGGCAAACCGCATCCTCGGCCTCGATCGCTCGTCGTTCGAGTCGGCTGCGGCCACGCTCCAGGTGACCCTGGAGAGTGAGATGGAGATCTACATCTGAAGGCGGCGCCATGAGCAACGCGAACAGCTCGATGATCCTGATCGACCCCTCCCGAACGGTCGACATGCAGGTTTTGCTGGCAGAGGTCAACGATCTGCCTTCGATCCCGGAGACCCTGATCCGGATCCTGAAGGTGCTCGACGATCCGGCCAGCGGCCCGGCCGATCTCACGCGTGTTGTCCGCATGGATGCGCCCGTCATGGCCAAGATCCTGCGCCTGGCGAACTCGCCCTACTATTCGAGCCGCGGCGATCTCGCCGACATCAACCGCTGTGTCGCCGTGCTCGGTTACCGCACCGTGCGCCAGGTGGCCATCTGCATCACCGTGGCCACGAGCCTGATCACCTCGGTCGAGAAGGCCGGCGGACAACTGGACTACCGTGAGCTGTGGCGACACTCCGTCGTTACCGGCGCCATCGCCAAGCACCTTGCCCGCATGACCGGTTATCCCGATCCCGAAGAGGCCTTCACCGCCGGTTTGCTGCACGACATGGGCAAGTTCGTGCTCGAGGTCCACGCACCGCAGATCTACACCCAGGTCGTGTCCGAGCGGCGGCGCCGCGGCGGCTCGCTCAGTGATCTCGAACGCGAGACCTTCGGCTTCGACCACGCCAGCCTCGGCGCCGCGTTCGCCGAATCGTGGCGCTTCCCGCCGCTGCTGGTGCGCGCCTTCGCCGAACACCACTGCGAGATCGTGGGACGGGCCCGCGCCCGCCACGAACAGGCTGCCGCCCTCGTCTCCCTGGCCGACTACCTCGCCAACACCTTCGAGCCGGCCCGCAGCGACCTGGGCTTCGACCCGACCGTCGTCGACGCCGCCCGACTGCACGACACGGCCGGCGTGCCGGTGGAGCTGGTCGAGGCCAACCGCGACGCGATCGGCGACGCAGTCGAAAAGGCCGGAGCGTTCCTGCAGCTCTAAGTCACCTCTATTCAGCGACTTGCCGAACTTGCCGTGCAGCCCTGCCTGCGTTATCCTGCCAACTTGACAGGTATCCGGTCAGGGAGGCCGAACGATGCGCATGGTGGTCCTGCTCAGCCGCCGACACCGACTCTTTGCCGCCGCCGCGGGCTGGAAGGTTCCCGGGGTGGAGCTGTTCCTGTTCGATTCGCCGTCCGAGGCCCTTGCCAAGCTCTCACTGGGCCACGCGGCGGTCTTCGTCTTCGACACGCGCGACTACCCGCGCCACCGGCATGTCGTCCGCAAGTTCCTGTCGATGAAGGTGGACGCGGACCTGGTCCTCGTCGGGGGCGAGGACGTGAACGAGGACGGCGCCGACGGGGCTCCTTCGGCCTCGGTCACGGCCCTGCCGGAGACTTCGGAACCCGCCGAGATCTTCCAGACGATCGAGCGGCACCTGCGCCTGCGGCGCGTGCGCGAGCAGCGGCATTGTGGGACGCAGCGCACCGATCCAGGAAGTCCTGTCGCTCGTGGCCCATGCCGCACCGCTCGACGTCAACATCCTGATCCTCGGCGAGAGCGGCACCGGCAAGGAGCTGGTGGCGCGCGCCATCCACGACAATTCGCGCCGCGCCGCCGGACCTTTCGTCAGCCTCAACTGCGGTGCCATGAGCGAAGGCGTGCTTGAGAGCGAACTGTTCGGGCACGCGCGCGGTGCGTTCACCGGCGCGGTGACCGACCACGAAGGCGTCTTCCGCCGCGCCGATAACGGCACGCTGTTTCTGGACGAGGTCGCCGAGATGCCGCTCGGCATGCAGACGCGATTCCTGCGCGCACTGGAAACCGGCGAGTTCACGCCGGTGGGCGGCCGCGCGCCGCGCACGAGCAACATCCGCCTGGTCGCAGCCACCCACCGCAACCTGGCCGACGATGTCGCCCGCGGCCGGTTCCGTCAGGATCTCTACTTCCGCCTGCGCGTGGTCGTCATCCAGACGCCGCCGCTGCGTGCCCATCGCGAGGACATCCCGATTCTCGCCAGCACCTTCCTGCGATCCGAGAACGAGAAGCACGGACTGCATGTCCGCGGCCTGACCCGCGCAGCCGAGCAGGCCCTGCTGGAGATGGACTGGCCCGGCAACGTGCGGGAGCTTCGCAACCTCATCAGCTCCGCCGTGGTGATGAAGCAGAACGGGCTGATCGACGTGGAGGACCTGCCCGGCGGCGCGCCGGCTGCCGGCGGCTCACGTTCCTACTTGCCCGTGGCCCTGGGCGCGGCCGTGGCGCCCGAGCTGGACATGGCCATGTTCGCCTCGACACTGCTGGCCATCCGGCAGGAGATCCGCGAACTGCGGACCCTGCTGACCCGGCAGGCGCCTCCGGCCGACCTGGCCGGCGGCTGGCACCCGGCGGACACCACGGCCTGGGAACCGGCGACCGGCGGCGTCGAGACGTTCGGGGGCAACGACGCCTACAGCCCCCTGAGCAGCGCCGCGGCCGGGGACCTCCAGACCGCCGAACGGACCCTGGTGGAGGCGGCCCTGCGCACCAACGGAGGCAACCGGCGGAAAGCCGCCGAACGACTGGGGATCAGCGAAAGGACCCTCTACCGGAAGATCCGGTCCTACGGGCTGTAGGGGCGGGGCCCGCCGGCGGCCAGACCGGTGCTTTGCGGGGAACCGGAAATGCTCTATAATCTTCCACAGGTCGCTCGACATCGCCCGTTCGCAAGCGAAACCAACCCCTGGATCGCGAGGCACGCATGATCGTCAACCCGGTGCGCCCGCTGCGGCGCCTGAGTCTGCTGGCTAGTGTCGTCTTCTGCGCCGCCATTCCGGGCGCCGCCCACGCCGACAAGTACGCCGGCGCCTTCATGGAAAGCGGGGGCGGGGCCCGGGCCCTCGGCATGGGCGCCGCCTTCACGGCCGTGGCCGATGATCCATCGACCACGTTCTGGAACCCGGCCGGGCTGGCCGGCGTCACCCGTCGCGAGCTGCTGCTCATGCACAGCGAGCGTTTCGGCGATCTCATCGACCGCGACTTCGCGGCCTACGTGCAGCCTGTCGGCTGGCGCCTGTTCTGCGGCGAGAGCGCCGGAGTCGGCATCTCGCTGATCCGCCTGGGTGTCGACGACATCCCGTTCACGAACCACCTGACTGACGACCTCGACGACAACGGCGACGGCACCGTCGATGACGAGGAGCTCCTGGGCCTGTTCGACCTGCAGGACCAGATCCGCTACAAGAGCGACCAGGAATTCGGCCTGCTGCTTTCCTACGGCGAGCAGAAGGGCGCCTGGCGCGTCGGCGGTTCGCTGAAGTTCATCCGCCAGAGCGTGGGTCCGTACTCGAGCCTCGGCGTGGGCGCCGACCTTGCGGTGCTGCGCCCGGCCATCTGGAAGCGGCTCGACTTCGGGCTGAAGCTGCAGGACGTCACGACGACCTACCTGTCGTGGAGCACCGGCCACAACGAGGTCATCACGCCGGCCATCGTGCCGGGCCTGGCCTGGCGGCAGCCGGTGCCGCGCTGGAACATGGACGTGACCCTGGCCGGATCGGTGGAGACGCGATTCGACAATCGCGGTGACGCCGACCAGTACAGCAGCGGCTCGTTGAGTGCAAACGCTCACGCCGGCCTTGAACTGGGCTTCTCGCAGCGGGTCTTCGTGCGAACGGGATTCGACGGTGGTTTCGACGCAGGGCACTTCGCGGCCGGCGCCGGTTTCCGGCTCGAGCCGCTGACCATCGACTACGCCTACGCCGGGGATGCGCTGGAGATCGACGAGGTCACGCACCGGGTGAGCGTGTCGGTGCGCTTCTAGCAGAACACCTGCGCTCGCAGACGAGAAGAGCCCGCCAGCCGGCGGGCTCTTTCTTTTCGGATCCATGCACATGTCGCCTGACGCTGCTACCCCTTGGGCGGCTTGTAGGCGAACAGCCTCTGGCCGGCGCGGATCAGGTTCGAGCGCGGCAGCGAGTTCACCTGGCGCAGGTGTGTCACCGTGACGCCCAGCCTCTTGGCGATGATGCCCACGGTGTCACCCTTGCGCACGTCGTAGCTGACGCGCTCCCAGCCTGCGGGCGGTTCGTACTTGCCCTTGCCCTTGGTGGCGGCCTTCGCCTTGCCGCCGGATTTCCCGCCGGAATTGCCGCTTGTCTGCGCCGAGGCCATCCGCTCGCGCGCGGATGCGCTCAACTCGCCCGGCATCGGGATCAGCAATTCATCACCCGGGTGAATGAGGTACGGCTTGTTCAGGCGGTTGAGGCGCGCGATGTCCGCCACGGTGGCCCCGTAGGTCGAGGCGATGCGCCCGAGCGTCTCGCCGCGCGCCACGCGGTGGCTGCTCCACATCAGACGCTTCGCTGCCGGCACCTTCGCCAACGCCACCTGCGCCGACGCGCCCTTGCCCTTCGGCACCTTCACGTTGTACGTCTTCTTGTCGGGCGAGGCGACACCCCGCACCAGCGCCGGATTGAGGGCCTTGATCTCCGCCTCTTCGACGCCGGCGCATTTCGCGATCACGCCGAGATCGGTGGCGATGTCGACCGGCAACAGGTCGTAGTGCAACGGCCGCGCCGCCGGCACCGCGAATCCGAAGCGTTCCGGATCCTCGCCGATCCGCGCCGCCGCGATGAACTTCGGGATGTGCGCGGTCGTCTGGCTGGGCAGGCGCAGGTTCCAGAAATCGTCGTGACCGTGCTGGTTGATCACGCGCTCGACGCGACCTTCACCGGTGTTGTAGGCGGCCAACACCAGCGCCCAGTCGTTGAACTGCGCATAGAGTGTGCGGATGTACTTGCAGGCCGCGCGCGTGGAGGCCTCCATGTCGCGGCGCTCGTCGATCCACCAGTCGATGCGCAGCCCGTTGCCCTTGCCGGTCGGCGCCATGAACTGCCACGGGCCGACAGCGTTCGCGCTCGAGCCCGCGCGCGGGCTGAGTCCGCTCTCGATCAGCGCCAGGTAGATCATCTCGCGCGGCAGGCCGTTCTCGTCGAGGATCGCGGTGATCATCGAGTCGACTTCCGCACGCCGCTCCAGCCAGACCTGGAAATGGTCGCGGCCGCGGCCGGCGAAATAGTTGACCCAGCGCGTGACTTCCTGGTTGTCGACCTTCAGGAGATCGACGGTGATCGCCGGCAGCGTGGCGCCGGTAGCCGGGACCAGCGAATCGGGAAAAGCGCTCTGGCCCAGCCGGGCGTAACCGTCGGCCAGCAGCGAATCGGCCAGGCTTGCCTCGCCGGCGAAGGCGAGCTGTTCGGCCAGTACGGCGCCCAGCAGCCCGGCACGGCGCTGCAGGCTCAGCATCTGTTCCAGGTACAGGGAATCGGCATCGACAGGCGCCGGCAGTGCGGCCTGGTCCTCCAGCACATAGAGGTGGTCCTGCGCCTCGTTGAGACGGCCTTCAGCGGCCAGGGACAGGGCCGTCCGGGCGATCTTTTCCAAGGACGGCAGGGAAGCGCGGCCCTGGTCATCGAGTTGCAGCTCGACGACAGGCTCCGCGGTCACCTCGAGGGCACCGTCGAGGATACCGTCGTCAGGCGTCGTGTCCGCGATGCGGCGTGCCCGCGTCGTTTCGCTGTAGAAGTTGTCGTCGGCGACGACGGCCCGCTGAACGGGAGGGCCGCCCCCGCCGGCACAGCCGGAATGGAACATCGCCGCCAGGGCCAGAGGCAGGACCAGAAGCGCTGCGCGCGAGGTTCCAGGTAGGCCAAAACGAGCTAAGATCCTGTGCCGTCCGCAGTTGGTCGGCCAGGAGGCATGTCGAAACGTCATCCTTGTCAGTCCTTCCGGTCGGGAGCGCGTTGGAACGTAAACGCCGCGCCTCGGTTCCCGGATCGAGATCCGTCTGGGGCTGAAGAGCCGAAGATAGCAGGTACCGGGCCACCCGCCAACGTCAATGCTTGAAAAAATCCTTATCATATGTCATAATCTCTGGAGCGGGGGAATCAGACCCATAACCGTGAAAGCACCATTTCCCGAACATGGATACCAGCCTGCCCGGCCTGCGGCGCCTGCTCGCCGTTGACCTGCCCCTCGACGCCGTGGGACCCGACCAGCGGGACGCGGTGCGCCGCGCTTTGCGCGCCGGCGACGAGCCCCGGTTGCGTGCCGTGGCCCGCGCCGTGGTGGGGGAACTGCTGCGCAGCGGCCGGTTGCTGAGGGTGGCCGTCGAGGCCGGCGCCGGCGGCCCGGCCGGGCCTTTCGTGCTGGTTCCCGGGTCCACGCGCCTGATCGACCTCGGTTGCCTGGGCAGCGACCGGAGCTGGACGGGCAGTTCCACGCCGGGTCCGTCGCTGCCGACGCCGGAACATGCGCCCGACCTGGGTGACGTCGCGGGCCTGCTCGGGGCCATGGAATTCGCCCAGGACCTGGAAGTCGCCGACCTGCGCACCGCCGACAAGGCGAGCATCCTCGCGGGCGTCCTGCGCCTGGTCGGTCGTTTCGTGCCGCAGTTCGACCTGCACCTGCAGCTTCCCGCCGGGGAGGCCGCTCCCGACGATGCCGAGCACGTCTTCGCCCTCGACGCCGCGCAACTCAAGTCCGGCTGGAATGCCCTGCGGCCCGCCGGCCACTCGGTCTGGATCCCGTCGCCGTCCGAATTGCCGGAGATCATTCGCCAGCGCCACGAGCACCGCCGCGGCGCGCCCGCCGATTGCGGCGTCGCCGTGCCGCTCTGGGAGCCGCTGCGCACGGGCGATCCCGCCGAAGCCCTCGCCGAGGCCGGACTCCTGTACCTCACCGCCAGCGGCGACTGGGGCCGCGAGCCCCTGCTGCGGCTGGCCGAGAGGCTGTCGCGGTTTGTCACCCGGCGTTGGCAGAGCCAGCGTGAAGTCAACCTGCGCATCCACAAGGACGGGCTCACCGGCGTCTTCAACCGCGCCTATTTCGACAGCCAGTTCCCGCTCGAACTCGAACGCGCGCGCCGTTCGCAGGGCCCGCTCACGCTGGTCCTCGCCGACCTCGACCACTTCAAGTCCGTCAACGACCGCTACGGCCATCCGGCCGGCGATCGCGTGCTGAAGATGATGGCCCGCCGCCTGCAGGATGCGCTGCGCCGCATCGACCATGTCTGCCGCGTGGGCGGCGAGGAGTTCGCGCTGATCCTGACCGACACGCCGGCCGAAGCCGCGCATGAGGTCGTCGGCCGACTGCTCGACGCCGAATACACCGAGACCGTCGATGACGAAGGCCACGGCCGCCCGCTGCGGGTGACCTTCTCGGCGGGCGCCGTCACGTTCCCCGGCGCCGGGCTCGACCCGTTCGAGCTCTATCGCAAGGCGGACGCGATGCTCTACCTCTCCAAGGACCTCGGCCGCGACCAATGCCATTTCTGGGACAGCGAAGGCCAACACCTGCGCCTGGTGCCCCGACCCAGCTGAGCGGTCGGGCGGCGTCCCTCGTCCATCTCCTGAGAACCTGGTGGCCCGTGGCCTGGGCTTCGCTGCATCTGGGCGGGGTGGTCGTCGGCGGTGCCCTGCCCGGCCCCGCGCCGGCTCTGCTCGCCGCAGCGCCGGAGAGCTGGGGACGGGTCACGATGTTGACACCCCTGCTGGCCTGCGGCACGGGGCCGGGCGGTGCGTTGCTGGCCGGCGCGGCCACCTTCGGCCTGGCCGGCGCCTGGGGATGGGGCGAAGCGACGGCACGAGTTGCGCGTGTCGACGCGGTCGCTCCCGACCCGTGGTCGCCGGCAGTCGCGGTGCGCCACGACGGGGCGGCGCTGTTGCGCATCAGCGGGTGGTCGTCACCGGCTGCGGGCGGACGCTGGCGTGCGCCGGCGCGGGTGCTGCACTTTCGCATGCCCGGCTCCGCGACAGCTTCACCGTGCGCGGCGCAGCCCGGCGACGGTGTCATGTTGACCGGGAAAGGCCCTGCGCCCCCGATCGGGAGCCTGGTTGCCTGTCAACTGAGTCTCGGCCGGCCGCG
Organism: bacterium; assembly: GCA_016703265.1. Lineage (NCBI taxonomy): Bacteria > bacterium. The sequence goes on from JADJCK010000001.1 coordinate 190,939, forward strand.
CGGCGCCGGCATCGAGGGCGCGTTCGACTACCGTCGTCATCTGGCGGGGCGCCGGCTCGCGTGGACGGGACGTGTCGACTCCGTCACCGTCATTGTGCCGACGGGAGCGAGCGACATCGCCGGCGTGGTGGGACGTCGCTGGCTCGATCCCCTGCAACGGGCGTTGACGCGCACGCTCTCGCTCGTGCTCCCGCCGCGTGAAAGTTCGCTGGGGGCCTCGGTGCTGCTGGGCGCCCGCGATGCCGACAGTCGTCGCACAAGCCAGCCGTTCGCCGACCTCGGGCTGGCGCACCTGTTTGCCGTCAGCGGCCTGCACGTCGGCATCCTGCTGGGCCTGGTCCTGGCACCCGCACGCGCTGCAGGCCTGGGACCGCTCGCCGCCGCACTGCCGGTCTTCATCCTGCTGCCGCCGTACGCGGTCCTCACGGGGCTGCCGGGCTCGGTGATCCGCGCCGCCGGACTCGGCACGCTCGCGCTGCTGGCGCCGTGCCTCGGTCGGCGCTTCGATCCGTTGCGCGGGCTCGGCGTCATCTACGCCGCGACCGTGGCCTGGGAGCCGACGGCGGCCCTCGACATCGGGTTGCGGCTCTCGTACCTGGCAGCGGGCGGCATCCTCGCCACCAGTCGCGCCACGGGCGGCCTGCGCTTCTGCCGGCGTCGACCATGGGCGTGGCTCGGCAGCGGCCTGGGCGTCACCCTGGCGGCGCAGTGGTTCACGCTGCCGCTGGCGGCGCAGGCGTTCGGGCGAATCTCACTGCTGGCGCCGGCGGCCAACCTGGTGGCGGTGCCGTTGTTCGGGTCGGCGGTGTGGATGACCGTGCTCGGGCTGGCCCTGGCCCCGGTGTGGCTGCCCGCGGGACAGGCCTGTGGGGCGTTCGCCTGGCTGCAGTTCCGCCTGCTCGCGGCCTCGGTCGCCTGGACGGCGGCGCGCGCCGAGGCCTGGGACCTGGGCCTGCCGGCAATGGCGCCCTGGCAACTCGGGGCCTGGCTCATGCTCGGCATCGCCCTGCTCTGGACCCTGGCCGCCCTGCGGCGGGCAGGGCGTCCCGGCAGGTCGCTGCTGGTGCTCGGCCTGTCGGCGCCGCTGGGCCTGATGCTGGTGGTCGCACCATCGCGCGTGCCCGGCGGGCGGGGCGAAGTCGTGCTGACGCAATTCGACGTCGGCCAGGGGGACTGCGGCCTGCTTGAGTTCCCGGACGGCTGGGCGGTCCTGCTCGATACCGCCGGTGTCTATGGTGGACGCGGAGCCACCGAGGGACCGTTCGAACGCGAGGTGCTGCCGTGGCTGCATCGGCGGGGTCGTGACGGTTTCGACGCCATCGTCCTGACCCACGGCCATCGCGACCATACGGGCGGGGCTGCCGCAGCGGCCGCGAAGCTGGCAGTCGCGCGCTGGTATTGCGGAGGCAAGGCGGCTGCGGTGCTGGCCGGTGTGGTGGATCCGTCGCTGGTCACCGAACGGCCCGACACGGTCACCCTGCATCGCTGGGGCCGGTGGGAGGTGACACTCGTCGCCGCTCCGGTTCCGGAAGGCGGCACGGCGGACGAGAACGACCGGTCGCTGGTCCTGCTGCTCTACCTGGGGCGGGACCTGCGCTTGGTCTGGAGCGGCGACCTCGAGGAGCCGGGCGAAGAGCGGCTGCTGGCCGCCCATCCGCACCTGGCGTCCACCGACGTCTGGAAGGCCGGACACCACGGCAGTGATACTTCGGGCGGCAAGCCTTGGCTGTCGCGCCTGCGGCCCGGGCTGGTCCTGGTCAGCTGCGGGGTCGGGAACCGGTACCGGCACCCGAGCCACGGGCCCTATGTGGTGGGCGGGGACACCCTGGCCCTGCGCCGGTCCGACCTCCACGGGACGGTCACGGTACGCTGGGACGGCCGGGGCCAAATGCGCCACGACAGCGCCTGGCACGGGTCCGCCAAACGTCCGGATGGCTGCCTTGACACCCGGCGGTGGGCCCGCCTACCATGCGGGCGCGACGCCGTCGCCGGTCATCGGGGTTGCCCGGGCGCGCCGCGGCACCGGTTGGCGCCACCGCACTTGCCGCCACCGGACGCCGCTCCGGGGCGAACCCGGAGGAGAGTCCATGCCTGCCCTGCGCAGCACGCGCGACCTGGGCCTGCGGCCCGATCACGAGGGGAAGGTGCGCGACATCTTCGACCTCGGTGACGAGTTGCTGGTCGTCGCCACCGACCGCGTCTCCGCCTTCGACGTCATCATGAACGATCTCGTGCCGGGTCGCGGCGTCGTGCTCAACGTCATGAGCCTCGGCTGGTTCAAGCGCTTCGGCGACGTCGTGCCGAACCATGTCGTGACCGCGGATCCGCACCGGTTCCCGGCGCCGTTCGACACGCATGCCGCCGCGCTCGGCGGACGCTCCATGCTGGTGCGCAAGGCCGATCGCTTCCCGGTCGAGTGCGTTGTGCGCGGCTACCTGGCCGGGTCCGGCTTCAAGTCGTACCGCGCCACGGGCGCGATCTGCGGACAGCCGCTGCCTGCCGGACTGAAGCTGGCCGACCGGTTGCCCCACCCGTTGTTCACGCCGACCACCAAGGCCGACGAGGGGCACGACCTCGACATGACGTTTGCCGAGGTCGAAGACGCGGTGGGCGCCGTACAAGCGAAGGCCCTTCGCGACCTGACGTTGCGGCTGTACGGTGAGGGCGCGGACTTCGCGCGCGGCCGCGGCGTCGTGCTGGCGGACACGAAGTTCGAGTTCGGGCTGATCGACGGGCGCGTGGCCCTCATCGACGAGGTGATGACGCCGGACTCGAGCCGGTTCTGGCCGGCCGGCGAAGTGGTGCCGGGCCAGGAGCCGCCCAGCTGGGACAAGCAGATCCTGCGCAATCACCTCGAGACGCTGACGTGGGACAAGGCGCCGCCGCCGCCGCCGCTGCCGCAGGATGTGCTCGCGCGCACGGCGCAGCGCTATCGCGAAGTGCTGGAAATCCTGTTCCCGGAGGAGGCTGCTGCATGGCAGGCATACCTGTGAGGCGCAAGCGCGCCCTGCTCAGCGTGACCGACAAGTCGGGACTCGCCGACTTCGCGCGCGGCCTCGCCGCGCACGGATTCGAGCTCGTCGCCTCGGGCGGCACGGCGACGGCGCTGCGCGAGGCCGGCTTCGACGTCACCGACGTCGATGCCATCACCGGCTACCCGGAGATCTTCGGCGGTCGCGTCAAGACGCTGCACCCGGCGGTGCACGGCGGCATCCTCGGCCCGGACGAGGCGTCGTTCGCGGACGACAACGGAGCTCGGCATTACCCCGATCGACCTCGTCGCGGTGAACCTCTACCGGTTCGGCGAGGCCAGGGCGCAGGGCGGGACGGAGGCGCAGCTGGTGTCGAAGATCGATGTCGGCGGGCCGACGATGTTGCGCGCCGCAGCCAAGAATTTCCAGCGCGTGACGGTGGTCCCCGACCCGGCGCATTACGCCGAGGTCCTGGCCGAACTCGAGATGAACGACGGCTCGACCTCGCTGGAACTGCGTCGCCGGCTTGCCGCCGCGGTCTTCCGCCTGACCGAGCGCTACGACGATTCCATCGCCGACTGGCTGGAGGGCGTGACCGGCCGCGTGGACCACGGCGTCGGCTTGCGTTACGGGGAGAACCCGCACCAGGGCGCGCGCATGTTCCTGCCCGGAGGCGGCGACCTGGCCTCGGTGGGCCTCGTGCTGCACGGCGGCAAGGAACTCTCGTACAACAACCTCGTCGACCTCATCGCCGGCCTGAAGCTGGCGGGCGATTTCCGCGAGCCGTGCTGCGCCATCCTGAAGCACACGAATCCCTGCGGCTTCGCCGTGGGGACGCCGGCGCAGGCGCTGGAGCGCGCCTTGCGCTGCGATCCGGTCTCGGCCTTCGGCGGCGTCTTCGCCTTCAATGCCGAGATCGACGAAGAGGCGGCGGCGTTGCTCGCCGAGCGCTTCCTCGAGATCATCGCCGCGCCGTCGTTCACGCCGGCGGCGCTGGCGAAGCTGACGAAGAAGAAGAACGTGCGCGTGCTCTCGGCCGACCTCACGCTCTTCCTTGCCTCGACGCGCGGCCGTTCGCGCGCCTGGGGCGGACTCATGCTGCGGCAGGACGAAGACGAAGGTTTCCCGGAACTGCTCGAACCGAAGCTGGCCGCCGGGCCGGCTCCGGACGCTGCCACGCGGGCCGGGCTGGCCCTGGGCTGGAAGGTCGCCAAACACGGCAAGAGCAATGCGATCGTGCTCGTCGACGGTGAAGCCACGCTCGGTTGCGGCTTCGGGCAGATGAGCCGCGTCGATTCTGTCGAGCTGGCGATCAGCAAGGCGCGCGCGCAGGGGCTGGAACTTACGGGGGCCCTCGCGGCTTCAGACGGGTTCTTCCCGTTCCCGGACGGCATCGAGAAACTGGCCGCCGCGGGTATCCGCGCAGTGATCGCGCCGGCGGGCTCGATCCGCGACGACGAGGTGGCGGCGCGTGCCGGCGAACTGGGCGTGACGCTCCTGCTGGCCGGACGGCGCCATTTCAACCACTGACGGTCCGACCTATATTGAGGGTGAGCGGGCATGGCAGACCCTTCACCGCGGCTGCGGGTCGCAGGACCGCCCCGTACCGCCACCGGAGACGTATGCTCGCGAGTTCGCGCACCCTGGTCCTGATCGTGCTCGCGGCCTGCCTGGCTGCGGGTTGCCCGGCCCCGCATGCAGGAGCCTCGGTGCCGGTCGCGGACGACGCTGCGCTGCATGCCTGGCGCGCCGCCCGCCGGGCCGAGGTGCGCGCACGGAGCCTGGCAAGCGCTGCGAAGACCCTGGCTGATCCCGCGGCCGCGCCGGCGCGCTTCGGACTGCTGGTCATCCCCGTCGATTTCGCGGACCACCGGCTGCCAGCCGGGTGGGATCCCGCCGGCCTGGCGCCGCGATTGACGGCGGTCGACGGACAATCCCTGCGTCACTATTTCACCGTCGCTTCCGCCGGGCGTTGCGAGGTGGTGCCGGTCCTCGCGCCGCTCGTGCGCCTGCCCGGCATCGCCCGCGACTACTCGGACATCGGCCTCAACGGATTCACGCGTTCGCGCCGGCTGGCCGCCCTGGCGATCGAGGCGGTCGCCGCCGCAGGCTTCGACCTGCGCGCGGCGGACCTCGACGGTCCCGATGGACGCGCCGGCACGGCGGATGACGACGGCTGGGTTGACGGTGTGCTCATCCTGCATGCCGACCCGGGCCAGGAGAACGATGCCGCGAACGGGCTCATCCAGGCGCTGCAGTACTATCTCGACCCGCCCTTCGCGGCCGAAGGCATTACCGCCGGTCCCTACGCCACGGCGAGCCTGGCCAGCGGCCCGGGCATCTGGGCGCACGAGACCGCGCACCTGCTGGGCATGGAAGACCGCTACGATCCGCTGCTGCCGCCCGACCCCGGGGGCGGCTCGGGCGCCGGCGACCTGGCCGGCGCCGGCGGCCTCGGCGTCTTCAGCCTCATGGCCGCCGGCGCCCGCGGCACCGGCGGCGGCTGGGGGCCCTCGCTGCCCGATGCCTATTCGCGCGCGCTGCTCGGATGGTGCGATGTCGTCACCATCGCGTCCAGCCCTGCGGGGGGCGACACGCTGCGGGCGGCGCCCGACGGCACCGAGACGCATCGTGTCTGGACACGCGGCGAACCCGGACCCGAGTTCTTCCTGCTCGAGGCGCGCGATCCGGGCGCGGCCGCCCCGTTCGACGCGGCGCTGCCGGCCGCGGGGCTCGTCGCCCTGCACGTGGACGAAACCGTGCCCGAAGGCAGCTGGCGCGACGACGGCTTCGGGCAATGGCACCTGCGCGCGCGGCTGCTCGAGGCCGACGGCGGCCGGGAACTCCGGGACGGGCTCGATGCAGGCGCCGCCGGGGATGTCTTCCCGGGCCCGGGCAACGTCACCTCGCTGGCACCGGACACGACTCCCTCCAGCGACGGCTACGGGGGACCGACCGGCGTCGCGATATCGGGCATCGGTTATGCCAACGGTCTCGCGGTCCATCACACGCTGGGTGACGCGCAACCGTGGCTGGACTTCGACGTCGCGTTCGGCGAGGGGCCCGTGCACGAGATGGTGTTGACGGCCCGCGTCCACGGGGGTGCGGCCGCTTCGCTGTCGCTGCGCGTCGAGGCGGTGGGCGAACCGGTCTGGGGCGATTTCGGCGGCGGTTCGCGGTCCGTGGAGGTTCCCCTGCTCGCGCACGGTGACGGCGCCTGGCGACCGGCTTCAACCGTCCGCTGGACGACCCCCGGCGGACAGCCGACGGATGCCTTCACGCGATTCCGCTACACCCTTTCCGGTCCGGGTGTCAGGACATGCGACGACACGCGGCCCAGGGCCTGGACGAGCACCGCTCTGGCGCTCGATTTCGCCGCGGGGTGGCCGGGTTCGTGGACCATCGAACAACCCGACGGGCCCGGCACCGCGTGGGAACGGTGGACCGGCGCGGATTCGCCGGCCCCAGGCCAGGTCCCGGTCCTCGTCTGCACCGCAGCCGCGGCCGATCCCACCGACTGGCCGAACGTCGCCTACACGAACGGGGGCCGCGCCCGCCTGACCAGTGGGCCGTTGGCCGGCGCCACGACCGGCGTCCGCCTCCTGCACTGGGTCGACGTGGAGTCGTTGCCGACCGGGGCGCCGATGGACGCCGCCGTGGTCAGCTGGATCGGCCCGGACGGCGCCGAGATACCCGCCGAGCCGCTGCGCGGCTGGCCCGCGCGCGTGGACCCGACCTCCGGCAGCGCCCTGCGCGGTCGCGGTTCGTTCGGGGGCTCGGCCGCCGAACTGACCCCGGCCGGCGAGCCGATCTGGCGCACGGACATCTTCCCGGTCCCGGCCGAAGGCACCGGCCCCTGGCGCCTGCGGCTGGAGTTCGCCGCCAATGCCCTGTGGCGTGCGCGCGGCTGGGTGGTCGCGCGCTGCGAGGCGCTCAGCGCGCCCCCGGCCGGCTTCGACGAGGATTGCCGCTGGTCGGGAAGCCTGTCCTGGGACTGGACCTGGGACGCCGGGGCGGCCGAGCCGCGGTTCGACATCCAGGCCCGCGCCAGGCCCGACAGCATCTGGACGACGCTGCTGACCGGCGTGCAGGACCCCGTGGACCGGGCGACGATCACGGCGCTGTTGCCGGGCCCACCCGACCGGCGTCACGAGGTGCGCGTCACGGGACCGACGTTGTGGGGAGTCCTCGCGCTGGAACCATTGACCGTGTACGTTGACGATGGTGCCGTTGCCGGGCCGTCACTGGGCGAGCCGTGGCCCAACCCGGCGGCGGCAGTTCTCCGTTTCACGCTGCAGGTTCCCGACGGAACCGTCGGCGAACTGCGGATCTACGACCTGCGCGGCCGCCTGGTTCACCGGCGCGACGTGCCTGCGGGCACCCTGCTCGCCACCTGGGACGGCAGCGACGCCGGCGGGCGACGCCTGCCCTCGGGGACCTATTTCCTGAAACTATCCGGCGCCGGTGCGCCCGTGACACGCAAGGTGGTGCTGCGACATTGAAGTGGCAGGTAAAGGCGACGCTGACGGCGCTCACGCTGGCGATCGTCCCGGCTGCGGCCGGGGCCGGTCCGCTCTTCGATCCCTGGCTCGAGAAGTTCCAGGTCGGCGCCGCCGGGGTTGCGGCGGGCCTGGATGACGGTTATCCGGTCGGCCTGCTGGAACCGGCGCGCATCGACACCGCCTGGACGCGGGCTGCCGCGCGCTGCCTGGACCCGCGGCAGACGCCGGTGCCCGGCGCCGACCTGACGCGTCGCTGGCTGGCGGCGCGAGATCCGGCCACCGCCGAGGAACGCCTTCGTGCGATGTCGCAGGCCGTCCGCGCCTACGCCGACACGACAGCTACGGCAACTGCGCTCGCCGCCGTCGACGGCGCGGCGGTGCTCCAAGGCGAGCTGGGGGCCCGGCGCTTCTTCGTCGCCCTGGCTTCCGGCGACCTGGCCGCCGCCCGCGGCATCGCCGACAACCTGGCGACGCGACGCGGTCCCGGCATCGAGCCGCGCGAGAATTTCACCTGGGGATTGCGCGCCCGCCGCGTGGCGCGACTCGGTGGCGGTCCCGCCGCCGAGAGCTCCACGATCTGGGCCGAGGCCCTGCCGCTGCCCTCGGTCGACGCCGGCAACGCCTGGGCGCTCTGGGTCGGGTATTGCCGCCAGCGCGGACAGGCCCCGATCATGCCGCCCGAAACCAGTGAAGCCTGGCGCGCCTTCTTCGTCGGCGCCGGTCGCGGCGGGGCGTGCAGTCGCAGGACCTGACCGCGTCCGGGCTGCCGGAGCCCTGGCGCGCGGCCGTGGGCGCCGCCGTGCTGCCCAAGGCGGCACTGGTGGCCCATTTCCGCCGGCATCCGACCCCTCCGGACGACATCGACCTGCAGGGGATGTGGGTGAACGGGCGCCGCACCGCCCAGCAGGGCGATGCCGCCGCCTACGAAGCGATCGCCGCCACGCCCGGCCTGAAGCCGACCTGGCGCCTGGACCTGTGGCGCCGCGCCGCAGAGCTGCGCCTGCTCGACGGCAGTGAGGTGCGGGCCCGCGCCGACCTCGACAAGGCCCTGGCCCTGGCGCGCGAGGGCAACGGCACGAACGCCACGCGGCGACGCCTGCGGCAATGGGTGGAACAGTCGATGGTGCGGGCCATCGCCAAGGGCGACCTGGCCGGCGCCCGCACCCTGCGTGAAGCCGGGCGCACCACGTTCACCGGGGCGGAGCTCGATGCGTTCCGCGCCGAGACCCGGCATTGGGAAGCCCGCCTCGGGGCCGCCGCCGCGGTGCCCGACACCGCCGAGATGACAGCCCGCGCCGCGTGGCTCGTGGAGACCGGGCGCGCGCCGCGCGTGAGGCCGGCCGATGCCGCGGTCCGGGACGCCTTCGTCGCGGCCGCCGACCGCCCGCTGTGGGACCTGTGGGTCAAGTGGGGGCTGTCGTTTGCGGACTCGAACCCCGGTGGCGGAGTTGCTGCCGAGTACGCCCGGCGCCTGGCTCGCGTGGCGGGCAGCAGCGCGCCGGCGGCAGCGGCCATGCTTGCCGTGGCCCCCCTGCTGGCGGAGGACCGTCTGGCCGGCCAGCTCCTGGATGCCGATGTGGCCTTCCTGACCGGGGGCGGAACGCCGGCGCGGCCTTCCCTGGTGCCGGCCCTGGTCCAGGCCGCCGGGAGCGATTACGTGCGCATCCACGCCCTCCTGGGGTTCGCTCTGGCCGCCGGCGACATGCGCGGGGCCCTGGGTGCGGCCAGTGTGCTGCCACAGCGCGGTTTGACAGCGGCCGAGCGAAGGCTATTCCTTTACCCCCTCCCGGGGCCGGGACCGGTGCGCGATGCCCTGCTGCGCGCGGAGAACGACCCGGCGCTCCTGCTCGCGATCGCGCGCAACGAATCTTTGTTCGAGGCCGGGGTACGTTCCTGGGCCGGCGCGCTGGGCTGGATGCAGATCACGCCCTTCCACTACGAGCGACCCGGCGCGTTGCCCGGGGCGGGCCATTGGAGCAATGCGCGGATTTCCATCGCCCGGGGCGACCACCTCGTGAGCGATGGGGCCCGACGCTACGGGGGCGACCCCTACCGGGTGCTGGCCGGCTACAACGCCGGCTACGAGGCCACCGATCGCTGGGACCGGCAACTGGGCGGCAATGCGGCCCGCGACATCTACCTGGCCTGGATCGGCTATCCCGAGACGCGCCACTATGTCGAGAAGGTCCTGGTCGATCGCGCCATCTACGAGGCCGTCATCGGCGGCACGGCGCCTGCCCGCGACTGAAGTACACCGCACAAGGAGCGACTCATGGCCAACGGCCTGCAGGGATGGTTCGAGAAGGCGTTCGGGAAGAAGAACCGCGATGCGGCGAAGCTGAGCCCGCTGGTCGAGAAGATCAAGGCCAACCGTGAGCGCTACCGCTCGCTGAGCGACGACGACCTTCGTGCCCTCCGCACCGAATTCGGGCGCCGCCACACGGCCGGTGAATCGCTGGATGACCTTCTCGTCGAGGCCTACGGCGTGGTCTGGGAAGGCTGCCGCCGCCTGACCGAGCGGAAGGCCACCTGGATCGTCTGGGGCCAGGAAATGACCTGGGACATGGTGCCGTACGACGTCCAGATGATGGGCGCCATCGTGCTGCACCAGGGCAAGATCGCGGAAATGGCCACCGGCGAAGGCAAGACCCTCGTCGCGATCATGCCCCTGTACCTGAATTCGCTGCCCGGGCGCGGCGCCCACCTGGTGACCGTCAACGACTACCTGGCCAAGCGCGACGCGCAGTGGATGGGCGGCGTGCTCGAGTTCCTCGGCTGCAAGGTCGGCTACATCCTGGGCGAGATGACGCCCGAGGAACGCCGCGTGGCCTACGCCTGCGACGTGACCTACGGCACCAACAACGAGTTCGGCTTCGACTACCTGCGCGACAACATGGTCGTGCACCCCGAGCACCTCGTGCACCGCGAGTTCTTCTACGCGATCGTCGACGAGGTGGACTCGGTCCTGATCGACGAGGCGCGCACGCCGCTCATCATCTCGGGCGCCGTTGACAAGTCGACGCACCAGTTCACCGAGATGAACCCGCGCGTGCAGAACGTCGTCCGTGGCCAGATGAAGATCGTCAACGACTGGCTGGGCGATGTCGAGCGCGCGCTCCGCGCCGCCGCCGACGGCGAGGACGTCAAGATCGACGACGAGACCGCGCTGAAGCTCCTGCGCATCAGCCGCGGCGCTCCCAAGAACCAGCGCTTCCGCAAGCTCGGCCAGATCCCCGGCGTCCTGGAGACGATCCAGCGCACCGAGGAAAACTACATGCGCGACAAGGCCATGTGGGAGGCCGACGCCGACCTGCTCTACGTGGTCGAGGAGAAGAACCACCACGTCGACCTGACCGAGAAGGGGCGCGAGGTCTTTGCCCGCGAGGAACGCGACTTCTTCGTGCTGCCCGACCTGGCCGAGAGCGCCGGCGCCATCCAGAACGACGAATCGCTCACGCCCATCGAGAAGGCGCAGCGCCTGGCGGCGATCGAGCAGGCGTATGCGCTGAAGAACGAGCTCATCAGCAACGCCGACCAGCTGCTGCGCGCGTACTCGCTCTACGAGAAGGATGTCGAGTACGTCGTGCAGGACGGCAAGGTGATCATCGTCGACACCTTCACCGGTCGCCTGCAGCCGGGCCGCCGGTTCAGCGAGGGCCTGCACCAGGCGCTCGAGGCGAAGGAAGGCGTGGTCGTCCAGCGCGAGACGCAGACGCTGGCCACGGTCACGGTCCAGAACTTCTTCCGCAAATACGAGAAGCTGGCCGGCATGACCGGCACGGCCGAGACCGAAGAGGCGGAGTTCAACGGGATCTACAAGCTGGACGTGGTCATCATCCCCTCGAACCGGCCGATTGCCCGCAAGGACCTCGACGACGTCATCTACAAGACGAAGAAGGCCAAGTACAAGGCGATCGTGGAGGAGATCAAGCGGCTCCACCGCCTGGGCCTGCCGGTCCTCGTCGGCACGACCACCGTCGAGGTGAGTGAACTGCTGAGCCGGCTGCTGAAGCTGCAGGGCATCAACCACAACGTGCTGAATGCCAAGCACCACAAGATGGAGGCCGAGATCGTCTCCGAGGCGGGGCGCATCGGCGCGGTGACCATCGCGACGAACATGGCCGGCCGCGGCACGGACATCAAGCTGGCCCCCGGCGTGCTGGACCTGCCGTCTAAATGGCCGAGCGACCCGGACCTCAAGAAGGAGGAATGGGAAGGCCAGGCCACCGGCCTGCAGATCATCGGCACCGAACGGCACGAGAGCCGGCGCATCGACCGGCAGCTGCGCGGCCGCGCCGGCCGCCAGGGCGACCCGGGCCAGGCCATCTTCTTCCTGTCGCTCGAGGACGACCTCATGCGCCTGTTCAGCCCCGAGCGCATCATCAAGGTGATGGACAAGCTGGGCGTCCAGGAAGACGAGGTCATCACACACTCGATGGTCACGCGGGCGATCGAGAAGGCGCAGATGCGCGTCGAGAACCAGAACTACGACACCCGCAAGCACCTGCTCGAATATGACGACGTCGTCAACAAGCAGCGCGAGGTCATCTACGGGATGCGTCGCGATGCGCTCGAGGGCCACGAGCTGGGCGAGCAGTTCAGCGACTTCCTGGAGAACGCCGTCGACGGGGTGCTGGCCGAATGCATCGACCCCGAGACCGTGCCCGACGACTGGGACCTCGAGAAGCTCCAGCGCCTGTGGGGACCGCTCGTACTGGCGCCGCTGCCGATTGCCCCGCGTGAGCACCTGGAGATGGGCTACGACGCACTGGCCGAGCGCCTGCGCGACCAGGCCCGCCAGCGCTACCAGGCCAAGTGCGAGCTGCTGGGCGAGCACCTGACGGGACAGCTGCAGAAGTTCGTGATGATCCAGATCCTGGACGAGCAGTGGCGCGACCATCTCAACGAGTTGATCATGCTGCGCAGCGGCATCGGCCTGCGCTCGTACGGGCAGCGCGACCCGCTGGTCGAGTACAAGGGCGAGTCGTTCCGGATGTTCGAGGCGCTCGTCGGCAGCATCGAGAAGTCGGCCATCAACCTGTTCTTCCGGGCCGAATTGGCGCCGCCGCCCGAGCGGCCCGCGACGCCGCCGCCGGTCATGCAGACGAAGCACCAGGAAGTCGCGGCTTTCGGCAGCGCTTCCACCGAGCCGGCGCCGGACGAGGATGCCATCGCGGGGCGTCCCCGACCGGTGGTCAACGTGGCCTCGGCCAACATCGGGCGCAACGACCCGTGCCCCTGCGGCAGCGGCAAGAAGTACAAGAAGTGTTGCGGCGCCGTCTAGGCGACGGGCCGGGCCGGGGCGGCCGGTCTTGCCGCCGGGGGATGCCCGTGCTAGGTTTGGCCACGTCAGCGGCCATTGGCCGGTGACGGAAAGCGATGCCAGCGATGAACACCGAACGTGGTAAGCATAAGCACCTGCTGGTTTTGCTGCTCGAGGCCCTCTCGGGGCGCCGAGGTTTCGGCCGCCAGGCTGACCCGGTTGCGCGAGCGCATGACGGCCTCCGGGCTCGAGGAGGAGGACGTTCACGCCCTCCTGGACTGGATCGAGGAGCGTCTCCTGCCGGACAACCGCCAGGACTGGCCCCAGGAACCGGCCCCGGACGCCCCGTCGGACAAGGCCTTCCGCCTGTTCGGCGAGATGGAGGACGAATACCTGACGCGGGACGGCCTGGGCCTGCTGCTGGACCTGTTCAACACGGGCCAGATCGACCGTGCCCAGATGGAAGCGCTGCTGCAGTATTCGTCGCACATCGCCTTCCGCCCTTTGACGCCCTATGACCTTGAGCCCATCCTCGAGCAGGTCCTGTTCCGCCCCGGGCGGCCGGGCCTGACCGGGGGCGCCTCGGAAGGCTTCGACAATATCCATTGAGGCCGGCCATGGTCGTCCTCAGAAACGCGAAACCGGCCGCTGGCTGCCACGGCCGGGTTTTGCTTGAAGGACGGGCCGTTTGAAACTGATCATCGTCGAGTCTCCCGCCAAGGCCCGGACCATCACGCGCTTCCTCGGCGACGGCTACGTCGTCGCGTCCAGCTACGGTCACATCCGCGACCTTCCGGCGTCCGCCAAGGACATCCCCGCCCGCTACAAGAACGAGTCATGGTCTCGCCTGGGCGTGAACATCGACGACCGCTACGCGCCCATCTACATCGTCTCGCCCGACAGCCGGGCGCAGGTCGCCGAGCTGAAGAAGCTCCTGAAGCAGGCGGACGAGATCCTGCTCGCGACGGACGAAGACCGCGAGGGCGAGGCCATCAGCTGGCACCTGCTCGAGGTGCTCGAGCCCAAGGTGCCGGTTCGCCGCATCACGTTCCATGAGATCACGCGCAACGCGATCATGGCAGCGCTGGAGAATCCACGCGAGATCGACATGGAGCTCGTGCGGGCGCAGGAGGGCCGGCGCATCCTCGACCGCCTCTACGGCTACTCGCTGTCGCCCGTGCTCTGGAAGAAGGTGCGGACCAAGCTGTCGGCCGGGCGCGTGCAGAGCGTGGCGGTGCGGCTGGTCGTCGAGAAGGAAGAGGAGCGGCAGGCCTTCCGCGTGGCCAGGTACTGCGATGTCGAGGCGACGCTGGCCGGCCGGGATCTCGAGTTCGGCGCGCGCCTGACCACCGTGGACGGCAAGCGTGTGGCCGGCGGCAAGGATTTCGACCCGGCTACCGGGGCCCTCAAGTCGGGCGAGGGGCGCCTGCAGCTGGGTGAGGCGGAGGCGGCCGGCCTGGCGGCAGCCGCGAAGGCGACCGTGCCCTGGCGCGTGAGCGCCGTCGAGCGCAAGGAGACGACACAGCGGCCGGCGCCGCCGTTCATCACCTCCACGTTGCAGCAGGCCGCCAGCAGCAAGCTCAAGATGACGCCGCAGCGCGTCATGCGCATCGCCCAGCGACTGTACGAAGGCGTGGGAGACTTCGCCGAGGGCCTCATCACCTACATGCGTACCGACTCGCTGACCCTCAGCGAGGGTGCGCTGGCCGAGACGGCCGAGCTGGTCGCCCGCGAATACGGCCCCGAGTACACGAACGGGCCGCGGCGCTACCGGACGCAGTCGAAGGGCGCGCAGGAAGCGCACGAGGCGATCCGCCCCACGCACGTCAGTCGCACGCCGGCCTCGGTGGCCGGGCGCCTGGACAAGGACGAACTGGCCGTCTATACGCTCATCTGGAACCGCACCGTTGCCTCGCAGATGGCCGACGCCAAGCTGGACAAGACCGCGGCCGACCTCGTGGTGAAGGCCGACGGGCGCGAACTCACCTTCCGGGCCAACGGCTCGGTCGTGAAGTTCCCGGGCTTCCTCCGCGTCTACGGCGACCGCGGCCAGGACGCACTGCTGCCCGACCTGCGCGAGGGCCAGTCGATCGGCGGGGCCGCAGCGAGCGAGCCGGGCGGCATCGACGTGAAGGATGTCACGCATGCGGCGCACGAGACCCAGCCGCCGGCGCGGTACACCGAGGCTTCGCTGATCAAGAAGCTGGAGGAGGAGGGCATCGGCCGCCCCTCGACGTACGCGTCCGTCATCGCCACCATCCAGAGCCGCGAGTACGTGGCCAAGAAGGGCGGCGCGCTGCTGCCGACCTACATCGGCATGGCGGTCACGCACCTGCTGCGCGAGCACTTCAACCGCTACGTCGATGTCGCGTTCACGGCGCGCATGGAAGAGGAACTGGACCAGATCGCCGCCGGCGAGCGCGACTGGGTCGAGTTCCTGGACAGCTTCTACCACGGCCGCGGCGACGAGGCGGGCCTGGAGAAGGATATTTCGGTCGGCCTGGACCGCATCGAGTTCCCGCGCATCCACGTGGGCGACGATCCCGAGACGGGCGCGCCGATCGTGCTGCGGATCGGTCGCAACTACGTCTCGGTGAACATGGAAGGCGACGACGAGCGACGCGCCACGGTGCCGGTCGACCTGCTGATCGACGAGCTGACGCCGCAGCGCGCGCTCGACCTGATCACGGAGCGCGACCGCTCCCGCGAGCCCATCGGCCGGCATCCGGAGACCGGGCAGGACATCTACGCGCTGACGGGGCCGTTCGGCCCCTACCTGCAGCTCGGCGAGCAGGAGGGCGACACGAAGCCCAAGCGCATCAGCCTCGGCGCCAAGACGGACCTCTCGACCATCAACCTCGACTACGCGCTGCGGCTCCTGAGCCTGCCGCGCCTGATCGGCACCGATCCCGCCACCGGCAAGCCCGTGCGCGCCGGCCTGGGCCGGTTCGGGCCCTATGTCGAATGCGAGCGCGTCTTCGCGAGCGTGGCCTCGGTCGACGAGCTGTTCAGCGTGACGCTCGAACAGGCGCTCGAGCGCATCAAGAACAAGAACCGGCGGCCGGTCCTGCGCGAACTGGGACCGCACCCGGAGACCGGCCTGCCGCTCGTCATCTGCAAGGGCCGTTACGGCCCGTACGTGACCGACGGCAAGTCGAACGGCACCATCGGGCGCGACACCGACCCCGAGGAAGTGACCGTGGCCGACGCGGTGGCATTGCTCGTGGCGGCTGCGGAACGCGCGGCGCAGGGCGGCGGACGACCGGGGCGCGGCGGGCGCAAGGTCACCAAGAAGGCTGCCGGCAAGGCCGTGAAGAAGACGGCGAAGAAGGCCGGCTCCGGCAAGACCGTGAAGAAGACCACCGCGAAGAAGACGGTGAAGAAGGCCGCCAGGAAGGGCGATGGCGCCGCCGCGACCAAGGCCGCGCCCCGTAGGCGTCCTGCCGGGCCCGGCACCGAGTGAGCGCCGCGCCGCCGCAGGTGACGGTGGTCGGCGGCGGCCTGGCCGGCTGTGAGGCTGCCCTTCAGCTTGCGCGGCTCGGCGTGCCGGTGCGCCTGGCCGAGATGCGCCCCGTCTCGGGCTCGCCCGTTCATCGCGGCGATGCGCTGGCCCAGATCGTCTGCAGCAATTCCCTCAAGAGTACCGAACCGGCCACCGCGAGCGGTGTCCTCAAGCAGGAGCTGGATGCGCTGGGCTGCCGGCTGCTGGACGCGGCGCGCGCCTGCGCGGTGCCGGCCGGAAGCGCGCTGGCGGTCGATCGCGACGCGTTCTCCCAGGAAGTTGCCGGGCGCCTGGCGGCGGCCGGCGTCACCGTGGACCGCGGGCCGGTGGAATCACTGCCCGTCATCGCGGACCACCTGTGGCTGGTGGCGACCGGGCCGTTGACCTCGGCAGCACTGGTCGAGGAACTGGGCCGCGTCACGGGCCGCCCGGCCCTGCACTTCTTCGACGCGATCGCGCCCACGGTCACCCTGGAGTCGCTCGACCTGGACCGGCTCTACCGCGCCGCCCGCTACGGCAAGGGCGACAGCGACTACCTGAACTCGGCCCTCGACCGGGAAACCTACGAACTCCTTCACCGCGAGCTGATCGCCGCCGAGAAGGCCGACGTCCACGCCTTCGATCGCGACGAGTTGTTTGCCGGCTGCCAGCCGATCGAGGAGATCGCGGCTTCCGGTCCCATGTCGCTGGCCTTCGGTCCGCTGCGTCCGGTGGGGTTGGCTGACCCGCGCGCCGGCGGGCGTCGCCCGCACGCCGTCGTGCAGCTGCGACAGGAGAACCGGGAGGGCACGCTGTTCGGGCTCGTCGGATTCCAGACGCGACTGAAGCAGGGCGAGCAGCGCCGCGTGCTGCGCCTGATCCCCGGCCTGGAGAACGCCGAGTTCGTCCGCTACGGCCAGTTGCACCGCAACTTCTACCTCGACACGCCGCGGTGCTGCGAACCCGACTTCTCGCTGAAGGGACGCGCCGACATCCTGGTGGCCGGCCAGATGACGGGCGTGGAGGGCTACGTCGAATCCATCGCCTCGGGACTGCTGACGGCGTGGCACGCCGCCGCGCGGTTACGGGGCCTGGCCCTGCCGGCCCTGCCGCGGGAGACGATCCTCGGCTCCCTGCTCGGCGGATTCCTCTTCGACCAGACCACCGCGCGACTGACGCCGATGAACGCGAACTTCGGCCTGCTGCCGGACCTGCCCGAGCTGGTGCGCGACAAGCGCCTTCGCAAGCTGGCGCGTGGCGACCTGGCCGCGCGCGAACTCGCCGCCTGGCTGGCGCAGTCACCCGTGCGCGCGTTGCTCGCCGGCTGAGCCGCCCCGCTTGCCAGCCCTGCCCGCCGATGGTACGTTCCCGCCCCGTCGGCAATCCGCCGTCCGCGCCCCCTGGACCGGGAGGGAACCTGGGCCATGGATCCGCTCCAGCCGTACCTCGACCACCTCGGCATCGAACGGGGGCTGAGCCCGCGCACGGTGACGGCCTACGGTCGCGACATCCGCGACTTCCTGGCCACCGCCGTCGCTTCCGGGCTGGTGGAGGAGCCGGCCGGTCGCGACCAGTGGCCGCGCCTGGCCGGGCAGCGCGACCTCATCCGCACGCACCTGGCAGCCCTGCGCCGCCGCGGCTGCCGCCCAAGCACGCTGGACCGCCACCTGGCGGCG
Organism: bacterium; assembly: GCA_016703265.1. NCBI lineage: Bacteria > bacterium. The sequence continues at coordinate 208,833 of JADJCK010000001.1, forward strand.
ATCCGCTCGTTCTACCGCTACCTTAAGCTGACGTCGCAAGTCGAGGATGTGCCGGGAAATCTGGGCATCGGACGCGGCGGACGGCGGCGCGAACTGCCCCACGACCTGAACGTGGAACTGACCGCACGGCTGCTGGAAATGCCGGACACGGCGACGCCGCGCGGGCGCCGTGACCGCGCGCTGCTCGAGGTGATCTACGGGCTCGGGCTGCGCCTCGCCGAGGTGACGGGGCTGGATTTGGGTGACTTGGATTTCCCGGAGCAGCGCGTGCGCGTGCTGGGCAAGGGCAACCGCGAACGCGTGCTGCCGCTGGCCGGCTGCGCCGCCGACGCGCTGGCCGTGCACCTGGCGGGGTCGCTGGAACCGGGCCTGTGGCAGGACGTGCGCGACGGCGCCGCGGGACGCACCGCGGCAGCCCTGCCCGTCTTCGAGGGCCGGCCGGGGCGACGCATCGGTCGCCGCACCGTGCAGGCGCTCGTGGCACGTTATGCGGGGGAACTGGCGCAGGTCGCCGGCGTTTCCCCGCACACGCTCCGGCACAGTTTCGCCACGCACCTGCTCGACGGCGGGGCCGGCATCCGTGTCGTGCAGGAACTGCTCGGGCACCGGCACCTGTCGACCACGCAGATCTACACCCATCTGGGCCGCAGTCGGCTGCGGGCGAGCTTCGAGGCCGCCCACCCGCGCGCCCGCACCCGCCGCGGCGGTTGAGTCGCGGCCCACGGAAGGACCCCATGAAGATCCGTTCCACCACGGTACTCGCGGTGCTGCGCGACGGGCGCGGCGCGATCGGCAGCGACGGCCAGGTCACGCTCGGCAATACGGCCGTCAAGCACGGCGCCGTCAAGGTGCGCCCTCTGTTCGGCGGCCAGGTGCTCGTTGGTTTTGCCGGCGGTGCCGCCGACGCCTTTTCCCTCTTCGAGAAGTTCGAAGGGCACCTCGAACGCTACCGCGGCCACCTCAAGCGCGCCACGGTCGAGATGGCGCGCGAGTGGCGGAGCGATCGCGTCCTGCGTCGGCTCGAAGCGATGATGGTCGTCATGGACCGCACCGACATCTTCACGGTCTCCGGATCCGGCGACATCATCGAGGCCGACGACCATCTGGCGGCCATCGGCTCCGGTGGACCGTACGCACTGGCGGCGGCCCGCGCGCTGGCCAGGCGTACCGACCTGTCCGCGGCCGAGATCTGCCGCGAATCCCTGCAGATCGCCGGCGAGATCTGCATCTACACGAATACCAACCTCACCATCCTGGAGACAGGCGCGGAAGGCGGCGAGCCCCATGCAGATCCGGCAGATTGAACACACCTCGGCGTGGACGTGCCCGCAGACGGTGGCGATGCTCGACCGCTACATCATCGGGCAGGCCGACGCGAAGAAGGCCGTGGCCATCGCCCTGCGCAACCGCTGGCGCCGGATGCAGCTGACCGGCGAGGCGCGCCGCGAGGTCGTGCCCAACAACATCATCCTGATCGGGCCGACGGGCGTGGGGAAGACGGAGATCGCGCGACGCCTGTCGCAGCTGGCGGACCTGCCGTTCCTCAAGGTCGAGGCCACGAAGTTCACCGAGAAGGGCTATGTCGGCCGCGATGTCGATTCGATGGTGCGGGACCTGGTCGAGGCCGGCATCGCACTGGTGCGACGTCGGGCTGAATCGCGGCACACGGTCGAGATCGACGCCGCCGTGGAGGAGTCGCTCGTGGACATCCTCTTCCCGCCCCTGGCCGGCATGAAGGACGACCCTGAACGGCAGGCGCGCTGGGAGCGCAGTCGCGAGAAGATCCGCTCGCAGCTGCGCGAAGGCGTGCTCGAGGACCGCGAGGTGACCGTGGCCGGCGAGCAGCAGCGGATGCCGCTCGCGAACATCTTCACCTCGGCCGGCGAGGAGTTCGACGCCTCGATCGGCGAGAGCCTGCGCGGCATGTTCCCGCGCCAGAAGACGGAACGCCGCGTGCCGGTGGCCAAGGCGCGCAAGCTGCTGCGCGAACAGGAGGCCGAGAAGCGGCTCGACCAGGACCAGATCACGTCCGAGGCGATCGAACTCGTCGAGAACGGCGGCATCATCTTCCTGGACGAGATCGACAAGATCGCCGGCGGGCGCGGCCACAGCGGCGGGCCCGACGTGAGTCGCGAGGGCGTGCAGCGCGACCTGCTGCCGATCGTCGAGGGGTCCACCGTCAGCACTAAGTACGGGCCGGTGAAGACGGACCACGTGCTGTTCATCGCGGCGGGCGCCTTCCACATGAGCAAGCCGAGCGACCTCATCCCCGAGCTGCAAGGCCGCTTCCCCATCCGCGTGGAACTGCAGAGCCTGGACCGCGCGGATTTCGTGCGCATCCTGCGCGACACCGAGGGTTCGCTGATCCGCCAGTACCAGGCGCTTCTCGAGGTCGACGGGTGCCGGCTGACGGTGACCGATGACGCCATGGACGAACTGGCCGGGCTGGCGGCCGAGCTGAACAAGCGGATGGAGAACATCGGCGCCAGGCGGCTGCAGACGATTCTCGCCCAGCTGCTGGACGACGTGCTGTACGACGTTCCCGAGTCGCACCGCGGCGACCTGGCCATCGACGGCGCCTTCGTCCGCGAGCGGCTCGGCGCCATCGTGCGCGACGAGGACCTCACGCGCTACATCCTGTAGCCGCGCGGACGAACCCCAAAGCGGGCTGGACGCGGCCCGGCGATGGGCTATTTTTGCGGCGCCGGCACGACCGGCGGCGGATCCACCCAGGCGTTAGGAGCGGGACGTGGCGGACAAGCGGGATTTCCTGGCGATCGACGACTACACGCTGCCCGAGTTGCGGGCGATTCTCGACCTCGCGAAGCAGACCAAGCCCCTGGCGCGGGCGCACACGCTGCCCCACACGCATCCCAACCGGGTGCTGGCCTGCGTGTTCGCCAAGCCCAGCCTGCGCACGCGCATCAGCTTCGAGGTCGCGTTCCGCCAGCTCGGCGGCCAGACGATGTTCATCACCGACAAGGAAATCGGGATGGGCACGCGCGAGTCGGTGCACGACGTCGCCAAGGTGCTCAGCCGCATGTGCGACGGCATCATGATCCGCTGGTTCGACCATGACGAGGTGGTGCAGCTGGCGAAGCACGCCACGGTGCCGGTGATCAACGGGCTCACCGACCTGAACCATCCCTGCCAGGTGATGGCCGACATCCTGACCGTCGAGGAGCACCTCGGCACCATCGAGGGCAAGAACGTGGTCATGGTCGGCGACGGCAACAACCTGGCCGTGAGCTGGCTGAACGCCGCGATCCGCTTTCCATTCAACTTCATCCTCGCCTGCCCTAAGGGCTACGAGCCGAACGAGGCCATCGTCGCCAAGGCCGAGGCCGCCGGCGCCTCCTTCTGCATCACCAACGACCCGCAGGAAGCGGTCGAGGGCGCCCATGTCATCTACGGCGACGCCTTCTACAGCATGGGCCAGGAGGAAGAGGCCGTGAAGCGCCGGAAGGACTTCGCGAACTTCCAGATCTCGGCACCGCTGCTGAAGGCCGCGCACAAGGACCACATCGTGCTGCACTGCCTGCCCGCCCACCGCAACCAGGAGATCACCGACGAGGTGATGGACGGCCCGCAGTCGGTGGTGTTCGACGAGGCCGAGAACCGGCTTCATGCCCAGCGCGCCATCCTGGCGACGCTCATCAAGTAGGCGGCATGAAGCTCGCGCGACCAGGAACGGGGACCCGGAGCGGCAGGTGGCCGGTCCGCGGTCTCACCGTCGGGGGCGGGCTGGCCGCCTGCCTGCTGCTGGTTGCCTGCGCCGTGGTCGAAGCGCCGCCCGGCGGTCCCGTGGACCTGACCCCGCCGCGCCTGGCCGCCGCCTTCCCCGAGTCCGGGTCGGTGGCGGTCGGGCCGGTGCGCACATTTCGCCTGTCGTTCAGCGAGAAGATGACGCGCCAGCCCGCCGAGGGCTGGCTGCATTTCTATCCCGCCCAGCGTTTCCGCAGCACGAGTTGGAAGGGGGCGCAGGTTGCCGAGGTCGAACTGTTCGAGCCGCTGCCCGCCGACACGGTCGTGGTGGTGGAGGTCACGGCCTCGCTCCAGGACGCGCACAAGGTGAAGTCGCGCGGGAGCCGGCGCTATCCGCTCGCGACCGGGGCCGCGCTGCCGGGCGGCCGGCTTGCCGGCGCCCTGGTCATGGGTGATTCGGCCGTGACCAACGGCGTCCTCGAGCTGTTCGCCGTCCCGCCCGACACCGTCGAGTATTTCCAGCAGCCGTTGCTGCGCCGCACCGTCACCGACGAGGCCGGGCACTGGTCCTTCGACTGGCTGCCGGCGCCCGGTGGCCCGTGGCTCGTGCGTGCCTTCAGCGACAACGACGCCAACCTGCGGGCGGGGGATCGCGAGGCCCAGCGCGTGGTCCCGGATACCCTGAGGTTGAGCGCGGAGAAGCCTGCGATCGAGGTGGGCGTACTGACGCTCTATTCCCACGGCACGCCAGGACTGCTGCGCGTGCCGGCCTTCGATCGAAGCGGCTGGCCGGGGACCTGGGCCGCCTGGCCCCTGGCCGTGACCGAGAACGACACGGGCTGGACGCCCGGAGTGCAGCCCGCCGGGCCGCGGGACAGGCGCGCATCGCCGCTGATGCCGGAGGCGGAGACGCTCGTCGCCGACGTACCGTCCGGCGCCGTTCGCGTCGTCGTCTTCGCCGACGTCAACGGCGACAGCCTGCTCGGCGACGTGACGGGCGACCTGCTGCGCGCCCTGGCGACGGCCGCCGGCTGGCCCGACACCCTGCGCGCCGTGTCCTACCTGGAGCCGTGGTGGCTGGTGGAGGGCCTGCAGGTGCCGCCGGGCCTTGCCGCCCCGCTGCGCGTACCGGCCCAACCGCCGACATTCACCGCCCGGGCCGTGCCCGACAGCGCCCGCACCACCGGCACCGCGCCGGACAGTACTGCGACCCCGAAGGAGTGACCATGGATCCCGCCCACGCGCCGTTCCGCCTGCCCTTCGTGAAGATGCACGGGGCCGGCAACGATTTCATCATGGTCGACCACCGCGTGCTCTCGGCGGGCCTGGCCGACGGGAAGCTCGACGGCGAACTCATCGCGGCGCTCTGCGACCGGCGCAAGGGTGTCGGCGCCGACGGGCTGATCATCATCGGCCCCGGTTCCGCCGCGGGCACGTCGTTCCGCATGACGTACTTCAACTCCGACGGGGGCGAGGCCGAGATGTGCGGCAACGGCGCCCGTTGCAGCGTGGCCCACGCCCACCACCTGGGCCTGGCCGGCCGCGAGTGCCGCTTCGACACCTGGTCCGGCGAGCTTTCCGGCTGGGTGCACGGACCGGGGGATATCGAGATCACGCTGCCTGCCTGGCGCAACCTGGACCTGGCCGTTGCGCTCACCGACACGCCCTGGGACCTGCATGCGTCCTGCAATACCGGCGTGCCCCACCTGGTGATCCCCGTGGCCGATGTCGACGCCGTCGACCTTGTCCAGTGGGGCCCGCGCCTGCGCCGGCACCCGCTGTTCGGCGCCGCCGGGACCAATGTGAACTGGGTCTCGCCCGATGGCCCGCGCGGCGCCTGGCGCATCCGCACCTACGAACGCGGGGTCGAGGCCGAGACCCTGGCCTGCGGCACTGGCGCCTCGGCAAGCGCCGTGATACTCTGCGCGCTGGGCCGGGCCGAGAGTCCCGTCCGGCTGCATACCCGCGGCGGCGACGTGCTTGCCGTGGCCGTCGACCGCGAAGCCGGCGCGTTGCGCCTGCGCGGTCCGGCCCTGGTGGCGTTCGAAGGCGAGGTCGTTCTCGATGGCTGACAAGACCTGGGCGATGCCCGATGGCGTCTACACGGCGCTCGTCACGCCGTTCACGGCGGACGGCGCGGTGGACCGCGCGGCCTGGCGCCGGTTGGTGCAACGGCAGGTGGACGGCGGCGTGGCCGGCGTGGTTCCCGTCGGCTGCACCGGCGAGGCAGCCGTGCTCACGCGCGAGGAACGGGAGTGGCTCGTGCGGACCGCCGTGGAGGTTTGCAAGGGGCGCTGCGCCGTCGTGGCCGGCTCCGGCTCCAACTGCACCCGCGAGTCGATTTCCCAGACGCGCGATGTCAAGGCCTGGGGCGCCGACGCGGCGATGCTGATCTCGCCCTACTACAACAAGCCGCAGCAGGCCGGCCTGCTCGCGCACTACCGGGCCATCGCACGTGCCGTCGACATCCCGCAGGTGATCTACAACGTGCCCGGCCGCACGGCCGTGAATATCCTGCCCGAGACCGTGGCGCAGCTGGCAGCCGAGCCGAACGTGGTCGCGCTCAAGGAAGCGAGCGGCAACCTGGCCCAGATCGAGGACGCCATCGCCCGCTGTGACCTCAAGGTCTACTCGGGTGACGACGGGCTGAACTTCAGCATCTACGGGCTCGGCGCCGCCGGCGCGATCAGCGTCGTGAGCAACCTGCTGCCGGGCACCCTGACCCGCATGTGGAAGGCGTTCGCCGCCGGCGACCTCAACCGCGCCTGGCCGCTGGCGCGCAGCCTCGACCCGGTCTGCAACGCCTGCTTCGTGGAGACGAACCCGGTGCCGGTGAAGGAACTGCTGTCGATGGCCGGCCTCTGCCGCCGCGACCCCCGCCTGCCGCTGGTGCCGGTGTCCGAGAAGAGCCTGACGCGGCTGGTCCAGTTCTACGAGGGCACGCTTGCGGCCATGCTGGCGCAGGACACCACCGGAGGCGCCGCGTGACCGCCACGCTGCCGCTGGCCGTCGTCGTCCATGGAGCCGAGGGCCGCATGGGGCGCCTGGTGGCGGCGTTGGTCGAGGCGGCGCCGGATTGTGCGCTCGTCGGCCTGGTGACCGAACCCGGCCGCCTGGTGCCGGCCGGCGTGTTGCACCCGACCCTGCCCGCCATCGGCCAGGACGCGATGGCGATGCTGCTGCCGTCCGGCTGCGTCATCATTGATTTCTCGCTGGCACCCGCGCTGCCCGGCCTGCTGGCGGCGGCGGACCTGCTCGATGCGCACCTGGTCAGCGGCACGACCGGCTTCACGGCCGAGCAGCACGCGCTGCTGCAGCGCCACGCGGAGTCGCACCCGGTTGTCCACGCCACGAATTTCAGCATCGGCATCCCGGCACTGCAGATGGTCCTTCAGCTGCTGGCGCGGACGCTGCCCGCCGGTTTCGACGCGGAGCTGGTGGAGACGCACCACACGGCCAAGCTCGACCGGCCGAGCGGCACGGCGCGCACGCTGGCCGAGGCCTGGCAGCGCGCCCGCGGCGGCGCTCCGGCGCCGGTGCATTCGCAACGAATCGGCGGCGTGGTCGGTGAGCACACGTGGACGATCGGCGACCAGGAGGAGACCCTCGTGCTGACGCACCGTGCGCAGTCACGGAGTGCCTTCCTGCGCGGCGTGCTCCCGGCGGTGCGCTTCGTCGCCGGCCGCGAACGCGGCCTGTACGGGCTGGGGGATGTGCTGCAGGACCTCGGGCAGCGGGACAGCGACCGTTGAAGCAGGGAACAGCAGCTCCGATTCCGGGTACAGTCCTGATTCGGGCTACAACAAGAGGGCCTCTCGTGTGGAGAGGCCCTCGAAGTGTCCCACAGCGATCGCATCGGCAGGCAGGCGAGCTGCCTGCGGGGCGATTACTTGGTGGCGGGCTTCAGCGAGGCGGCGGCCAGGCGGCTCTTCAGCCGGGCGGCCCGCTTCTTCGGCATGAGACCCTTGCGCGCCTGCACGTCGACGAGGCTGTACATTTCGGACAGCGACGACGTCTTTTCCTCGGTGCCGGCAGCGCGGAACGCCTTGATCCTGGACCGCATCAGCGAGCGGTTGGCCCGGTTGCGCTCGTTGCGCTTCTGGCTCGTGATCAGGCGCTTCTTACAACTCTTGTGATGGGGCACGTTTACGACCTCCGTCAGGGTTTCCACAGACGGGAAAAGATACCCACCGGGGGCGGCGATGTCAAGCGACCACAATGATTTCGACGACGCGCCCGGTCCGCCCTCCCCAGGTGGGCCGGAGCCTGCCCAGGAGCCCGTTCCCGAGGCCCTGCCGGAGCCCCCCGGCCGAGGTGCGCGAGAAACTCGCCGCCCTCCCGGCGGCCCCCGGCGTCTACCTGCACAAGAACCGCCAGGGCCGGGTCATCTACGTCGGCAAGGCCGCGCGCCTGAACCAGCGCGTGCGGTCCTATTTCCAGGCCGGCGCCGACCACGACCCCAAGACCGGCACCCTCGTGCGCCAGATCGGCGATTTCGACTTCATCGTCACCGAGACCGCTGCCGATGCGCTGATCCTCGAGGACCAGCTCATCAAGGAGTATCGGCCCAAATACAACATCCGCCTGACGGACGACAAGGCGTACCCGTACCTGCGCGTGACCCTCAACGAGCCCTTCCCGCGCGTGGAGGTGGTGCGCCGCCTCGAACGTGACGGCGCCCGCTATTTCGGGCCCTTCACCGACGTGCACGCGATGCGCGAGACGCTCAAGTTCGCGGCCGGCGCCTTCCAGGTGCGCACCTGCCACCTGGGGCTGCCGGAGCAGACCGTCGACCGGGCCTGCCTGGACTGGCAGATCGGCCGCTGCAGCGCGCCCTGCGTGGGATACGACGACCAGCAGTCGTACCGCGAGAAGGTGAGCCGGCTGGTGCGCTTCCTGTCCGGCGCCGAGGACGAGGTGCTCGCCGAACTGCGCACGCAGATGGCGCAGATGGCCACCGACCGGCGCTACGAGGAGGCCGCCAGGCTGCGCGATCGTGTGGCGCGGCTCGACCGCACGATCAGCCATAGCCGCCCCGTCTCGGGCGTCAGCGGCGACGTCGACCTGGTCGGAATCGCCCGCGACGGCGAGGACGCCTCCGGCGTGGTGATGCGCGTGCGCAGCGGCCGCATCCTGACCACGCACCATTTCCTGCTGACCGACCGGCTGGACCGCGGGCTCGGCGACATCATGGCCCAGCTCCTGCGCGAGTACTATCCGCGCGCCGGCGATATCCCGGCCGAGATCCTGCTGTCACATGCCGTGGAGGACGTGGAGGACTGGAACCTCTGGCTGCGCCGCCTGCGTGACGGCGCCTGCGCCCTCAAGGTGCCGGTGCGCGGGGCACGCCACCAGGCGGTGGACCTCGCACGGACGAACGCCGCCTTCAAGCTGCGGCAGGCAGCCGTGAACCGGCACCTGCGCCCGTCGCGCAAGGTGACGCCCGCCGACATCGAACTGCAGGAGGCGCTCGACCTGCACACCGTGCCGGACACGATCGAGTGCTTCGACATCTCGAACTTCCAGGGCCGCGAGACGGTGGCATCGCTGGTCTACTTCAAGGGCGGCGAACCGCTGAAGAGCCGATACCGGCGCTTCCGCATCCGCACCGTTGAGGGCTGCGACGACTTTGCCAGCATGGGCGAGGTGCTCGACCGCCACTACGGCAAGCTGGCCGCGACAGGCGGCGAGCCGGCCGACCTGATCGTCGTCGACGGTGGGGCCGGACAGCTCGGCGTGGCGCGCGAGGTGCTGGCCAGGCACGGCTTCCACAGCGCACAGCTGATCGGCCTGGCCAAGCGCGAGGAGACGATCCACCGGGAGAACGGGACCATCAGCCTGTCCCGTCGCAGCGAAGCGTTGAAGCTGCTGCAGCGCGTGCGCGACGAGGCGCATCGTTTCGCGATCACCTACCACCGCCTGCTGCGCGACCGCAAGACGACCGCCAGCGAACTGGACCTCGTGCCCGGCATCGGGCGCATCAAGAAGCTCGCGCTGCTGTACCATTTCGGTTCCGTGGCGCAGGTGCGGGCGGCCTCGGCCGCCGAGTTGTCGGAGGTGCGCGGCCTGAACCGCCACGATGTCGCCACCCTGCTGGCCTTCTTCGCCGCGCGCTCCGGGCCGGCTGCGGACGAGCCATGAGCCGCAGCGACGAACGCGAGAAGCGCTGGGACGAGGCCGTGGACAACTTCCTCGGCCACGCCGGCGTCGAGAAGGGCCTGGCGGCGGCGACGCTCGAGGCGCAGCGACACGATCTTGAACGCCTGCGCGCCTGGGCCACCGAGTCCGGGTTGTCCGGCCCCGAGGCTGTCAGCGACAGCAACCTGCGTGCGTTTCTTCTGGCCAGTTCCCACGACCTCGCGGCGACCTCGCGTGCACGTCTGCTGTCCACGCTGCGCTCGTTCTTCCGCTTCCTGCAGGCCGAAGGCCGCCTCAAGGGTGATCCCACCGCGACCATCATCGCGCCCAAGCGGGGTCGCCACCTGCCCGACGTGCTCGGCGTGGCCCAGGTCGAGCGGCTGCTGGAGTGGGGCGATGCCTCGCCGCCCGGCCTGCGCGACCGGGCAGCGCTGGAACTGCTCTACGGCTGCGGCTGCCGGGTCAGTGAACTCTGCGGCCTCGACGTCGCCGACCTTGACCGGGCCGAGGCGGTGGTGCGGCTGCGCGGCAAGGGCAGCAAGGAGCGGCAGGTGCCGGTCGGCGAGCCGGCCCTGGCCGCCGTCGCGGCCTACCTGCAGGGCGGCAGGCCGCACCTGGCAGGGAAGCGCCCGAGCCCGGCCCTGCTGCTGAACCAGCGCGGCGGCCGGCTGTCGCGCGTGTCGGTGTGGTCGCTGCTCAAGAAGGCGGGCGCGGCTGCCGGCCTGCCGGCCACGATCTCCCCGCATACGCTGCGGCACAGCTACGCCACGCACCTGCTCGAAGGCGGGGCCGACCTGCGCGTGGTGCAGGAACTGCTGGGCCACGCCGACATCTCCACCACCGAGATCTACACCCACGTGGACCGCGCCTGGCTGGCAGAGGCCTGGCGCTCGGCCCATCCGCGGTCCGGCCGCCGCTGAGGCCCGGTACGGCCCACGCGGTGGCCCCTTTGACAGGACCCATGGCCGATGGTACTGTTGCGCGACTGCGACCCACCGAGGGAGCCCGCCGCTTCGGCTCCATCCATGCAACCAGCTGAAAGGCTGAGAGTTGAGCGATCTGAATCCCGCCGGCCGCCGTGTCATCCTCAGCGGCATGCGGCCGACCGGCCGCCTGCATTGGGGAAACTACACAGGCGCCCTGGAGAACTGGGTCCGGCTGCAGGACGAGTATGACTGCCGTTTCATGGTCGCCGACTGGCACGTGCTGACCACGGCGCTGGACAAGGTGGGCGAGATCACCGCGAACAGCCGCGAGATGTTCCTCGACTGGCTGGGCGCCGGGCTCGACCCCGACCGCTCCGTCCTGTTCCTGCAGTCGTCGATCAAAGAGCACTCCGAGCTGTTCCTGCTGATGAGCATGATGATCAGCATGGGACGGCTCCAGCGGAACCCGACGTTCAAGGAACAGGTGCGCGACCTCAATCTCGGCGGCGAGATCAGCTTCGGGCACCTCGGCTATCCCGTGCTGCAGGCGGCCGACATCCTGGCCTACCGCGCGCACGCGGTGCCCGTGGGCGAGGACCAGCTGCCGCACCTCGAACTGACGCGCGAGATGGCGCGCCGGTTCAACTTCCTGTTCGGCGAGACCTTCCCCGAACCGGAGGCGCTGGTGACGAAGTTCGCGCGGTTCCCCGGCACCGACGGCAACCGCATGAGCAAGTCGCTCGGCAACACCATCGAGATCTCCGCGACACCGGACGAGATCCGCACGAAGATCAAGCCGGCGTTCACCGACCCGGCGCGCCTGCGGCGCAGCGACCCCGGGCATCCCGAGGTCTGCGGCGTCTACACCTGGTACCAGAAGTTCCTGCCCGAAGCGGTGCCCCAGGTCGCCGAGGAATGCCGGAGCGCCGCGCGCGGCTGCGTCGACTGCAAGAAGCAGCTGGCCGAGGCCGCCATCACGCACTTCGCGCCCCTGCGCGAGCGCCGCGCCGAATATGAAGCGAACCCGGCGCGCCTGGACGAGATCATCGCCGCCGGCTGCGAGCGCGCCCGCGGGCTGGCCAGCGAGACCATGAAGAGCGTCCACGACGCCATGGGGATCGGCTGAGCATTCGCATCGGCTGAGCATGGGCATTGGCTGAACACGATCGGCGGACCGATGGAGCGGGGAGACGACACGGTGCAGGACAGCGACGTGCTCAGTGAAGAAGACGGTGCGGCGCCGGCCCCGGCGCCCGTGCGCGCAGGCCGGGGCAGCCCCGAGACCTGGAACCTCGACGCGCTGCCGCCGGAGCTGGATTATTTCCGTTCCAGCGCCGCCTACCAGATCGAGCTGACCGGATTCCAGGGCCCGCTCGACCTGCTCCTGTTCCTGCTCGACAAGGACCAGGTCGACATCTACGACATCCCCATCGCGCGCATCACCGACCAGTTCATCCGGCACATCGAGGTGATGCAGTCGATCAGCCTCGACCAGGCCGGCGAATTCATCGCCATGGCCGCGACGCTGCTCGTCATCAAGATGAAGATGCTGATGCCCTCGCGGGCCGACGAGGAAGAGGAAACCGAAGAGGACCCGCGCGCCGAGCTTGTGCGCCGCCTGCTGGAGTACAAGCGCTTCAAGGAAGCGGCACTCGCCTTCCAGGAGCGCGAGGACGAGCGCAGCCAGTACCACACCCGGCAGCTTCGCTTCCCGTTCACCAACGACCTGGCCGTGGAGCCGGCGTTGCGCATCGAGATGTTCGACCTGCTGGCCGCGCTGGCCGGCATATATGACCGCGTGCGGAAACGGCCCGTGCACGATATCGTACGTGAGCCGTTTACGGTCGACGAGAAGATCGAATTGATCGCCTCTCGCACCGTTGACGGCAGTCTTGTTCGTTTCGAGGAACTGTTCGCGGACGACACCATCAAGATGGAAGTCGTGGTCACCTTCATTGCCATCCTCGAGATGGTGAAACGAGGACGTCTCGTGTTCGTGCAAACCGAACCCCTGGGACCGATCTGGCTGCAGAGCGCGGCGCCCGCCGCCGAAGGGTCCGACCTGGAAGAGTCCGCTGTCGCTGTCGCGCCCATGCCGGTCGCGGATCCCGCCCGTCCCATCGGCGCTGCCGACGACGATGACGACGAGGACGGCTGGTCCGACGAGGACCTCGACGACGATGACGATGACGATGACGACGTCGAGTGGGATGACGACGACGACGATGATTGGGTCGATGACGACGACACCCCGGACGGTGACGACGCCAAGGACACCGCGTCGCAGGCCGAAGTCGTGGCCTCCATCGACGACAAGGACGACGAGGACGATGAAGCCGCCGTCGCCGACCCCGATGACGATGAAGACGATGACGAGGACTGGGACGACGACGACGAGGACGACTGGGACGACGACGATGACGACGACGACGCCCCGGCGGACGACGACGAAGACGACGACCAGCGTTGACGGGAGACGGAAACTTGAAGAGGGAACTGGAAGCCCTGCTGTTCGCCGCCGACAGCCCGCTGACCATTGCGAGGCTGAAGAAGATCTTCCCCGAACGCGAGAACGCGGAGATCCGCAGCGCCATCTCCGAACTGGAACAGGATTACACCGCGGCCGGCCTGGCCTTCACGGTGGTGGAGTTCGGCGGCGGCTGGCAGATCGCCACGCGGCCCGAGTATGCGCCGCTCGTGGACAACCTGCTGAAGTCGCGGAGCTTCACGCGCCTGTCCAAGGCGGGCCTCGAGGTGCTCGCGATCATCGCCTACCGCCAGCCCATCACGCGGCTGGAGATCGACGAGATCCGCGGCGTCAACAGCAGCGGGGCCATCAGTACGCTGACCGAGCGCAACCTGATCACGGTGGTCGGGCGCTCGCAGACCGTGGGCAACCCGCTCCTCTACGGCACAACGCGCGAGTTCCTGAACCACCTCGGGCTGAAGGGCCTCGGACAGTTGCCCGACCTGCCGGCGCTCGAAGGCGTGCTCGAGGATCGCGAGCAGTTGAAGGAGTTCGCCAGCCGCATCGGCCGCGAGGTCACGGACGAGGAGCTGGAGGAATACTTCGCCGCGCCCGTGGCGCACGTGCAGGAACCGACGCCGCCGGAGCCCGACGGAACGGACGAGCCGGAAGCCGGGGCGGAGCCGGAATCGGAGTCGGCTGAAGCCGACGTCGATCAAGAGCCGGACGGCGAAGTGCAGGATGCCCCCGACGATGCCGGTGACGATGAAGCCCGCTGACCCCGGCATCCGCCTGAACCGCTTCCTGGCGCGGGCCGGCCACGGTTCGCGCCGCGCCGTGGAAGAGCTTGTGGTGGCCGGCCGCGTGGCGATCAACGGCGAGGTCGTTACCGACCTGGGCCGCCGCGTGGATCCGGCCGCCGACCGCGTGGCGGTCGATGGCCGGCTCGTGCAGATGCCCGATGATTTCCGCGTCTATGCCTTCCACAAGCCATTGGGAATCGTTTGCACTCTCAAATCGCAGACGGGCCAGCCGGCGCTCGACGAGTGGCGGCGTCTGGCTGAACTTCCCGAGCGATTCGTACCGGTCGGGCGCCTTGACCAGACGTCTTCCGGGTTGCTCCTTTGGACCGACGACGGCGAGCTCAACCAGGCGCTCTGCCGACCGCGGTCCGGGGTCTGGAAGTCCTACGAAGTCGAACTCAGTATGGTCCTGCCCGACGCGCTGCTGCCGAAGCTGACCGGCGGCGGGATCGTGCTGGACGGGCGGCCCTGCCGACCCTGCCGCATGCGACCGGGCCACCGCCCGGACGGGCGGCACTGGGTGCTGGAACTGCACGAAGGTCGCAAGCGGCAGATCCGGCGGATGTTCGGCGCGGTGGGTTTCAACGTGACGGCGCTGCACCGCGTGGCGGTGGGCCCGATCACCCTGGGGCGCCTGCACCCGGGCGATTTCCGGCGCCTGTCGGCGGCGGAGGTCGAAGCCCTGCGGGGCGCGGTATTCGGAACGGGTAAGGGTCGGGAGCGTCCTCGTCGCGGCGGGGGCGCCAGGGATGGCGGCTGACCCGGCGGCGGACGCACGGGACGGCCGAACCGAAGCCGGAGGCAAGCATGATCGACTTCAAGGGCCTGTTCCGACCCGGAATCATTGCGACGCGTCCCTACAGTCCAGGAAAGCCCATCTGCGAGGTCCGTCGCGAACTGGGCCTCGGTTCCGTCATCAAGCTGGCCAGCAACGAGAATCCGGAGGGCCCGCTGCCCGAGGTTCTCGAGGCGATCGCCCGTGCCGCCCGCGACCTGAACCGCTATCCCGATTCATCCGCCTTCCGGCTGCTCGAGGCGCTGTCCGCGCATCTCGACGTCGAGCCCGGCGAGATCATCCTCGGCAACGGCAGCAACGAGGTCATCGACATCCTCATCCGGGCCCTGGTCACGCCCGGCGAGAACGTGGTCTACAGCGAGCACAGCTTCATCGTCTACGCCCTGACGACCATGGTCCATTTCGAGTGCGGGCGCGCCGTGCCGCTGACGGCGGACGACCGGCACGACCTGCCGGCGATGGCCGCCGCCATCGACGATCGCACCAAGCTCGTGATCGTCTGCAACCCGAACAACCCGACCGGCACCTACAACACGCTGGAGGAGTTCGTGTCCTTCCTGCGCGCGGTGCCGAAGCGGGTGGTGGTGGCGGTTGACGAGGCCTATTATGAATACGTCACCGCGCCGGACTACCCGCAGACGTTGTCCCTGCGCGAGGAGTACCCGAACCTGGTGGCCCTGCGGACCTTCAGCAAGATCCACTCGCTGGCCGGGCTGCGCATCGGCTATGGTGTCGGGCACGCCGACCTGGTCACCGAGCTGCACAAGACGCGCGAGCCGTTCAACGTGAACTCGCTGAGCCAGGCCGCGGCGCTGGCCTGTCTCGAGAACTGGCGCGTGGTGCCCGAGCGCGCGCTGCGCAACGAGCGCGAGCGCGAACGGCTCGCGGCGCAACTGAAGGGGCTGGGCTTCCGGGTCACGCCGAGCCAGGCGAACTTCCTCCTGGCGCGCTGCGACGGGAACGCGGGACAGCTGACCACGGCCCTGCTGCACAAGGGCGTGATCGTGCGCCCCATGCACGCTTTCGGACTGGGAGAGGGCGCGCTCCGCATCAGCGTGGGGCTGCCCGAAGAGAACGACCGCTGCGTCGCTGCACTGAGGGAGATCCTGTCCTGATGACGGACCCGCGCCTATCCGGCACCAACCCGTTGACCGCCCGCCAGCCGGGGCAGGCGACGACCATCGTCCAGGTGGGCGCCGTGGCCTTCGGCGGCCCGCGCGTGGTGCTCGTCGGCGGCCCCTGCGCCGTCGAGGGCCATGCCCAGGTTGGTCGCGCGGCGCGCGTCGTGCGCGAAGCCGGCGGCTCCATGCTGCGCGGCGGAGCCTGGAAGCCCCGCACGAGTCCCTACGATTTCCAGGGCCTCGGCGCCGAGGGCCTGGCGCACCTTGTTGACGCCCGCGAGGCCACCGGACTGCCGTTCGTGACCGAGGTGCTCGATCCGCGCGACGTTGAACTGGTGGCCGAGAAGGCCGACATGCTGCAGATCGGCAGCCGCAGCGTGCAGAATTTCCCGCTGCTGCGCGAAGCCGGCCGCAGCGGCAAGCCGGTGCTCCTCAAGCGCGGCATGATGACGACCGTCGCCGAATGGCTGCACGCCGCCGAACATGTCCTGGCCGCCGGCGGCCGGCAGATCGTCTTCTGCGAGCGCGGCATCCGCACGTTCGATCCCACGCTCCGCAACACGCTCGATGTGGGCGCCGTCGCGGTCCTGCGCGAGCTGACCCATTTCCCCGTCATCGTCGATCCCAGCCACGCCGCAGGCGAGGCGCGCTTCGTCGCAGCCCTGGCGCGGGCCGCCGTTGCCGCGGGCGCCGACGGCCTGCTTGTCGAGATGCATCCCGACCCGGCCGCCGCCCTCAGCGATGCGGTGCAGAGCCTGACGCCGGAGCAGTTCGCCGAACTCGCTGTGTCGTGTCGCGCCGTCGCGCGCGCCATCGGCCGGGACCTGTAGCGATGGCCTTCCGCCACCCCGAAGACCTGCCTCCCGGCGATGCCGGCCTGCTGCCAGCCGACGCGGTGATCGCCGTCGATGGCCCCGCCGGCTCGGGCAAGTCCAGCACCGCCCGCGCCCTGGCCGAGCGCTTCGGCCTGCTCTACATCGACACGGGCGCCATGTACCGCGCGCTGACGCACGCTGCGCTGGCGGCAGGCGTCGACCCCGCCGACGAAGCGGCGCTGGCCGCGCTGCTCGGCCCGGTGGATCTCGCTCTGCGCCCATCCGGCGGGGAAACCACCGTGCTCTGGGACGGCGGCGATGTCTCACGGGTCATCCGGACGCCGGAAGTCGAGGCCGCCGTCTCGCAGGTCAGCAGTCATCCGGAGGTGCGGCGCCTGATGGTCGAGCGGCAGCAGGCGCTCGGTCGCCGGGGCGGCGTCGTCATGGAGGGCCGCGACATCGGCAGCGTCGTGTTCCCGCTGGCGACGGCCAAGATCCACCTGACGGCGACCCCCGAAGCCCGCGCCCGACGGCGGCATCTGCAGTTCCGGCAGCGCGGCGTGGAAGTCGACCCGGTGGCCCTGGCCGCCGAACTGGCCGCGCGCGACCGCCAGGACAGCGAACGGGCTACGAGTCCGCTTCAGATCTCGCCTGACGCCATCGTGATCGACAGCAGCGATCTCAGTTTCGAAGAGCAGAACGAACTGTGCGCGCGGGCCTGCCTGGTCAACCCGACGCTCGACGCGGCGATCGACCATGACCCCGATCGCGCGCGCCGCGAATTGCCGCCGCAATATCGGCTCGCCTACGGCGTCATGGGCACCATCGCGCGTTTCTATGGCCTGAAGGAGTACGGCAACGCGGGACGGCCGGCGCCGCCCGGCTGCATCCTTGCCGCGAATCACATCAGCTTGTGGGACCCGATCCTGGTGGGCGCGACGTTCCGGCGCTCGCGCGTCCATTCCCTGGCCAAGGCTGAGCTCTTCCGGCCGTCGTGGCCGATGGGTCGTTTCCTTCGCTGGCTGGACTCGATCCCGATCCGACGCAAGGGGTACGACCGGAACGCCTTCAGCGAGGCCACGGCCGGACTGAAGCGCGGCGCCAACCTGCTGATCTTCCCGGAAGGAACGCGGCAGGCGATCGGGCATCCCGGGCTGGTGCGCAGCGGGCTCGGGATCCTCGTCCAGGAGTCGCGCGCCCCGGTTACGCCCATCTTCCTGCGCGGAGGTTACGGCCGCCGTTGCGGGGGCTCGCTCGACTCGCCGCTGGAGATCTGGTACGGCCCCATGCTCCGCTGGCACGCCGTGGATGACCTGCTGCTCGAGATGGACAGGCGCGTGGTCTCCGAGCGCATCGGACAGTTGTGCCGGGCCGCGTGGGGGGAACTCCAGGCGCGCAGCTACCACCAGCATCCGGTCACCGAATTCGAGAAGACGTTGGCCGAAAAGCAGTTGCGCCAGTTTGCGGCGCGTCAGGCCCGTGTTTTCCGCCAGTGAGCCTCCGGCCTTCCCGGACTTGCCTTAACCGACCGCTTGGAATATATTTGGCGACTCGCCGGGCCACTCGGTCCGGTGCGTTCATCTGTCACCAGGAGGCAACCGTTCATGTCTTTCAACCCCGCTTCCGATTCCGACGGGCCCCGTCGGTCGGCGGGCCATTCTTCTTACCGCCCGCGCGGCAAGGGGAGCCTGAATCACGACGACGACCAGGACGACAGCGGCGGCGGCGACGAGTTCCGCACGCCCTCAGCGCCCAAGCTCAGCACGGAGTACACCTCCGGCTCGATCGTCAATCTGGACTACCATGGCGACGACGGTAAGTTCGACGAACTGTCCGGCGCCGAGATGCTCGCGCTGATCAACAGCTATGAAGAGACCCTGACGGACATCCAGGAGGGCCAGATCCTCAAGGGTACCGTCATCGAGGTCCGCGAGAACGAAGTCCTGATGAACATCGGCTTCAAGAGCGAAGGCGTCATCAACCGCGAGGAATTCGGCTCGGCGATCATCAACGTGAACGACACGTTCGATGTGTTCCTGGAGAAGCTCGAGAACCTGGACGGCCTGGTCGTCCTCTCGAAGGAACGCGCTGACTTCCTCAAGGTCTGGGACAAGATCAAGGTCGCGCACGAAGCCGGCGAAGTCGTCACCGGCCTTGTGGACCGCCGCATCAAGGGCGGCCTCGTGGTGAAGCTGTGGGGTGTCGACACGTTCCTGCCGGGCAGCCAGGTGGCCCTGCGCCAGGTGCCGAACCTGGAGGACATGATCGGCGAAGAGATCCAGTGCCGGATCATCAAGAAGAACAAGCGCCGCCGGAACGTGGTGGTCAGCCGCCGTATCGTTCTCGAGCAGGAGCGCGAGTCGAAGAAGAAGAACCTGATCTCCGAGCTGCAGAAGGGCCAGGTCCGCAAGGGCGTCGTCAAGAACATCACCGACTTCGGTGCGTTCGTCGACCTCGGCGGCATCGACGGCCTGCTGCACATCACCGACCTCAGCTGGGGCCGTGTCAACCACCCCAGCGAAGTCGTGGCCATCGGCCAGGAGATCGAGGTCAAGGTCCTGGACTTCGAGCAGGAGCGCGAGCGCATCAGCCTCGGCCTCAAGCAGCTCCAGTCCTACCCGTGGGATCACGTGGAAGACCGGTACCCGGAGCAGGCCATCGTGCGCGGCCGCGTGGTGAGCATCACCAACTACGGCGCGTTCGTCGAGCTGGAGAAGGGCGTCGAGGGCCTCATCCACATCAGTGAGATGAGCTGGACGCGCCACATCAAGCACCCGTCGAAGGTCGTCTCGATCGGCGACGAGGTCGACGTGATGGTGCTGAAGACCGACAAGGCGAACGAGAAGATCAGCCTGGGCCTCAAGCAGTGCGAGAGCGACCCCTGGCTGACCCTGATCGAGCGTTACCCGGTCGGCTCGGCCATCGAGGGCAAGGTCCGCAACCTGACCGATTTCGGCGCCTTCGTCGAGGTCGAGGAAGGCATCGACGGCCTGGTCCACATCTCGGACATGAGCTGGACGCGGCGCGTGCGTCACCCGAAGGAGCTGCTCAAGCGCGGCGACTCGGTGAAGGTGCAGATCCTGGACATCGACACCTCGAAGCGTCGCATCAGCCTGGGCATCAAGCAGCTGCAGGACAATCCGTGGCCCGACCTGGCCGACCGCTTCCCGGTTGGCCACGACGTGAGCGGAACCGTCAGCCGCATGCTCGATCACGGCGCCATCATCGAGATGGGCAACGACCTGGAAGGCTTCGTGCCCCTGGGCCACCTGGGCATCCCGAAGCTGGACAAGCCGCAGTACTACTTCCGCGAGGGAGAGGCCTGCGAGCTGAAGGTCATCAAGATGGACGTCGAGAACCGGCGGATCGTGCTGTCGATCGCCGAGCGCCTGAAGGAGGACGGCAACGACGCCGTCGAGGCGTTCGTCGCGGCGCACCCGCGGCTCGAGGACGTTGTCCAGGCCGAGGCGGCCCTGGCGGCGGCCGGCGAGCTGCCGGAGAAGTCCGCGGTCGACGACGACTATGCCGACGAGGTCGACTACCCGGCTCCCGGCCAGTAGGCCGGCCGGGGCGTCAGCCTCTGCCAATCAGCGGCCGGAAGCACCGGTCGCCCGCCGGAGGGGCGGGGTTCAGGCCCCGCCCCTCCTTGCTTTTGACCGGGCACCGCCGCCCGGCGCGAAGGACGGCATGGACGCACCGCTGCAGCAGCTGCAGATGACGCTCCCGCGGTCGCTGTCCGCGCCGCTGCCGTCCGCCGCTCCGGCCGTCGTCCGCGATGCCGACCGGACCCTGCGCGTCGCCTTCCACACCCTCGGCTGCCGCCTGAACCAGTACGACACCGAGAGCCTGCGGCTGCGCCTCGGCGAGCTGACGCCGATGCGCGTGGTGCCCTGGGACGAGCCGGCCGACCTCTACATCCTGAACAGCTGCACGGTGACGGCCAAGGCCGAACACGAATGCCGTCGCCTGGCCCGCCAGGCCAAGCAGCGTCACCCCGGCTGCCGCGTGGTGGTGGCGGGCTGCTACGCCCAGACGCAGCCGGAAGCGCTGGCGCGCCTGCCCGAGATCGACGCCGTTGTCGGCAACGCCACCAAGGACGACGTCGCCGCCTGGCTGCCGGCGGCACTGGGTGAAGCGGGCCCGCGCGTGCAGGTGGCGCCGTTCGCGGCCCAAACGAAGTTCTACGCCCCGCTCGTGGACGCGTTCCCGGGGCGCAGCCGCGCCTTCGTGAAGGTGCAGGACGGCTGCAACCTTCGCTGCACCTACTGCGCCATCTGGCAGGCCCGCGGACCCGGCCGCTCGCGAAGCACGGCCGACGTCGTCGCGCAGCTCGAGCGCCTGGCCCGCGCCGGCTACCGCGAGGCGGTGCTGACCGGCGTCCACCTGGGCGGCTGGGGCCGCGACACGGGCGAGGGGCGCCTGCCCGACCTGGTGCGCCGCTGCCTCGCCGAGTTGCCCGACATGCGGCTGCGCCTGAGCAGCATCCATCCGAACGAGGTGGGCCCGGCGCTGCTCGAACTCTGCGCGACGGAGCCCAGGTTGCGGCCGCATCTCCACCTTTCCCTGCAGAGCGGCTCGGACAGCGTCCTGCGCCGCATGAAGCGCCCCTACCGCGGTGAAGGTGCGCGGCGGGCAGTGGCGGCCGCGGCGTCCCTCGGCGACCATTGGGGGATCGGCGCCGATTTCATCGTCGGCTTCCCGGGAGAGACCGACGCCGAGTTCGCCGACACGCTGCGCCTCGTCGAGGACCAGCCGTTCAGCTATGTGCATGTGTTCCGCTATTCGGCGCGTCCCGGCACCGTGGCGGCCGGCCTTGCCGGCGCCGTGCCCGGACCGGTGGTCTCGGAGCGCGCCGCGGCCCTTCGCGAACTGTCCGGCGCCAAGCGCGCACGGTTCCGCAGGCTGCTGCTCGGCCGCGCCTGCGAGGCCATCGTCGAGAACGGCAGCGAGGTGCCCGGCTGCCACCAGGCCACGACCGACAACTACGAAACGGTGATGATCCCGATGGTGGACGGCGACGGCCTTCACCCGGGGGCGCCGGTCAACGTGCGCATCGAACTCGAACAGGACGGCCGGCTCTACGCCCGTGCCGTTTGAGGATACCGCCGATGGCTTCGTTCCAGGATTCCCTGCCCGACCTCACGCGACCGGCCCCGGCCGCCGCGACGGGCGCCGCGGTCTACATCGAGACCTACGGCTGCCAGATGAACACCTACGACAGCCACGCCATCGGCGGGTTGCTCGAGGGCGCCGGCTTCCGGCTCGTCGACAACGAACTGGCCGCCGACGCCGTGCTGCTCAACACCTGCAGCGTGCGTGAACACGCCGAGCACAAGGTGATCAGCCGCGTCGGCGAGTTGCGCTTGCGCCGGCGCGAGGCCGACCTGCCACCGGCTGTGATCGGCATCTGCGGCTGCATGGCCGAGCGGCTGGGCGACGACCTCCGCAAAGGGACGCGCGCCGTCGACCTGGTCGTCGGCGTGGACAACTACGACGCGTTGCCGGGCCTGCTGCAGGGGCTGGTCGGCCCTGCCGCCGACGACGACGACAGGAACCGCGACGGCGCCCCGCGCCGCATGAAGAAGGGCGGCTCCACGATCACCGGCCACCGGCTCGACGCCCACTACGTGGCCCCGCCCGACCTGTACCCGGTCAACAACAGCCACCTCGTGACCATCCACAAGGGCTGCGACTACAAGTGCACGTACTGCATCGTGCCGATGACGCGCGGGCCGCAGAGCGAGAAGGCGCCCGACGTAATCGTCGCCGAGATCGAGGGCATCGTCGCCCGCGGCGGGCGCGAGGTCACCCTGCTGGGCCAGAACGTGACCGCCTACCGCTGGGACGACGAACTGGACTTCGCGGGGCTGCTGTCCCGGGTCGCGGCCATCGACGGGCTGGAGCGGATCCGCTTCCTGACCGGGCACCCGCGCGACATGCACCGGCACCTGATCGACGCCATCGGCGCCCTGGGCGCCAAGGTCTGCCCCTGGCTGCACGTGCCGGCCCAGAGCGGCTCGGACACCGTCCTGCGGCGCATGAAGCGCCTGTACACGGCCGGCGAGTACCTGGACATGGTCGACTACGCCCGCCGGGTGATCCCCGGGGTCACGTTCTCGTCGGATTTCATCGTCGGGTTCCCGGGCGAGACGGACGCCGATTTCCGGGCTACCCTGGAACTGGTTCGCAGGGTACAGTACGACCAGATCTTCTCGTTCAAGTACAGCGAACGCCCGGGTGTGCCGGCGGCCCGCCTGGCCGATGACGTGCCGCTGGAGGCCAAGAAGGACCGCCTGGCCGAGCTGATGGACGTGCAGCAGGGGATCTGGTCCACCCTGGCCGACGCCCAGGTCGGCGCCGTGGTGGCGGCCGTCTGCGAAGGGCCCGCCCGCCGGCCGGCCGGCGCCTGGCGCCTGCGGACGGCGAACAACCGCAAGGTGGTCGTGAACGGGCCGGAACTTCCGGCCGGCGACACGTTCGACGTGCGGTTGACGGGATGGGAAGGGACAACGTTCTTCGGGGAGCGCCGGACCGCCTGAGCCGGCCGCGATACCGTGAAAAAGAGGTGCCGACGTGTGGATCGTCAAAGGGTTGTTCTTCCTGGCGCTGCTGTTCTCGCTGGTCTACTTCTTCGTGACCAACAGCGGGCAGTCGGTGGACATCAACCTCTTCGGCAAGTCGTACCTGGGCGTGTCCATGTACTGGGTCGTCGTCGTCAGCTTCATGCTGGGCTTCGGCACCGCCCTGGTCCTGGCCCTCATCCGTGAAGTGCGCCTGCAGCGCGACATGGCCCGCCTGCGCAAGCTGACCCGTGACAAGGACCGCGAACTGGCCGACCTCCGCACGCTGCCGCTGCGCGAGGACGGGACCGCCGCGCTCGTGGTGAAGGAAGGCGACCTTGAGTGACTTCCTGACCTGGCTGGTCGTCGGCAGCGCCGCTGTTGCCGCCGCCGTTGTGCTCTGGCGCATCTGGGTGCGCCCGCGCCCGGAAGCCAATGCCGACGACTACCAGCAGGCGCTGCAGCTGTGGATCGAGGGTGAGCGCGAGGACGCCGCGGCCATCCTCCGCCGCGTCGTGCAGAAGCAGCCCGAGGCCTTCGAGCCGTTCCTCTACCTGGGCAACCTGCTGCGCGAGATGGGCGACGCCGGGCGCGCCGTGGTACTGCACCGCGGCCTGACCATGCGCGGCGAACTGACGCCGGGGCAGAAGATCGCCTCGGGCCTGGCGCTGGCCGAGGACCTCCTGGCGCTGCAACAGTTCACCGAGGCGGGGCAGGTGCTCGACACGCTTCAGCGCCACTCGCTTGGCAACAAGCGGTACTGGCGGGCACGCTTCGCCCAACACCAGGGCGCCAAGGAACTGCCCGATGCCGCCCGCGTGCTCAAGCAGGCTGCCAAGCAGTTGCCCGAACACGACGCCGCCTGGTTCCGCGAAGCCTACGCCAGCTTCCAGCTCGATCGCGCCGTCGGTCACGCGCTCGCCGGCGAGGCCGGGGAGGCGAAGGCGCGCCTGCGCGATGTCGAGAACATGCCCGAGAGCGGCACGCGTGCCGCGCTGGTGCGGGCCATCCTCGCCGCGCGCGCCGACGACGCCGCCGGCGCCCTGACCGAGGCCACCGACAACCTGCTCGACCATCCCGAGGAACTCGACATCTTCCTGCCCCTGCTGCAGGACGCACTGCTGCGCGGCGGACAGTTCACGCGCACCATCCCTCTGCTGGAAACGGCCTGCCTGAGCGAGAACGCGCCGGCTTCATTCGCGATCAACCTGGCGATCCTCTACGAGAAGCTCGACCAGCGCGACAAGGCCATGCGCGTGCTGACCATCAAGACCGGGCAGGCCGACCTGACGCCCGACGTGGCGGCGCCGTACCTGCGCATGCTCGTGCGCGAGAACCCGGAAACCCAGTTCGCCCGCGTGTGGAAGATGCTGCAGATGCCGCGTCCGCCCGTCGACTGGGTGTGCGGCCAGTGCGGGCGTTCGGACCCTCGCGTGCGCTGGTTCTGCCCCGACTGCCGCAGCTTCGGCTCGCACCGCCGCGGCTGGCGCCGTCGCGAGGATTCGTAGCCATGCGCCCCCTGCCGACAGCCCGGCCCGCACGCCGGAAGGCGCTGCCATTGGCGTACGCCGCCGCCTGCCGCGCGGTCCTCGCCGCGTTCGTGCTCGTGCTGGGCGCGGCATTCACAACGGCGGCTGCAGCCGACATCACCCAGGTGGCCGACCTCTTCGCCGCCGGATCCTGGGAACAGGCCCGCGCACAGGCGGCCGGCGACGATTCGGGCGCGCGGCCGGCCGAAGCCCTGCTCTGGCGTTCGCGCCTGGCGAAGGATCCCGCCGCCGCACTGGAACTGCTGCGCGAAGGTCTGAAGCAGAAGCGCCTGGGCAAGCCGGTGCGCGCGCGCCTGGCCCTCGAGATCGCCGATCTCGAACTGGGCCGTGGCCACCCCGCCGAGGCGCTGACGGCGCTGTCGCCGCTCCTGGACGACGGGGGCGATGACCTGCCGGGCCACGTCCAGCTGGTCGCCTCGCGCGCGCTCGTGGCCCTCGGCCGCGGCCCGCGCGCCCGCGAACTGCTGGCGGCCGTCAGGCCCGCCGACCCGGCCTACGCGGAGTCGCGCGCGCTGCTCGGCGACATCGCCATGCTGCAGGGCGATGGCGCCGGCGCGCTGCGCTGGTACGACGCCGCCGACCAGGCCGACAACGGGTTGCGCCGCCGCACCGTGGCCGGGCGCTGCCGTGCGCTGCTGCGCAGCGGCCGCATCCTCGACGTCGAGGCCGCCGAGGCGCAGCTGGCGGCGCTGGATGACGGCTCCCTGGCCCTGGTCGAGATCCGGCGTGCGCTGCGCGAACAGTCGGAGCAGGCCGCATCGCTGCAGTCGCCTTCGGTATCCGGCGCCGCGTCGCGCCCGCTCTCCGAGGCCTCCGCGTCGGAGCGGGCACCGGAGCCCGAAGTCACCGCCCCTGAGCGCGAGGCGCCGGAGCCGCCGGCACCGACTCCCGAAGATGCCCGGCCCGCCGAGGAAGGGCGCTACACCCTGCAATTGGGTGCCTTCACCGATCGCGGCCGCGCCCTCGAGTTCCGCCAGCGTCATGCCGGCAGTGTGCCCGGCCTGGCGATCGAGGAAGGACGCGACCCCCGCGGCCAGTCCGTCTACCGCGCCCGCGTCGGCGCCTGGCCTGACCCGGCATCGGCCGGCGAGGCTGCCGTCGAACTGGGCCGCAAGCTGGGCCTGGACGTGATCGTCGTCGACCGGCAGGCTCCCGCCCGCCCGGGCGGCTGAGCGCCGTGGCCGGCGATCGCCCGACCCGCGCCGGCCGCCAGGCGCCCGAACAGGCCGCGGCGCGGCTGACCCCGATGCTTGCGCAGTACCTCGAGATCAAGGCGCAGCACCCGGGCGCCCTGCTGCTGTTCCGCATGGGCGACTTCTTCGAGACGTTCTTCGAAGATGCCCAGACCCTGGCCCGGGTAGCCGGTGTCACCCTGACCAGCCGCGACAGCAAGAGCGACAACCCGATCCCGCTGGCCGGTGTGCCGCACCACGCGCTCGATACCTACCTGATCCGGCTGCTCAACGCCGGCCTCACCGTTGCCATCTGCGAGCAGACCGAGGACCCGGCCCAGGCCAAGGGCCTCTGGTCAAGCGCGAGGTGGTGGAGGTCATCAGCCCGGGCACGGCCACGACGCCGGAGCTGCTGGACGGCGCCTCGGGGCGTTTCTGCCTGGCCTGGCGGCCGACCGGCGGCGGCAAGGGGGAACTGGGTCCGGGCGCGCCTGCGAGCGGCTGGGCGCTCCTGGACGCCACCACCGGCGAGTTCCGCTGCGGCCTGGAGCGCGCCACGCTGGCCAGCCTGTGCCAGCGCCACCCGGTGCGCGAGGTCATCGTCGGCGAGGACACCGACCCCGAGCGCCTGCACATCTGGCGCGCCGCGCTGCCGGGTGTGGTCATCAATCCGGTCAACACCGCCTGGTTCCACCCGGCCTTCGCGCGCCGCACGCTGCTCGATCATTTCCAGGTGGCCACGCTGACGCCGTACGGCGTGGAGGAGGCCGCGCGCGAGCCCGCTGCGACGGCGGCCGGGGCCGTGCTGCGCTACCTGTCGGCGCTCACGTTGAAGCGCCCGGCCCAGGTCACCAGCCTGCAGTTCAACGCGCCCGGCGACCGCCTGGTGCTCGACGAAGAGACGCTGCGGAACCTCGAGGTCTTCCGCACCTTCCGCGGCGAGCGCGGCCCCGGCACGCTCGTGCACCACATCGACGGCACCGTCACGCCGATGGGAAGGCGCCTGCTCGAGCAGCGCCTGGCTGAAGCATTGACCGACCTCGACGAGTTGAACGGCTGGCATGCCGGTGTCGCCTCGGCGCTCGAGGCCCGGGCGTGGCGGGCCGACCTGCGCGCGGGCCTGCGACGCCTGGGCGACATGGAGCGTCATGCGGCGCGCGCGGCGGCCGGCCGCCTGGGGCCGGCGGGTCTCCGGCAGCTGGGCACGGCGCTCGGGGCACTGGTCGGGCTGAAGGACCTGGCCCTGCGCGACGGCCCGCCCGACCACGCCGTGGCCCGCTGGCTGGGCGGTGTCGGCGAGTTCGGCCCGCTGGGTGTGGCCATCACCGCGACCATCGCCGAGGATGCGCCGGCCACCACGCGCAAGCCGGGCTTCATTGCGGCGGGTGCCGACCCGGAACTCGACAGCTGCCGGGCCGTGGCCGCCGACAGCCGCAGCTTCCTTGCCGGGCTGCAGGCCCGCGAGCGCGAGACATCCGGAATCTCAAGCCTGAAAATAGGTTACAACCGCGTCTTCGGGTATTACTTCGAGGTCACGAACAAGCACCTGGAAAAAGTTCCCGCGCACTACCAGCAGCGCCAGACCCTGGTCAACGCCGGCCGATTCGTGACCGACGAGTTGAAGGACGCCGAGCGCACCATCCTCGAAGCCGAGGAAACCGCCGAGCGCCTCGAGACCGAGCTCTTCCAGGGACTGGTGCGGCAGGTGGCCGAGCTGCTGCCCGCGTTGCGCACGGCCGCCGCCCTCGTCGCGCAGGCCGACCTCATGCTCGGCTTCGCGGAGACGGCCGAACGCCACCGCTACTGCCGGCCCGCCTGCGACGACTCGCTCGAGCTGCGCATCACCGCGGGGCGGCACCCGGTGGTCGAGCAGCTGCTGGGCTCGGACTTCATCGCCAACAACACCGCGCTCGACGGCGAGGGCCACCAGATCGTGCTGCTGACCGGCCCCAACATGGGCGGCAAGTCGACCTACCTGCGGCAGGTCGCGCTCATCACGCTGATGGCGCAGGCCGGCTCGTTCGTGCCGGCCGACGGCGCGCGCATCGGCATCACCGACCGCATCTTCACCCGGGTCGGCGCCTCGGACAACCTCGCCCGCGGCGAGTCGACCTTCTACGTGGAGATGAGCGAAACCGCCCACATCCTGCACCAGATGACGCGGCGCAGCTTGGTCATCCTCGACGAGATCGGCCGCGGCACGGCCACCTACGACGGGCTGTCGCTGGCCTGGGCCATTACCGAGCACCTGTCCGCGCCGGACGGCCCGCGACCGCGCGCGATCTTCGCCACCCACTACCACGAACTGACCGACCTCGAGCGCGACCTGCCCGGCCTGGTGAACTTCCGGCTCGATGTGAAGGAATGGGAGGGGCGCATCGTCTTCATGCACGCGGTGGTCCCGGGCCGCTCGGACAAGAGCTACGGCATCCACGTGGCGAGGCTGGCCGGCCTGCCGGAGGGCGTGCTGCGGCGCGCCCAGGACCTGCTGGCGACCCTCACGGCCGGCGACGAACGGGACCACGACGCCCGCCGGCCCGGCGGGGCCTCGCTGGCCGCCGACGGCCCGGGCGGCCCCGGCGGGCCCTCCGGCCGCCAGGGGCGGGGGGCCGCCATCCAGGCGACCCTGTTCCACGAGCCGGAACGCGACGCCCTGAAGGCCCTCCGGGACCTGGACCTGGAGCGAATCAGTCCGGTTGACGCTTTCATGTGGTTGGCCCGCTTGAAGAACAGCCTCGCCGACCTGTAATTTTTTTCAACCCGCGCGCCCGTCTGCCGAATATCCACCTGAGTCGACAGCCACGCGTGACGGAGGGCTTGCCTCCTTCGCGCCCGGAACCGCCTGCCGGCGGGCGCCCGCGCCTGCCTCGAGAGGTGCCTTGGCCGAGATCATCAAATGGCCGGTCGTCCTGGTCACGCCGGGGGAGGATGAACTGCCCCTGCTGGCGGAGCTGTCCGCGCGTCGCGATGCGCGGATCGTCGCCGTGCTCGATCCGGTCGGCACGTCCATCGGCGCGGGCCTGGCCGAGATCATGGGGCTGCCCGTGATCGCCACGCTGGCCGAGCTGCCGCCGGGCGGCGCGCGCTGGCTGGTGCACCCGCCGCTGAACGACCTCGTGGCCTCTCTGGTCGACGAAGCAGCCGCGCTGGGGCTGGAGCCGGTGCTGGCCCGCGATTTCGCCGACCAGGTCTCGGGCCCGCGGCTGGCAGCAGCGCCGCTCGAGGCGACCGAGACGGACTTCGAAGAGGCGCTCTCCGGCCTGACGCGTGCTGCGGCCCGCACGGGCCAGGCGGCCGACCTGGAATTCCTCGAGCTGGAGACGGCGGCCATCCACCGCACGCTCAGCCGCATCGAGGAGGCGCTCGACCGCGAGGCCCTGCTGCGCTGGCTGCTCGGCCTGGCCACGCGCGCCACCGGCGCCACCAGCGGCTCGATCATGCTGCTCGACCACGAGGCCGACGAACTGTACGTGGCGTTCGCCTACGGGCTGAGCCAGAGCACGATGCACCGCACGCGCGTGCGCCTGGGCGAGGCCGTGGCTGGCCGCGTCGCCCGTACGCGCCAGGCCGAGCTGGTCTGCGGTCCGATCCACCCCGGGGCCGATCGCGACCGCGCCGACCTGCAGTCGGCCGTGTGCGCCCCGATCCTCTGGGACGGCAGCGTGCTCGGCGTCATCAACGTCTGCACGGCCGAGGGCGAACCTTCGCTCGACCGCGACGCCGTCACCACGCTCGAGAGCCTGACGCACCGCTTCGGGCTCATCCTCGACCGCTTCCTGCACATCCAGAGCACGGGCGACCGCCTGCTGCTGCGCGAGGTGGAGGAGCGCTTCACCCGCGACACCGGGCTGCCCGAGACGCTGGCCAGCACGCTGTGCGCCTGGGCGACGGACATCCGCGAAGTGGCGGGCGCCGACCAGGTGAGGCTCGACATCCTCACCTCGGACGGCGACCTGTTCTGCGCCACGCCCGAGGGCACGCAGTACGAGGCGCCGCCGGGCGACATCAAGGGCGAGGTGCTCAGCCGCGGCCGCCCGCGCGTGCTGCACGGCGGCGAGGCATTCGCGCTCCACGGCAACGACGGCCGCGAGACGACCGTGTTCCACCTGCCGGTGGGGCGCGATCCGCTGCGGGCGCTGCTCAGCCTGACGTTTTCGTCGGCCTCGCGTGCGCATCACTTCCACGGCGTGAGTTCCGAGATCCTGCTGCTGCTGAACCGCCACCTGACCGGGTTCCTCGATCGCGCCGCCACGGCCGACCAGCTCGACCGTCTGACCACGCTGGCCGCTGCGCTTTCCGAACTGGGCGCGGCGCCCGGCGGCGCGGCCACCGGCGAACGCGTGCTGGCCGCGGCCCGGCGCCTGACCGGCGCCGGCCAGGCCCTGCTGCTGACCGGCGAGGAGATGCTGGCCCCGGGCCCGGGCGAGACCGAGACGCCCGAACAGGAACTGCGGCGCGAGGCGGCGCGGCTGCTGAACGACGCCGGCCGCGGCGGCTGGCAGACCACGGTGCTGGAGGCGACGCTCGGCACCTCCGACCCGGCGCCGCGCTCGGTCCTGGCCGTGCCCCTTGGCGGCAGCGACGCCTTCCCCGGCCTGGTGCTGCTGGACAAGCGCCGGCTGCACCCGCTCGACGGCGCCTCGTTCACCGAGTTCGACGCCCTCTTCGCGCGTCGCCTGCTGCCGCTTCTGGCGGACCGCATGCGCCGCCGTCCCGAGTTCGACCCAGGTGACACCGAGGCGCTGGCCGACTGCCTCGAGCCGGTGATGCCCGACCTGGCGAGCACGGTCATCGCGGCGGCGGCCACGCGCGGCGCGCTGGCGGAGATCCTGCGCCGCGAAATGGATCGCTGCGACCGCTACCACACCATGCTCGGCCTCGCGGCGTTCCGGCCGAACGGCCCGGGCGTCACGCGCCATGCCGAGCCGGCCGAACTGGTCTCGGCCATCGAGCGCCACCTGCGCAGCAGCGACCACATCGCCTGCCTGGAGGACGGCACCGTGCTGGTCATCGTGCCGGAAGACATCCAGTCGCTGCCGCGCCTGATGAAGCGCGTCTGCGAGCTGATGCGGAACCTCGCCGGCCAGCCCGCGCTTGACGTGCGCAACGCCTCGCGGGTGTACCCCGGCGGCGGCGACACGCCCGAAAAGCTGCTGCAGGCCGTGCTCGCGGCCCTTGCCTGAGCGGCGCTTCCGCGCCGGTTGACGCCCCTGCCCGCCACGGTTACCCTTCCGGATCGCGGACGCCGCGTACGGCGAGCCGCCATCACATCTGCGGGTCCATTCGCGGGCCAGGGACGGCATGAAGGGCAAGATGGCAGAGGAACCGGGCAGGATCAGGGTGCTCGACGGAGCCACCATCGACCGCATCGCCGCCGGCGAGGTCGTCGAACGGCCGGCGTCCGTCGTCAAGGAACTGGTCGAGAACAGCCTCGATGCGGGCGCACGCCAGATCTCGATCACGCTCGAGGACGGCGGCCTGACCTCGCTCACCGTCGACGACGACGGTCACGGTGTCGCGTTCCGCGACCTGCCGCTGGCCTTCGAGCGTCACGCCACGAGCAAGATCACGACGGCTGCCGACATCATGAGCGTCGGCACCTTCGGCTTCCGCGGCGAGGCCCTCGCGAGCATCGCCTCGGTGGCCCGCGTGCGCTGCGTGAGCCGCACCGTCGACGCGGACATGGGCGGCATGCTGGAGATCGAGGGCGGCGAGATCATCCGCCGCGAGCCGGCGCCGCGCAACCGCGGCACCACCATCACCGTCAGCGACCTCTTCTACAACACGCCCGCCCGCCGCAAGTTCATGAAGACCGGTCAGGCAGAGAAGCGCGCGGTGATGCGCCTGCTTACGCAACTGGCGCTGGCCAACCCGGACACGCGCTGGCTGGTGCGCGCCGAGAACGAGACGCTGCTCGACCTGCGGCCGGCCTCATCGCTGACCGACCGCGCGCGCGACCTGCTGGGCGCCTCGGTCGTGGCGCACATGGCGCGCTTCGAGAACGCCAAGGGCGGCTTCAGCGTCAGCGGCCTCGCGTCGCGCCCGACCTGGACGCGCGGCAACCGTGAACAGCAGTTCATCTTCGTCAACCGCCGCCCGGTCGACAGCCCCGCGCTGTCGCAGGCCATCGCGCAGGCGTTCCGCGAGTCGATCCCGGCCGGCCGCCACGCCGTGGTGATCGCCTTCCTGCAGGTGCCCACCGGCGAGGTCGACGTGAACGTGCACCCGGCCAAGACCGAGGTGCGCCTGCTGCTCGAACGCGAGATCTTCGGCCTGCTCAAGGGCGCGCTGGTGGACGGCCTGGGCCTGCGCCGCGCCGACGACATGCGTCCCTGGACCGGCGAGCCGGCGCCCGATCCCGAGGCGCCCGAGTTCCGCAACCTGCCGCCGCACGAGGCGGCCGAGCGGCTCGCGAAAGCCCAGGACGACTACCTGCGCCGCCACTTCCAGCGCGGCGGCTCGGCCGGCTTCGAGTTCCGCGGCGTACCGCGCGGCCAGGCCGAGCTCTTCGGCGCCTCGGCATTGAGGGTCGCGCCCGCGACCGCCGGCAGCGATGGCGCCGAGACGACCTACGGCGCGCCGACCGGCGAGTCGTACCCGACCGGCGACCTGCCCCTGCACGCGGCGCCGTTCTGGCAGCTGCATCGCACCTACATCGTCACGCAGATCCGCGGCGGCCTCGTGCTCATCGACCAGCACAACAGCCACGAACGCATTCTCTACAACGAGGCGCGCAAATCGCTGACCGGCGGCGGCGTGCCCACCCAGCAGCTGCTGTTCCCGGCGCACCTCGAACTGACGCCCGGACAGGTGCAGGCCTGGCAGGCCCACGCCGGCCAGCTGAAGGCGATGGGCTTCACCATCGAGCCCTTCGGCGGCCACAGCATCCTTGTGCAGGGCGTGCCGGCCAGCCTCAAGAACTGGAACGAGGGACGGCTGCTGCTCGACATCCTCGACGACCTGGCCTGGGACGACAAGCCGAGCCAGGAGAATCAGGTCGACCTGCTGGCCAGCTACGCCTGCCATGCCGCCGTGCGCGCGGGCGAGCCGCTGACCATCCCCGAGATGCAGAACCTGGTCGACCAGCTGTTCGCCACCGACCAGCCGCTTAGCTGCCCGCACGGTCGGCCCACGCTGATCCAGTTCACGCTGGCGGACCTGGAAAAGCGCTTCGGGCGCGCCTGAGATGGAAGCTGGCCGAGCCGCAGGCATCTGCCCGGTCATCGTCGGGCCGACGGCAGTCGGCAAGACGGCACTGATCACCCGGCTTGCGCGTGAACTCCCCGTCGAGATCATCAGCCTCGACAGCCGGCAGGTCTATCATGGCCTGCGCATCGGCACGGCGCAGCCGAGCGCCGAGGAGCTGGCAATCTGCCCGCACCACCTGATCGACTTCCTGCCCCCCGAAGAGACGTATGACGCGGCGCGTTATCGCGCCGATTTCTGCCGCGTGTACGGCCAGGTCACGGCACGCGGCGGGCGACCGGTCGTCGTGGGGGGCGCCGGGCTCTACCTGACGGCGATTCGCGAAGGATTCTTCGACCTGGGCGAGGGCGGCCGGCCCCTGCCTGAAGTGCGCGCCGAGCTCGACCAACTGGGCGACGACGAGATCCGCCGCCGCCTGCTGGCGAAGGACCCCGCTGCCTGGAGCCGCATCCACGGCAACGACCGCTACCGCAGCCAGCGCGCACTGGAGATCGGCGAGGTCGCCGGCCGGCCGATGAGCGAGCTGGCCGCGGCGCAGAAGCCGGACCCGGCGCTGGGACTCGAGTTCCCGGTCTTCGTGCTGGAGCGTCCCGTCAAGGTACTGGATGCGCGCATCGCGGCGCGCACGCGGGCGATGCTGGCGGGCGGCTGGATCGAGGAGACGCGGGCGCTGCTGGCCCGGCATGATCCGCAGTGCCCGGGCCTCGGCTCGCTGGGGTATCGCGAGATCGTGGCCCATCTCGGCGGATCACTGGCGCCGGCGCAGCTGGAAGAGGCGATCGTGCGCGTGACCCGCCAGTATGCCAAGCGCCAGCGAACCTGGTTCCGCAAGGTCGAGGCCCAGGGGCGGGGCTTGCCGGACGCGCCGGCGCTGGCGGCGGCGATCATGGAGGCCGCGCGGCGGCCGGCGAGCGGCGCCGCTGCGCCGGGAGCGCCTTCACCAGGACAATGACGCAGACCTGAATGGATCAACACCCCGACCCGGGAGGACCCGCATGCTTCGTCGCCTCGCCGCCCTGACGCTACTGCTGTTCGTGTGCTCCCCGGGCCTCGCCCATGCCGGGAAGGACCCGGTCGAGCAATTCGAGCGCGCCTACGCCAAGTCCGACTGGAAGAAGGCCGGCCCCCTGGCCATCGAGGCCTACCAGTCCCGGGGAATCACCAATCCCCTGGGGATCGAACAGCTGCAACGCATGGCCGAGGCCTGTGACTACGCCGGCGAGCACGAGTGGGCGCTGGACTTCCGCACCTCGGTCACCTTGAACGAAGATCGGATGACCTACGCCCGCGCCGGCGAGACCTTCAGCGAACTGCAGGCCAACACGCGCTACGCGATCGAGCACAACATAACGGTGAAGTGGTACTCCATCTGCAAGTGCCTGTTCGCGGCCGAGAGCGGGGATACGCTCGGTGCCTTCGTTCCCTACCTGGCGGAACTGCCCCATTACCGGGGACCGATGCACGGCCTGTTCACCAAGGCGATCGAGACCTACCTGTGCCCGGCGATCGGAACGGCCGTAGCTAGGGGCGACGTGGAGTTCCTGCGCCAGGTGCTGCCCGCCATCACCGAGAAGGACGACATGCCGGAGCGGTGGCGCCCCGTGCTCGTGGCCGCTTTCGAAAAGGTCGGCGATCCCGCCGCAGCCGTGCGGCGCGCCTGGGCCGACGTCTTCGCGTGGGGCAATCCCGGCGAGCCCTTCGACACGAGGGGCCTGCCGCACCTGGCCGAGAAGGCGGGCGAGGTTGCCTACCGCAATCACCTCACGAAGGACATCCCCCCGGTGGCGGCGGGCTGGGCCCGCCACCTCGACGGCGACGACGCCGGCGCGCTGGCCGACCTCGCCGTGGCGGCGGCGGCGCCCCATGGCGAGAACGCCACGAGCCCGAACCACGACCGCTGCCTGGCCATGGCGCTGGCCGGGAAGATCTGCGAACAGAAGGGCGACCTGCGGGGCGCCCTGTCGTGGTACCACCGCCTCACCTGGTCTGACTTCGACCAGGTCAACTCCCGCTACCTGGGCCTGGCGGGCGTCGACGGTCCCAGCCCGTTCGCGTACTGCCGCCTGCATGGCCTGATGGGCGCGGTGGACCAGGCCCGCGTGCTGCTGGCGATGAACCGTCCCGGTCCGGCCGCTCACGAGTTGACGGCCCACATCGACATGACGAAGGACATCCGCGACGAGGTCCACAACCGTCCGCCGCTCTTCGACGCATGGGCCGACGTCAGCGCCCGGCTCGAGGCCCAGATGTCGGGCACGGCCTTCAAGCAGCCGGACTCGCTCGGGTTCTACAAGGACGACCTCATCGTCGATGCGCAGGGCCAGTTGACCCCCCGCGAACCGGCCGCCCGCATCGATGCGCGCGTGCGCGTCGGCCATGAGGTGTTGCAACGCATCCACGCCGACGTGGACGCCACCGCCCGGTTCGAGGCGGAGCAGGCCGAACTGGAGGAGGCCGAGCGCGCCCTGGCGCGCGCCGAAGCCGCCGGGTCCGCGGCGGCGCGGACGCAGGCCTTCCAGTTCCTGGAGAAGGTGCGCGACGGCAGGTGCATCCGCTGCAAGGGCACCGGGAGCCTGTACGTGGCCCCGAACGTCACGCAGGGCTGGGTCTACAGCGAGGTCACCAAGGAGAGGGTCGACACGACCGAATACGCGTCGGGGTACACGAAGGTGTGCCACTGGTGCAACGGGACCGGGCAGCGCTGAACGCGAATGGGCGGATGCGCCCGGTCGCCGGGCTCGACGTGCGCAGCGGGCTAGCGCCACAGCCCCAGCAGCCGGCTCAGGCTGACGGTTTCGACCGACTTGTCTGCGCCCGAATTGTCTGCGCTGCCAGCAGCCAGCTTGGTGTCGTCCGTCAGGTCGGAGATCGCGCGCAGCCGGCAGTACGTCCCGGAGACGCCGTTGACCACCGTATCCCGCCGGGCAACGTGGAACTGGAGCGTGCCCTGCACCTTGAGCATCGACGGCAGCCCGCCGCGATCGAACAGCATGATGACATCGAACAGGGCATTCACGGTGCCCGGGTAGGCTGAACCCTGGATAGCCTCCGCCCAGTCGCCCCGCCGCTCGAAGGTCTGGAACGCGATGGCCTGAACGGCCTCGACTGCCTGCTGGTCCGGATCGACCACGTCCTGCTGCGAGAAGAGCCGCTCGTGGATGCGCAGGGCTTCGGCCAGCTCGATGGCCGGGCCGAGATCGGGAAGGTCGCCATGGCCCGTGACTGCAACGGCATGATGAACGCCGCGTCCAGAAGGCGCGCGTGCTCCTCAGCGGACATCGTCTCGTAGACCGTCTGGAAATCCTGAACGAGCCTGTCCGGCGTCACCGGCCCCACGGGAGGCACGGCAGGCGGGGCGGGGTCGGATTCGGCGCTGCAACCGGCCAATAACGCCGCGAGAACGAGGGCGGGCAGCAGGACGACAACTGCGCTGCGCGATGGATGCACGGCCTGCTCCTTCCGGTCATCGCCCGGACTGCTGCCGCGGAAGGGAAGATGGAGCGGGCTACGAGGCTCGAACTCGCGACCCTCAGCTTGGGAAGCTGATGCTCTACCAACTGAGCTAAGCCCGCTCCGGATATCCGCTTGAACGGGACCAAATTAGCGCCCCCGCGGGCACCTGTCAACCCCGCCCGGCCGTCGGCGCTCCACGCAGCACGGTTGCCCGCCGGCCCTGCCTGTGCTTACTTGGCCGGACCATGATCCCACTCATCCGACCTTTCCCTGCCCCGCTCGACCGCCTGCACGACTGGCGCGAAGGCGACGCCGTGTTCGAACTCGACGGCCGCCCCCTCGAGGACATCCTCGATCTCTACTACTACGCGCCCGAGGAGAGCACCACCGCGCTGGGCATCCGCCGCGCCGACGGCGGCGAGCTCATCGTGCGCCTGGACCCGGGCGACATCCACGCCGTGACCGAGTGCTTCGCGCCGATGGAGTTCAAGACCTGCGCCTGCGACTGCGTCTTCTGCTTCATCGACCAGAATCCCAAGGGGATGCGCGCACCGATATACGTGAAGGATGAGGATTACCGGTTCAGCTTCCTGTACGGCAACTACATAACGCTCACCAGCCTCGGCCGTCGCG
Source organism: bacterium (assembly GCA_016703265.1). Taxonomy (NCBI): domain Bacteria; species bacterium. The sequence goes on from JADJCK010000001.1 coordinate 246,178, forward strand.
GCCTCGAACGCATCATCCGCCAGCGCCTGTCGCCGCTCTACGTCTCGGTGCACGCCACCGACATCGACGTGCGCACCCGCATGCTGGGCATCAAGCGCCGCTACGACGTGATGCTCATCCTGCGGCAGCTGGTCGCCGCCGGCATCGAGATCCACACGCAGGTCGTGCTCTGCCCGGGCTGGAACGAGGGCCTCATCCTGGAGAAGACGTTCCGCGACCTGGTGACCCTGGCTGCGCCCAAGGATGAGGACGAGGCGGCCTTCGAGGCGGTCAGTCGGCGTGGGCACGGCTACGAGGAAAGCGGGATGGGGGATGGCGACGAGCCGCCGCTGGCGCCGGTGCAGGAAGCGGCCGACTTCGACGTGCTGGCCCCCGCGAAGCTGCCCTGCGGCGAGCCCGTGTTCGCGAATCCGGATGACGACGAGGACGACCTCAGCGGACTTGCGCCGGCGCAAGTCGGCTCTCCAGACGATGAACCCGGCGTCACCGCCCGCGCCGGCGGCATCCGTTCCCTGGCCATCGTGCCGGTGGGCCTGAGCAACCACCGCGACGGCCTGACGAAGCTCGACCCGGTCACCCCGGCGGTGGCCACGGCCACCATCGACCAGGTGGCCGGCTGGCAACAGGAGGCGCGCGCAAAGCTGGGCTACGGCTTCGTCTACCTGAGCGACGAGTTCTACCTGCAGACCGGGCAGCCCTTCCCGCCGGCCGCCGACTACGACGAGTTCTGGCAGATCGACAACGCCATCGGCCTGACCTGCCGCCTGCGTGACACCTGGGCCGAGGAGCTGGGCTGGGCCGTCACCGACGGCGACATGCCGACCCGGCCCCTGACGGTGCTGACGGGCGAGCTGGCGGCCACCGCCTGGCGCCGCGAGTTCACGCCCGTGATGGAGGCGGCGGGCGCCCCGCCGGTCGAGGTGGTGGGGGTGGCCAACACGTTCTACGGGGCCTCGGTGACGGTGGCCGGGCTGCTTTCGGGCGGCGACCTGCGCCGGGCGCTGCTGACCCTGCCGTCGAACCCGGTGCGCGACGTGGTGCTGTCCCCGCGCGTGCTGAACGCCGACGGACTGACGCTCGACGGCCTCACACTCGACGACCTGGCGGTCGGACAGCCCCACCGGCTGCACGTCGGCGAAGAGGACGGCTTCATTGATTTCTGGCGCCAATTGGGCTAACTTGTGCGCCTGCGGCCCATTGGCCGCCACCAGACCCGGCGGCCCTGTCGGTGTCCCTCCAGACCGGGAGTCCGCTCTTGCCCCTGCGCACCGTCGCTATCGTCGGCCGCCCCAATGTGGGCAAGTCCACGCTCTTCAACCGCGTCCTCGGTGAGCGCCGCTCGGTCGTCCACGAGACGGCCGGCGTGACCCGCGACCGCATCGCCGAGATCACCGACTGGGCGGGCCACCCGTTCCAGTTGCTGGACACCGGCGGCATCATCCCGTTCGGCGAGACCACCGGCGATTTCGACGAGAAGGTCACCCAGATCGCCCGCGAAGCCATCGAAGAGGCGGACCTGGTGCTGTTCCTGGTGGACGGCAAGGTCGGCCCCATGGCCTGGGACGAGTCGATCGCGCGCGACCTGCGCAAGGCGGGCAAGGCCGTCGTGCTGTGCGTCAACAAGGTGGAGACCGACGGCGAGCGCCTGGCCCTCTACGAGTTCCACTCCCTGGGCCTGGGCGAACCGTTCGGCATCAGCGCGCTGCACGGTCGCGGCGTGGGCGACCTCCTGGACATCGTCGTCGAGGGCTTCCCCAAGCAGGAACTCGAGATCCCCTGCGACTGCAAGGTGGCGATCCTCGGCCGGCCGAACGTGGGCAAGTCGTCGCTGCTGAACATCCTGGTGGGCCGTGAAGAGGCGCTCGTCAGCGAGATTTCCGGCACCACCCGCGACTCGATCAACACGGACCTGAAGTGGCACGGCAAGACCATCCGCCTGATCGACACCGCGGGGCTCAGGCGCAAGTCGAAGGTGCAGGAGGCCATCGAGGTCTTCAGCAACATGCGCACGGTGCGCGCGCTCGAGCAGTGCGACGTGGCGGTGTTCGTGGTCGACGCCGAGGCCGGCGCCGTCACGCAGGACTCCAAGATCGCCGGCATGATCCACGACGCGGGCAAGGGCTGCATCGTGATCTTCAACAAGTGGGACCTGATCGGCGACAAGGGCGCCAACACGCACCTGGCGCACTGGGAGAAGTTCTGCACCGAAGTGCCGTTCCTCACCTACGCGCCCTGGTTCACCGTCAGTGCCGAGTCGCGCCAGCGCACCGGCCGCATCATGGAGACGGTGTGGGAAGTGCACGAGGGCCGGCAGAAACGCGTCAGCACCGGCCAGCTCAACGAATTCCTCGAGAAGGTGGTCGCGATCCAGGGTCCGCGGGCGCACGGCGGCGGGGTCGGCAAGATCTACTACGGCACCCAGATCGAGAGCGCGCCGCCCACGTTCCTCCTGTCGGTCAACGAGCCCAAGTTCTTTGCGCGGAACTACCTGCGGTTCATCAATAACAAGCTGCGCGAGGAATTCGGCTTTACCGGCAACCGGATTTTTGTGAAGATGAAGAAGCACTAGGAAGCACGCTCGGAAGACGTTCCTGAAGCATCCGTCACGACGTTCCCGACCCCGACCGGAAACGGACCCATGCTGCTCATCCTGTTCCTTCTTCTGGCCTTCGCCCTGGGGGCCATCCCGTTCAGTTTCATCATCGCCAAGAGTGTCAAGGGCATCGACCTGCGCCATCACGGTTCAGGCAATCTCGGAGCCACGAACGTATTCCGCACGCTGGGACCGCGCTGGGGCGTGGCCTGCCTGCTGCTGGACATGGCGAAGGGCGCGGCCGCGGTCTGGCTGATGACGATGCTGGTCGATGGCTGGCAGGCCGGCGAACCCACGCCGTTCAACATCACGCCCGACCTGTTCCGCATCTTTGCCGGTGCGTTCGCCTCGCTGGGCCACACGTTCAGCCCGTTCGTCAGCTTCCACGGCGGCAAGGGCGTGGCCACGACCGGCGGCGCCTTCGCCGTGCTGGAGCCGTACGCGATCCTCGTCACCGTCATCGTCTTCGCGATCGTCGCCTTCGCCTCGCACATCGTGTCGCTGGCCAGCATCGCCGCGGCCTGCGTGCTGCCGCTGGCGGTGCTGTTCTTCGAGCGCCAGAGCCCGGACACCTCGAAGACGATCATCTGGTTCACCTTCTGCGTCTGTGGCTGGGTCATCTGGCGGCACCGCGCCAACCTGGTCCGCCTGCGCGCGGGCACTGAAGGCAAGCTCCGGCACCACAAGGGCGATGGCGCGTCGCCCCCGCCGCCGGCCGCCTGATCGGAGGACCGTCATGGAATGCATGCCGCGCAAGGCCGCCATCCTGGGCACCGGCAGCTGGGCCAGCGCCTTCGGCCGCCACCTGTGCCACAAGTGGGAACGCGTGGTGCTGTGGGGCATCGACGAGAAGCAGGTCCGCAGCATCAACCAGACGGGCACCAACCCGGACTACCTGGGCAGCATCGTGCTGCCGCCGAACCTTCGCGCCACGCTGGACCTGAACGATGCGCTGGTGCGCGCGGACATCGTCTTCGTGGTGGTGCCCAGCCAGGTTGTCCGTCAGGTGATGGGCAAGGTGGCCCTCAGCGGCGCGCTGCCGCCCGGCGTGCCCGTGGTGAACCTGGCCAAGGGCTTCGAGGTCAGCTCGCTGAAGCGCCTGAGCGTGATCATCGAGGAGGAGCTGGCCGCCGCCACGCCGGCCGGCCCGCACCCGGTGGCCGTACTGCTGGGGCCGAGCCATGCCGAGGAAGTGGCGCTCGAGCTGCCCACGGCGGTCGTGCTCTCGGGGCACGAGGGCGTCGACTGGGCCCATTGGCAGGCCTGGATTTCGGGGCCCTTCTTCCGGGTCTACACGAACACCGACATGCCCGGCGTCGAGTTCGCCTCGGCGTTCAAGAACATCATCGCCCTGGCGGTGGGCATGGCCGACGGCCTGGGCGCCGGCGACAACACCCGGGGCACCCTGATGACCCGCGGCATGGTGGAGCTGTCCCGGCTCGGACGCGCGCTGGGCGGCCGCCAGGAGACGTTTGCGGGCCTGGCAGGCATCGGCGACATGATCACCACCTGCATCAGCCACCACAGCCGTAACCGCAATTTCGGCGAGGCCGTCACCGGCGGCGAGCAGAGCCCGGACCAGATCCTGGCCTCGTGGGTGCAGGTCGTCGAGGGCGTGGAAATGGCCAAGGCCGCCTTGAAGCTGGGTGAGAAGCACAATGTCGAACTTCCTATTACCAAACAGGTTCACGATGTGCTATTTTCCGGAAAACCGCCCCGGCAGGCGATGCGGGAGTTGATGGAACGGGAGCTGCGGGCCGAGACGGACTAGATCCGCGCGGGCGTACGACCGCCTGGCGGATCTGCGGACAGGGGAGATCCGGGACATGGCCGCGCCGATGGACTATCCGAAGAAACTCTACTACTCGATCAGCGAGGTCGCCGCCATCAGCGGCGTCAAGGCGCACGTGCTGCGCTACTGGGAATCGGAATTCCCCTCGCTGCACCCCAAGAAGACCCGTGCCGGCAGCCGCCGGTACCGCCAGTCGGACATCGAGAGCGTCCTGGCGATCAAGGAACTGCTCTACGTCCAGGGCTTCAAGATCGCCGGCGCCCGCAAGGCCCTGCGCCAGGAGAAGGCCGCCGAAGCGGCCCCGAACCAGCCGGCCCAGATGGCCATGGGCTTCGAGGCCATGGACGCCGAGCAGCGCCTGGCCTTCGTGCGCGCGGAGTTGCAGGAGATCCTGGAAGTCGTGCGCCAATTGAAGCAGCCCAAGGCCGCGCCGCTCAAGAAGATGGCCGGCAAGGCCTGAGTCGCGGGGCCGTGCGCGCACGGGGGATTGGTCCTTGTCCGCGCCCGGACGCCGTATTAGATTGTCCCCTCCTGCGAACCCCCGCCGGCTTCGGGCCGGCACGCGGAACCTCTCGGTCGGGACGTAGCGCAGCCCGGTAGCGCACTTGCATGGGGGGCAAGGGGTCGCGAGTTCAAATCTCGCCGTCCCGACCACTTTTCTCACGGATGCAACGGGTTGCCTTGCCGGGCAGCTCGTTTTCGTTTTTGCCGTCCAGCCGCGCCCGTGACCCGCAGGCGGTGGATGGCCGACTCCATTGAACTTCCATCCTCATGATCGTATCATATTGTCATGCGGGCATCGGTATTCCGGATCTGCAAGGCATGTGGAGAGACGTGGCAATCCGACAGGTGAACCCGGCCCTGGCCCTGGCCGTGGCCTCGTTTCTGGCTGCCGCCATGGGGGGCTGCCAGGACAGTGCGCCGACCGATCCGGCGCGCGACATCGTGCCCCCTGCGGCCAGTACGCTGGTCCTGGGCGCCACCACCACGACGAGCGTCGCGCTGACCTGGTCGGCCCCCGGCGACGACGGTCTCCTCGGCACATCGGCCGCCTATGACCTGCGATATGCGACCCAGCCGGTGCTGACCTCCAACTGGGACGCAGCCACACGCGTCGAGGGCGAGCCGGTGCCGGGCATCGCCGGCACGGTCGAGTCGTGCAACGTCACGGGGCTGACCATCGGCACCACCTACCATTTCGCGCTGCGCACATGCGACGAAGCCGGCAACTGGTCCGCGCTCTCGGACGCGCTCGCGGCGGCCACGGTGGCGGCGCCCGACACCATGGCGCCCGCGGCGGTCAGCGAACTTGTGGCGGCTGCGACGACCACCGTCAGCATCACCATCGCCTGGACCGCGCCCGGCGACGACGGCTCCGCCGGCACCGCCACGGCGTATGACCTGCGCCGCGCCGTGCAACCCATCACTGCGGATAACTGGGATGCCGCCGTGTCCGTCGCCACGGTGCCTGTTCCCGCCGTCAGCGGCACCGTCCAGACCTGCCAGGTTGCCGGCCTGGGGGAGGCGAGCACCCACCACTTCGCCCTGCGGACGCGCGACGAGGCCGGGAACTGGTCGGGGTTGTCGGCTCTGGTCGCGGCAACCACCGACACGTTCGCCCAGGGCCTGTTCGTGGACATACCTGCCGGTACGTTCCGCATGGGAAGTCCCGACGACGAACCAGGCCGCGAGGCCTTCGAGACGGAACACCTCGTCACGTTGACCCGCGACTACCGGATGCAAGCCACCGAAATGACCTCGCGGCAGTACCGTGACCTGTTGCAGTGGGCCTTTGATCAGGGCCATGTATCGGAAACCGCCGACGGACTGATCGACAATCTCGACGATTCCGGGTCGGTTCTGCTTCCCATCGAGCACTTCGGCTTCACGCTCAACGATGGCGTCTTCACATGCCCGTATCCGGAGCACCCTGTCACGTACCTGACCTGGAGGGCCGCCGCCGCCAGCTGCGACTGGCTCAATCTCCGGCAGGGCCTGCCGCGCACCTACGACCACGCCACCTGGCAGTGCATCGGCACTGGTCCCTACGGCGCCGCCGGTTACCGCCTGCCGACCGAGGCGGAATGGGAGTACGCCTGTCGTGCGGGAAGCACCACCGCACTGGCGAACGGGCCACTCACGCAACCCGACTGTGCGCCGCTCGACACGGGCCTGGATGCCCTGGGCTGGTACTGTGGCAACGGTTCGTACATCACGTCGGTGGCGCGGAAGCATCCGAACGCCTGGGGACTGTATGACATGCACGGCAACGTGGCCGAGATGTGCCACGACTGGATGGGTCCCTATGAGGGCGATGTCAGCGATCCGGTGGGCGTGCCGGCGGCGGCCGCACACGTCGTGCGCGGAGGCAACTGGTACAGCTACGCCCGCACCTGTCGTTCGGCAGCACGGGCCTGGGGCTCGGGTTCCGCGGGCTTCAGGATGGTGCAGACAGCGGAGGCCGGCGGTTCCCGGTAACCCCGCCCAACAAGGAGAATGGTCGCCATGTCGTCCCGTTTCGCGATAACCGCATTGCTGTGTGTCGGAATGGCCGCTGCGCCGGGTTCGGTGCGCGCCGTTCCCTGGTTCCCGTCCGAGGCCGGGCCCACGTTCGCATACACGTACGGCACGGTGGTCATCGGCGACGGGCCGACGGCGTCCGCCTTCAGCCGGAGCTTGTGCATGGGCGGCGCACCGTGGGGCTGCGAGTCGCAGGTCTTCCAGGTCGATGCCGAAGGCGATGTCGGTTACCTGTCCCTCGGCATCAGCGGGCCGGCCATGCCCGACCCCGATATCACGACCTATGATGCTCCCCTGAAGTATCTCGATTTCCCGCTGGAGACCGGCCGCCAGTGGAGCAGCAGCGCCGGCATCGTTCCGTGGGATCCGCAGGCGACGCCGGTTCAGGTCACGCTCGCAGGCGAGGTGATCGGACCGGAAACCTGCACGGTACCGGCCGGCGTCTTCGACGTCATCGTGGTCCGCCTGACGCTGACCTGTGCCGACGAGCCCTGGCGCGACTGGACGCGCACCCTGTGGCTGCATCACCAGCTCGGCCCCGTCAATGACCTCGTGTCCTGGACCGGCGTCGTCGGCACCGGGCCCATCAGCTGGGGCAGCCTGAAGGCCACCTGGAGGTAGCCGGCCGCCCGGCCGCAGGCCCCATGCCGGCCACCCTTGCGCCCGCCGCCCCGGCAGGCTAGTCTCTGCGTTCACGTCCTATCGAACCCCTGACAGGCCTGGAAGCAGCACACGCCCCATGAAAGTCGGCGCCATCCTTCCCGCGCTCAACGCCGCGCGCTTCCTGCCGCAGGTCATCGGCGACATCCGCCGGGCCCAGCCGCAGGTCAGCGTCCTGGTGGTCGATGACGGCAGTTCCGACACCACCGCCGAGACCGCGCGGCTTGAGGGCGCCCACGTCATCGCCCACCCCCGGAACCTCGGCAAGGGGATGGCGTTACGAACGGGATATGCCTGGGCGGAGGAGCAGGGCCTCGACTGGGTCTTCACCCTCGACAGCGACGGCCAGCACCTGCCGGGGGAGATGCAGGCGTTCCTCGACGCCGCAGCTACCGAAGAGTGGGACGCGCTGGTCGGCACGCGCATGGCCAGTACCTCGAACATGCCCTGGCTGCGCAAGTGGACGAACATCACCACGAGCCGGGTGATCAGCGGGCTGGCCGGCTGCACGATTCCCGATTCGCAGAGCGGCTACCGGCTGTATCGTGTGGCGAAGCTGCGCGGCCTGCGCCTGCGGACCACGCGCTACGACGCCGAGAGCGAGATCCTGGTGCGCCTGGCGCGCGGCGGCGCGCGCATCGGGGCCGTGCCCATCAGCACGGTGTACGGCGACCAGGTCAGTTCGATCCGGCCGCTGGTGGACACGGGCCGCTTCCTGCGCCTGGTGGCGCTGCTGGCCTTCACGCGGGATCGCGCGCGCGGCTCCGCCATCGATGAACCAACGCGAACGGGCAACCATGGCTGAGCAGAAGCACATCCTGATCTCCAACGACGACGGCATCAACGCCCACGGCATCGGCGTGCTCGAGGACGCGGTGCGTTCGCTCGGCTGCTTCCGCATCACCGTGGTGGCGCCGCACGACCAGCAGAGCGCCAGCAGCCACAGCCTGACGCTGACGTCGCCGCTGCGCATCATCGAGCACGGGCCGGGCCGCTACGCCGTCACCGGCACGCCCACCGACACGGTGCTCGTGGCCATGGAGAAGATCCTGCGCGCCGACCCGCCCGACTACGTGATGAGCGGCATCAACCACGGGCCGAACATGGGCGAGGACGTGATCTACTCGGGCACCGTCGCGGCAGCGATGGAAGGCACCATGTTCGGCATCCCCAGCTATGCGTTCTCGCTCGCGGCCTGGCACCCGACCGACTTCAGCGGCGCGCGCGAGTTCCTGCGACGCTGCCTGCCGGAGATCATCGCGTTTCCGCTCCGGCGCGGCTCGCTGCTGAACGTAAACATTCCCGACGGGCCCATCGAAGGCATCCGCGGCATCCGCGTCACGCGCCTGGGCAATCGCGTCTACCAGAACGTGATCACCGACCAGGTGGACCCGCACGGCAAGCCGTACTTCTGGATCGGGGGCCAGGGCCCCACCTGGAGCCGCGACCAGGGCACCGACTACGCGGCGGTGGAGGAGGGGTTCGTCTCGCTGACGCCGCTCATCGTCGACCTGACGCACTACGGGCTGCACCAGGAGATGAAAGGCCTCGAGCGCGACGGCCTGCCGCCGGCCCCGGGGGACGGCGCCCGATGAACGACTTCGCCGTCGCCCGCCGCCGCATGGTGCGCGAGCAGCTGGCCGACGCGGGCCTCGACGACCGCCGGGTGCTGCGCGCCATGGAGGCCGTGCCGCGTCACCGCTTCGTGCCGGCGTTGCTGCACCACCGCGCGCACCAGGACTGCGCCCTGCCGATCGGGTTCGGCCAGACCATCAGCAAGCCGTTCACCGTCGGCCTCATGAGCTGCCTGCTCGGCCTGCAGGGGCACGAGCGCGTGCTCGAGATCGGCACCGGCTCCGGGTACCAGGCCGCGGTGCTGGGCACGCTGTGCCGCGAAGTGGTCACCGTCGAGCGCGTGGCCCCGCTGGCGCGCCGCGCCGGACAGTTGCTGGCCGACCTCGGCTATGCGAATGTCGAGGTGCGCGCCGCCGACGGCCGCGAGGGCGCGCCCGACCTGGCGCCGTACGACGCCATCGTCGTGACGGCCTGCGCGCCGCACCTGCCTTCGGCGCTGGTGGCCCAGCTGGCCGAAGGAGGCTACCTTCTGCTGCCGGTCGACAAGGGCCGCGAGCAGATCCTCTACCGGTACCAGCGCCGCGGGCAGGAAGTGGTGATCGAGCGCTCGGTCTCGTGCCGCTTCGTGCCGCTGCTGCCGGGCGTGCAAGAGACGCCAACTGAAGAGACGCCGGCTGAAGAGACGCCGCCCGACGCTGTCACCGAAACAGGCACCGACACCGACACCAACCCAGGCCACGACCACGGGAGCTCCCATGCGTGAAGACATCCTTGCCGCCCTCGGCAGCCTGCCGCCACCGCTGGCCGTCTTCCTGATCGCGATGCTGCCCATCTTCGAGCTGCGCGGGGCCATCCCAGCCGGCTACGCGCTGGGAATGACCAATGGCCTGACCATCTGGCTGCTGGCCGTGGCCGGCAACTGCGTGCCCGTCCTGCCCATCCTGGTCCTGCTGGGCCCGGCCGAGCGCCGCCTGCGCCGCTTCCGCACCATGGACCGTTTCTTCACCTGGCTGTTCAGGCGCACCGAGGCCAAGAGCGACCTCATCCGCCGCTACGAAAGCATCGGGCTGACCCTGTTCGTGGCGATTCCCCTGCCCATGACCGGCGCCTGGACCGGGGCCATTGCCGCCTACCTGTTCAAACTCCCCTTGCGGTTGGCCCTGCCGTGTATCATTCTTGGCGTCCTGATCGCCGGCGTCGTGGTCAGCCTCGTGTCCGCAGGGGTCATCTCGTTATGGCACTAGGACATACGAGCGCAGATCAGAGCCGTTTGCCTCGGTCGGGGCGTAGCGCAGCCCGGTTAGCGCGCCTGCTTCGGGAGCAGGAGGTCGAGAGTTCAAATCTCTCCGCCCCGACCACTTCATCCCGTTTGCCGAGATTGCACTTGAAGCCGGGCGCGGTTGTCCTCGCCCTGGCCATCACTTGCTGCGTCGCTGTGGCCCTCGCGCAGGAGACGCCCCGCTACACGGTGCGCAAGGGCGACAGCCTGTCGCTCGTCGCCAGGAAGCTGGGCACCACCGTGGCGCACCTCAGGCGCAGCAACGGCCTCAAGAGCGACGTGATCCATGTCGGCCAGGACCTCTCGGTACCCGACGCCTTCAAGGGACTCAAGCCCGGCGATGTCCGCTGGAGCCGCCCGCTGCCCAAGGGCGGCCGCACGGTGCGCCCCTTCGGCAATTACCAGCAGGGCAAGCTGGTGCTGCCGAGCACGGGCGCCGATATCGCCTGCGCCGCCGGCACGAAGGTCACGGCGCCGGCCAGCGGCATCGTGCGCCACGCCGGGGCCATGGACGGCGTCGGCATCGTGGTCATTCTCGAGCACGGCGGCAGCTACACCTCGGTGCTGGCCCCGCTCGACGCCGCCTCGCTCGCGGCGCAACCCGGCCAGATCGTGCTGCGGGGCGATGTCCTCGGCGCCACGGCCGCGCCCGAGTCCGCATCCGAGGAACCGCACCTTCATGTGGAGCTGCGGAGCAACGACAAGGCGGTCGCTCCCGACCGCCTGCTCAAGTAGGCAGGGGAGGCCAGCGCATGAAGGCGATCGATCTGCGGCAGGTGATTCGCGACGTGCCCGACTTTCCCAAGCCCGGCATCCTGTTCAAGGACATCACGCCCGTGCTGGAGAACCCGGCCGCCTACGCTGCGGCCGTCGACGGCCTGCGCGGCCTGCTGGCAGCGGCGCCCTGCGATCGCCTGGCGGCCATCGAGTCGCGCGGCTTCGTGTTCGGCGGCCCGCTGGCCCTGCAGCTGGGCCTGCCGCTGTCGCTCGTGCGCAAGGCCGGCAAGCTGCCCGCCGCCACGCGCGCCGTGACCTACGCCCTGGAGTACGGCACCGCCACCATCGAGGCCCACCTCGACAGCTTCCATGCCGGCGAACGCATCGTCATCGTCGACGACCTGCTGGCCACCGGCGGCACCGCGCTGGCCGCCGCCCAACTGGTGCGCGAGGCGGGCGCCACGGTGGCCGGATTCCTGTTCCTGGTGGAGTTGGATTTCCTGGCCGGGCGGGAAAAGCTGCTCGTCGAGGCGCCGGTGTTTTCCCTTGTGCGGTTCGGCTGACCGGCCATTATTGGGCCGGCGCCCATCGATTCGGTGCCCCCGTAGCTCAGTTGGATAGAGCACCAGATTCCTAATCTGGGGGCCGCAGGTTCGAATCCTGTCGGGGGTACCACTCACCATCGGGCCACTTGGCCCCAGCTTTCAATATCGTCGTTTCGTCACAGTTCGCGCTTCGATGTGCAGACATTCATACCATTCGTACCGGCGCCGCTCCTACCTCACCAACAATTCCTCCGCAGCACCCCCGCCACCGCGCAACACCGCCACGCCCGGCAATCCGTTCCAGAACCACAAATCGAAATACCGCGACTTCGCGCGCGGCGAATAGTACTTCTCGAAGTGCTCGACGAAGTCGTCGGGGAAGATCGGCAGGTGGGGGCGTACCAGTTCACCTTGCGGAACGGGCGCTGGCCACGCGGGACCAGCCAGACCGAGATGCGGCCTTCGCGGATAGCGTCGTAGGTGGAGGAGGAGAGGTCGCGGCCCGACAGCGACGAATCCATCACCGAGATCGGGTCCAGCAGCACCGGGTTGTCGCTGAAGGCGAGCAGGGCGCGCGGCCACGTGCTGAGGAAGGCCTTGTTCTCGCCGCCGCAGGCCATGGCCAGGGACAGGCCGTCGTAGTCGTTCATGATCGAACGCACGTCGTCGGCCAGGTCGGGCAGCTGGCGCGACTGCCAGTCGAGCAGGCGCACGGCGCGGTACTCGTTCACGCTGCCGGCCAGCAGCAGCGTCAGCGCGAAGGCCACCAGAGCGCCCTGGCGCGTGCGCGGACGCCAGTCGAAGCCCACGTCCTGCAGGCGGTGCAGCAGGCGTCCCAGCACGTAGATCGTCGGCAGGGCCAGCGGCATCAGGTGCACCATGCCGGCGCCCGGCTTCGAGGCCAGGACCAGCGTTGCCGGCAGCACCGCCACCAGCGAGAGCAGCAGCGTGCCCTCGGGCGTGCCCTGCCAGCGCCGCCAGCCGCCCACCGCCAGCACCAGGCCCAGCGGCAGCACCAGCGCCGCGGCATAGCCGAGGTCGAGCGAGAGGAACTCGGTGGACAGGCCGTGGTGGGAGGCGTTGCGCACCCAGGCCAGGTAGTTCACCAGCGAGACCTGGTCGTTGAATGCGAACGGCAGGGCCGCCACCAGGCCGGCGCCGAGCAGCGAGGTCACGGTGGCGCGGCGACCGAACCGCGTCGCCAGCACCGCCATCACCGGCACGAAATAGAGGATGCCGTGCAGCTTCAGGTTGACGCCGAAGCCGGCGGTCACGGCGACGACCAGCACCGCCAGCGGCAGCCGCAGGCGCGCCGCCCCGTACAGCCCCAGCGCCAGTGCGAACAACATCAGCGCGTCCGGGCGCACCACGGCCACCGAGAAGCCCTGGGCCCAGAAATACATCGCCGCGCCGGCCGTCAGAGCCACCGCCATGGTGTCGCGCCGGCGGCGCGCCATGGCCGCGTACAGCAGCACCAGGCTGCCCACCGCGGCGATCGCCGAAGCCAGCTTCACCGACACCAGCGACGGCCCGAGCAGCTTCAGGAACAGGCCGTTGGTCAGGAACACGGAAGGACCGTAGAGGACGCTGTAGCGCTCGGCGGCGTCGAAGGGCGTGTAGAGGGGGTGACCGTGGCTGACCAGCCACGACAGGGTGGAGATCACCGGCTCCACCTCGCCCGCGAAGCCCTCCAGCCCCACGTACCAGGCGGCGATGCCGGCGAACACCGTCACCAGGGCGAGCGACAACGTCCAGACGATGGCCGGTCGCAGGCGCAGCCCCGACAGGTCCAGGCGCCGCCCGGCGAGCAGCCACACGCCGAAGAACAGGGCAAACGCGGCCACCATGTTCCGGGCAAAGAAGATGATGATATCCAAGGCGAACTGTAGCATGGCGGCTCGGCGTTCACCTCCTGGCACGCCGCGGCATTGCCTCCGCGGACCGTCTCATCAACCATGTGTGGGGTCGCGCGCGCCTGGGCCGCAGCCCGGCCAGCGAATGACGGGGTATCATGACACAGTGGAATGGGAAGTCAATTGCCCTAATTGCAAATCAAATATCGACAAGGGGATGCCAAATCCGATTCGGGTCGATTCTCAGTCGCGGGAGCCGCTACCGCCGGCACCCGGCAGCTCCACGGCAATGAAACCGTTGTCCACCATGGCCTGAACGAACAGGCAGACCCGGCGCGGCAGGTCCTCGCTGTCGTCCGGCGCCACGGCGTTCACGAACGGAACCAGGTCGCGCACCGTCCGCCGGCCATCCGTCGCGTTCCACACGGCGGCGCCGCGCGCCTCAAGCGGCACCCGCACAAACCGCTTGCCGGGACCGAGACGGGGCTGGAGGAGGCGCCCCCAGATCGCATCGCGATAGCGGGGGACCAGCAGCGCCACCGTCCCGCCCGCCTCCGCGGGCGCGGCCTCCACCACCCGCCGCGGCACCAGGTCGAGGTAATCCACGCCTTCCCAGGCCGAGGTCTTCCGCGATCGTTCCGCGCTGCTTTTCCTGCCGAACATGCCGACCTCCGGGCCTTTGCGTACGGCCTGCGCCGCATTACATTGGAGTCGCGACGCTCGGAACCACAGGGGGACTCGCATGGAAATCCCGGTCCGCGACCGCTGGCTCAGCGCCATCTGCTACCTGTCGTTCCTGGTGCTGGTGCCCATGCTCAGCACCAGCCGCAGCCCCTTCCTCAACCGCCACTGCCGGCAGGGGTTCGCCCTGCTCTTCGTCGAGGTCGTGGGGGCCCTCTTCATCCTCATCATCGACGGCACCATCGGCCGCATCCCGCTGCTCGGCTTCCTGGTCGTCATCATCCTGAGGCTGGCGTTCTTCGTCGCCATCCTCGGCGTCTCGGTGATGGGCTTCACGCGCGCGCTGTTCGGGGAGACCTGGCGCGTGCCGTACCTCGACGAGCTGGCCGAGCGGATCCCGTTCGGGTCCTGAACCAGCAATTTCCGCCGCAGCCTGAAGGCACGCAAGGCGCCGTTTCCCAGCGCCTTGCCTGACTCGCTTCAATAATTGCGCATAATGTATATTATGTTAAGTAGCAATCAAGGGCCCCAAAGCGGAAAGCGCCGCGATCAGCCCGCCAGTTCCTCCAGCTTGTCGCGGATCTTGCCCTCGTTCACGACGCCCATCAACGAATCGACCACGCGCCCGCCCTTGAAGAACAGCAGCGCCGGGATGCTCCGGATGCCCAGTTCGCCGGCGGCCTGCGGCTGGGCCTGGATGTCCATCTTGCCGACGATGACCCGGCCCGCGAACTCGCCGGCGAGTTTCTCGATGGTCGGCGTCAGCGCCTTGCAGGGTCCGCACCACGGCGCCCAGAAATCGACGAGCACCGGCTGCGGGTTGTGCATCACGGATGACATGAAATCGGCGTCGGTGAATTCGCGCAGCGTGGTCGACATCGTTCAGTCCTTTCGGGGACGTGCCGCCGCCGGGCGTCGACCGTCCGGTTCGCGGCACAACTCGAGGATGGTTTTCTCGACGACGAGCTCCGGCTTGAGCGGCGAGCCCTTCAACCGGCGATCGGCGTCCAAGGCGATTTCCAGTCCGCGCGACAGGCCTTCGAGGCCCATTCCGCGGACCATGGGTTCCAGGAAGCGGAAACTGTAGGGGTTCTGGGCGCTGAGCGAGGCTATTTCGCCGTCGCGCAGCCCTTCGTCGCGGCAGGCGGCCAGGAGGGCCCCCTTGCGGATACGGGCCAGGAGCAGGGGGGCTATCTCATGGGCGCTGCGCCCCCACTCCGCCAGCCGGAACCAGGTGCGGAGGACCTCGGCGGCGCGCCCGGGCTCCAGCGCCGCGGTGATCTCGTAACCCTCGAGCGCGGCCTGGTCCATGATGATCTCGCCGAGTTCGTCGGCGGACAGCGCGCGGCCGCGGTCCTCGCACATGAGGGCCAGCTTGTCGATTTCGCTCTTGAGGCTCATCAGGTCGCCGCCGACCAGCTCGACGAGCAGGCGCGCCTGGTCCGGCGCCAGCGGCAGGCTTTCCTTCTGCGCGGCCTTCAGGACCCACTGCATGAGGGCGTCGCCGGTGGGCGGCGAAAAGTCGAAGTACCAGCCTTCTGACTGGCACAGCTTCACCCAACGCTTGCGCTTGTCCGCCTTGTCCGACGACATGATGAGGATGGTCTCGGGCACCGGCCGCGCCAGGTACTTCTCGACGGCGGCAGCGCCGTCGGCATCGCCCACGCACTGCTCGGCGTGCTTCAGCCAGATGACCTGCAGCTTGCCGAGCATCGGCAGCGCGAGCGCCTGCTGGATGACGCGGGCGATGGGGGTCTGGTCGCCGCGGAAGACGTGGTAATTGAAGGCGGCGCCGCTCTCTCCGAGCGCATCCTTGCGTATCTTCTCAACCACGCCCTCGACGCGCAGGATGTCCTCGCCGGCCAGGAGATAGACCGGGCGGAACTTCCCGGTCTTCAGGTCCTCGCGCACGAGGTCCTGGAAACCGGGATCAGCCGTTTCTCCGCGCCCTGAGCGTTGTCCTGAGCGCTGTCCTGGGCGCTGCGCCATCTACCAGTCCTCCACGACCTGCGCGAGGATATCGCGCACGATCTCGGCCGCCGCCTCGGCGCGCGCCGACTGCTCGGTGGTGCCCTGCGGATCGTTCAAGACGTAGTTCCCCGAGCCGTTGAAGGTACGCCGTTCGAAGATGGTCTCGTTCGTCTTCTTGATCGTGAACGTCAGCGACACGGCGATCTGCACCTGGTACTCGTTCACCGTCAGGTCGGGACGGGTGGCCATCTCGCGCAGCAGGTAGCGTGTCACCTTGCCGGTGATGACCGAATCGGCCACCTCCTCGCCCACCACCTTCAGCGTGTTGTCCTCCTGCAGCGACCGCACGATGGCATCGGTCAATTCCACGCCGATGTTCGCCTCGGGCGTGTCGTTCTCCAGGAACGCCACAAACACGCGCTTGCGGTCTTCCTCGACGCGCCCGCTGCTGGCGGTGTAGACGCCGCACCCGGCCACAGCCCACAGCGCGGCTGCGAGCAGGACCATGATTACCGCGGGCCGCAGGCTGCGCCTTGCGATGTGTGCATAGCCGTTCATGACCGTATCCCGTACTGCCGCAGCCGATAGCGGAACTTGTCGCGATTCAGCCTCAACAGGCGCGCGGCCAGGCTCTGGTTGCCGTTGGCGGCAGCAAAGGCCCGCCGCACCAGCGCTTCCTCGAATTGCGCTACGATCTGCTCCAGGTCCACACCGTCTTCCGGCCAGGGACCGGTCAGGACATCGTTCAATGCCGCCGGCAGGTCGTTGCCGCCGGCGTCCGGCTCGCTGCCCAGGCGCAGTTGCGCTGCCGTCAGCGAGATCCCCTCTTCGAGCAGGACCGCGCGCTCGATCACGTTGCGCAGCTCCCGGATATTGCCGGGCCAATGATACGCAACCAGTTGCCGGGCCGTCTCATCGTCAAATCGCTTGAAGTTCTTCTTGAAGCGACTGCTGAACTTGCCCAGGAAGAACTCGGCCAGCGGCAGGATGTCCTCGGACCGCGCACGAAGGGGCGGCACGGACAGCCGCACCACGTTAAGGCGATAGTAGAGATCTTCGCGGAAAGTCCCTGCCTTCACTTGCGATGCGAGGTTGCGGTTCGTGGCCGCCACGATGCGCACGTCGACCCCGACATCCTGCAGGCCACCCACCCGGCGGAAGACCATCTTCTCCAGCACCCGCAGCAGCTTCACCTGCACCGTGAGCGCCATCTCACCGATCTCGTCCAGGAACAGCGTACCACCGTTGGCCAGTTCCAGCAGGCCCAGCTTCTGGGCCACGGCGTCGGTGAAGGCGCCCTTCTCGTGGCCGAAGAGCTCGCTCTCGAGCAGGTTCTCGGGCAGGGCCGCGCAGTTGACGTCCAGGAACGGGAAATCGCGCCGGGGCGACGTGCGGTGGATCAGGTTGGCCACCACGTCCTTGCCCACGCCCGACTCGCCGTCGATGAGCACCGTGCTGCCGCCGCCCGCCGAGATCCGCCGCACCGTGTCGTAGACGTCGATCATCGCCGGCGACTGGCTCGGCACCACGTCGTCGATGCCCCCGAACAGGTCGCTCTGCGTCAGGCGACGGTAGCGGTCGCGCGCATCGGCCGTGGCCTCAAGCCCCTTGCTGACGACCGAGATCAGGCTCTTCAGCTGGATGGGCTTGGTCGCGTAATCGAAGGCCTCGAGCTTCATCGCCTTGACGGCGGAGTCCGCCTCGCGGTAGGCGGTCAGCATGATGACGCACAGGTGGGGCAGCTTTTCCTTGAGCGTGCCGAGCACCTGCAGCCCGCTCATGTCCGGCAGCATCAGGTCCAGCAGGACCAGGTCCGGCACGCGGGCGAACGCCTCGCTCAGACCCTCGCCGCCCGAGGCGGCCGTGCGCACCTCGTACCCCTCGTCCTCGAGCGTCGACTCCAGGAACAGGCGGATCGCCTCTTCGTCATCGATGACCAGGATGAGGGGCTTCATGCGGTCCTTGCGGGAGTTCACGGGTCGGATTCCGGGGCGCGCTCAGGGCGCCCGCACAGGGGCATTATGCATCCGCCGCCCGGGTCAGGCAAGGGCAACGGAAATCGGACTGCGGCGATGCCGGCGCATGAAAAAGGGACCGCGCCGAAGCGCGGTCCCTGATTTTCCGCCTCGACCCTGGCTTAGCGCGCGCCCTCGCCCTTCAGCACCACGCTCACGGTCGCCAGGAGGATCTTGAATTCCTGGATGAAGCCCGCCGAGTGGATGTACTGCCGGTCCAGCTCGATCTTGCGCCGCACCGACTCGATCCCGTCGTCGTAGCCGTTGATGACCTGCGCCAGGCCGGTGATGCCGGGCAGCATCAGCAGGCGGTCGCGGTAGAAGGGAATCTCCTTCTCCAGCTGCCGCACGAACACCAGGCGCTCCGGGCGCGGGCCGATGATGCTCATCTCGCCGCGCAGCACGTTCAGGAACTGCGGCACTTCATCGAGGCGCGTCTTGCGCAGGAACTTGCCGACGCGCGTGACACGCACATCGTTCTTGGTGGCCCACTGGGGACCGCCGGCCTCGGCCTGCACGCCCATCGAGCGCAACTTGATCACGCGGAAGGGGCGACCGGGCTGCAGCACCTTGCGGCGGTCCGGCCCGTCGTGCGCCGCGCGCGTGCGCCGGCGATTGATGCCCACGCGCTCCTGCGCGAAGAACACCGGGCCGGGCGAATCGAGCTTGATGATCAGGGCCAGCAGCGGCAGCACGAGGCCGAAGACGCCCAGGCCCAGCAGGGCCACGCTGACATCGAAGCCGCGCTTGGCGACCAGGAACACGGAACTCGGCAGCCGCAGCGTGCCGGAATAGGCGGGGACCGCGGCGAGTCCTTCGCCGGGCATCGCACTGGTCAAGGGAGCTGACAGAGCCGCCGCAGCACCGGGACCCGCCACCATTGCGGTGGCCCCCAGCTGTGCGATGTCGTCGCCTCCACCCATCGGCCTGTTTGACATGGTATTCACCGTTGTGCGCTCTCGGCGCCATCCGTGGATGCCGAAGCTGGATAGTGTGAAAGCGACCCGAACTTTCGGCCAGGGCCCCCCGGTCCCGGACCAGATCGCTTTTTCTCGACTTGATCATTGTAAACCTTGGGAGTCAGGTTGGCAACAATGATTTTATTTATTGTATCCCGGGTCCCGATGGCCCGAATTGGCTTACCGGTTGCTTCCGGGCACGGTATCCCACATAATTGACGGGTTCTGTAAGTCACGTGTCGTCAATGGGTTTTGTGGAATGGAAAGGCGACAGCCCCGTGCGTCCGCCCCGCCAATGGATCGCCCGCACCTTCCTCGTGGTCGCAGCGACCGCGGTCATCTACGTGGTCGGCGCCGCCATCATCGGCTGGGACGACCTTCGGGACCACCTGGGCGCCTTCCCCGGCCACCTGCTGGCGCCGCTGGCCGGCCTCTCGCTGGGCAACTATCTGCTGCGATTCCTGCGGTGGGAGATCTTCCTGCGCCGCCTGGGCATCCGCATCGGCCTGCCTTCGTCACTCATTCTCTATTTCTCGTCGTACCTGATGGTGATCACGCCCGGCAAGATCGGCGAGGTTTTCAAGGCCGGCCTGCTGCGCGAGCGCTTCGCCGTGCCCCTGGCCCGCGGCGTGCCCATTGTCCTGGCCGAGCGGATTTACGACTTCCTCGGGGTGCTGCTCCTGGCCGCGGTGGGGCTGACCTTCTGGCCGGGGCCCCTGGTCGGCCTGACGGGCGGCCTGGTCGCCGCCGCTGCCGTGCCGGTGCTGCTGGCGCTGTTCCAGGTGCGGCCCGTGCGTGACCGCCTGCTGGCCCGGCTGGCCGCCCGACCGCAGCTGGCCCGCCACCGCGAAGGCCTGCAGGGCGCCACCCATACCCTGGGGCGCCTGCTGGGACCAGCCGAGGCGGCCTGGGCCGTTGCCCTGTCGACCGCGGCCTGGGCCTGCGAATGCGCAGGTTTGTGGCTAGTCTGCAGTGGCCTGGGCCTTGACGTGCCGCTCGGCCAGGCCTGCTTCG
This sequence comes from bacterium, assembly GCA_016703265.1. Taxonomy (NCBI): domain Bacteria; species bacterium. Next base: position 266,352 of record JADJCK010000001.1, read on the forward strand.
TCTACGCCGCCGGTACGCTGGTGGGCTCGCTCAGCTTCCTGCCCGGCGGCCTGGGCGGCACCGAGGCCACCATCGTCTGGCTGCTGGGACGCCTCGCCGTGCCCAGTGCGACGGCCGGGGCGGCGGCCCTGATCATCCGCATCTTCACGCTCTGGCTGGCCGTGGCGGTCGGCCTGGCGTTCTGGGGGCCGTCGAGGCGCCTGCTGCTCGAGACGCGAAACGAGGCGGGCGGCCCAGCCGTCCGCTGAGCCGCCCGCAGATTTTCCCCGCGATGGCCGCGGTCTAGTTACCCTGGTTCAGCGCCACATAGACCGCCGCGACCGTCGCGGCCGTTCCCAGCAGGAAGGCCAGGCTCGTCTGCAGCTTGCCCGGGCGCGACATCATCACCTGCACCGTGTCCCCGGGATGGATCAGCGGGTTGCCCGCCAGGTCGCCCTTCTCCAGGAACAGGCGCAGGTTCACCTGCTGGGCCTCGTCGCTGCCGCTGCCGGAATGCACCCACCAGATCTTCTTGGTGTTTGCATCGACGACCGGCGCACCGGCCAGCATGAGGACGTCCATCAGCCGTGTGGGACCGTCGACGGGCACCACCGAAGGCACCGCCACGCCGCCGAACACCTTCACGCCGCGGTTCGAAGGCACGCCCGACACGCCGTCCGGCAACGTCGGGATCACCAGCGTGTCCCCGTCCTGCAGGGTCCCGGTCGGGAAGCCCTCGCCCTCGAGCATGCCGGACAGGTCCATGGGAATCGTGCTGGGGGTGCCGTCCACCTCGCGGATGACGCGCGCTTCGCGCAGGTCGGCTGCGCGCAGCGGCCCGCCCGCGGCCCGCATCACGTCCCACACCGTGGGATGGGTCGTGAACTCGTGCACGCCCGGGTGGCCCACCTGGCCGATGACATAGACACGGAAGGTCGCCGCCTCGGTCCGGGTCAGTTCGACGGAGTCGAGCGTCGGTGCGATGAGCCGCAGGCGCTGCTTGAGCAGCACGCCGGCCTCGCCGAGCGTGAGCCCGGTCAGCCGCACTTCGCCCACCTGCGGGATATCCACGGTGCCGTCGCCCGCGACCACCAGGGCGCGGTCCAGGTCCGGGCGTCCCGGGATCACCATCTGCAGCACTTCGCCCGGGCGGATTCCCGCCGCGGCCGTCTGGGCGCCCGCACCGCTCGCAGCCAGCGCCATCATCGCCAGCATGGCCAGCGCCAGTGCCCGGCGTCCCTCAGTCGTACGCATCCTCATCGTCACGCCTTTCCGCCGCCGAGGGCCTGCGCACGGTACCATTCCACGGTACGGCGCAATCCCTCTTCCAGATCCACCTGGCCAATATAGCCGAGATGCTCGCGCGCCAGCTTCACATCGGCCTGGGAGTGCTTGACGTCGCCGGCCCGCGCGGCGTCGTAGGTGGGATCCACCTGCGAGCCCACCAGGTCCCTGATCCTGAGGCAGAGGTCGGTCACCGAGATGCGGCCACCCAGCGCGATGTTGTACGAACGCCCGCCGGCGGTGGCCGGCGCCGCGCAGGCCGCCACGTTCGCCTCGACGACGTTGTCGATGAACGTGAAGTCGCGCGACTGCGAGCCGTCGCCGTGGATCACCGGCGCCCGGTCCTCGAGAAACGCGGTGATGAACTTCGGCATTATGGCTGCGTACTGGCTCTCCGGGTCCTGGCGCGGCCCGAAGACATTGAAGTAGCGCAGGCCGATCGTGCTCAGGCCATAGAGGTTGTTGAAGACGGCGCCGTACATCTCGCCCACGCACTTGTTCACCGCGTACGGCGACATCGGCCGCAGCGGCATTCCCTCGTGCTTGGGCAGTTCGACAGTGTCGCCGTACACCGAGCTGCTGGCCGCGAACACAACGCGACGCACGCCCTGCCGATGCGCGCCCCAGAACACGCGCAGCGTGCCGCCCACGTTGTGTTCGTTGCTGGCCAGCGGATCGACCACGCTGCGCGGCACGCTCGGCAACGCCGCCTGGTGGAAGACGCAGTCTACGCCGCGGCAGCAGCGCTCGACCGTGTCCAGGTCGGTGATGCTGCCGATCACCAGCTCGAGATTGCCGGTCGCGCCGTCAAGGTTCTCGCGCCGGCCCGTCGACAGGTTGTCGAGGACCACCACCTCGTGACCGGCGGCGGCGAGCGCCCGGGCCACATGCGAACCGATGAAGCCCGCGCCGCCTGTCACCAGGTATCGGGTCATTATTGCGTGTCCTCCCGCTCGCCTAGAGCCGCGTCAGGTCGGGATGCCGCTCGCCCTTCAGGGCGTTGCGGGTGTCGACGACCAGCGGCCCGGCGCCGAGCAGAACCTTGTGATCCACGGACGGGTGCGGCGTGACGATGACCGCCACGTCGTAGCCGGCCAGGCCGGCCTTCGACCAGTCCGTCAGCTGCTTGCCGTGGATGCCCGCCGGCAGCGCCGGCACGTGCGGGTCGTACCACGACACCTCGGCGCCCGCCTTGTTCAGCAGCTCGATGATGTCGAGCGCGGGCGACTCGCGGATGTCGTCGATGGCCGGCTTGTACGCTACGCCCACGACCAGCACGCGGCTGCCGTTGATCGCCTTCTTGCGACCGTTGAGCGCGAGCGCAGTCAGGTTCACGACGTGCTTCGGCATGGCGCCGTTGACCTGGCCGGCCAGCTCGATGAAGCGCGCCTCGGACCCGTACTGCTTGGCCTTCCAGGACAGGTAGAACGGGTCGATGGGGATGCAATGGCCGCCGAGACCCGGGCCCGGGTAGAACGGCATGAAGCCGAAGGGCTTGGTCGAGGCGCCGGCGATCACTTCCCAGACGTCGATGTCCATGGCCGAGCACATCAGCGCCAGCTCGTTGACCATGGCGATATTCACGCTGCGGAAGGTGTTTTCCAGCAGCTTGACCGTCTCGGCCACGCGCACCGACGACACGGGCACGACCTTGTTCATCACCTGGCTGTAAAGCGTCTTCGCCACTTCGGTGCAGGCCGGCGTCACGCCACCCACGACCTTCGGGATGTTGATCGTCGTGTACTGCGCGTTGCCCGGGTCGACCCGCTCCGGCGAGAACGCCAGGAAGAAGTCCTTGCCCACCTGCAGGCCGTCCTTCGAGAGGATCGGCAGGATGACTTCCTCGGTGGTGCCCGGGTAAGTCGTGCTCTCCAGGATCACGAGCATGCCCGGATGCATCCCGGCCGAAATGGACGCCACGGCGGACTGGATGTACGAGATGTCCGGGTCGCGCGTCTTGCTCAGCGGTGTCGGCACGCAGATGTTCACGGCGTCGACGTTCGCGAGCTCGGAGAAGTCCGTCGTCGCGCGCAGCCCGCCCGGCTTGACCGTCTCGGCCAGCTCGGCATCGCTGATGTCGATGATGTAGCTGCGCTTCCGGTTGACCTGTTCGACCTTCTCGGCCGACAGGTCGAAGCCGACAACTTCAAATCCGGCCTTGGCGTAGGCGACGGCCAGGGGCAGGCCGACATAGCCGAGGCCCAGCACGCTCAGGCGCGCCTTGCGGTTCTGCAGTTTCTGGATAAGAGCCTGCTGCATGGGACACCTCTTGGACGGTAAGGCACGGTTCCGCCCGGCGCCGCGGGATCCGCGTCGGCCGGGCGATTGTTTTGCTGACTCGATCTATCGGCAGTTCCGGTGCGGACTTAACCGCCGTGACGACTTTCCGGGTCGGGCGTCCCGTCGTCATCCCCCGCATGACGGAAGCCCGCTCGCAATTCGCTCATCTCTCGTCGTATCTGACGCATTTCCACCAATTTATAATATAAACGGCGCGAGACCGAAAGGGCGAAGATGACGACCAGGACCACCACCCCACGCCGGTACCACGGGTTAAGGCCGGCCCCGTGGATGCGGAACAGGCTGTCGAACGTCTTGCCGAATACGATAATCAAAATAAATAACATGGCCGTCAAGACGGCGTGCACGGTGCGCACGCTGAGGTCCTCGCGCAGGCGCAGGTACTGGCGCAACGGGAAGTCGCCCGGCGCACCGTCGCCGAAGCGACCGGGGAACCGTTCACTTGTCCTTGGGGATCTCTTCGAAATCAGCATCGCTGACATCCTGGTCCGACAGGTTGGTGTACCGGCCGGACTCGGCCGCCTGCCGGCGCTCACGTCCGCGGGACGATTCCACGCGCCAGGCGCGGTAAATGCCACGGGCGAACATCAGCACGGCCAGGAACAGGAAAACGCGCAACAGAAGGGTGATCATGACTCACGACGCAGGGTTGGAGTGGTACGCCCGGCGAGACTCGAACTCACGGCCTTCTGCTCCGGAGGCAGACGCTCTATCCACTGAGCTACGGGCGCACCTTGGTGCCGTATAATGGGGCTTGCGGCCCCGACAGTCAAATGCCCGTTGCCGGGCTCGTGGCCGGTTTGGCCAGCAATTCGCGCGCGTAGGCAACCTGCGCCGCCGGCGGGCCGGCGCTGGTGACGCTGCCTCCGAGCAGCCGCGCCACTTCCTGCACGCGTTCTTCCGCCGTCACCTCGGTGACCGCCAGCACGGTCCGGCGGCCGCGAGCGGCCTTGCGTACCACCCAGTGCCTTTCACCCTTCACCGCGACGGTGGCCAGGTGGGTGATGCAGATCACCTGGCGTCCCTCCGCCAGCCGGGCCAGGAGCGCCGCCACCGGTCGCGCATTGTCCATGCCCAGCCCCGAGTCGATCTCGTCGAAGAGCAGGAGCGGCCGTTCCGCCTGCCGGTCGGCCAGCACCGACAGCCCCAGCCAGATGCGGGACCGCTCGCCGCCCGAGGCGATGGCCCCCACCTCGCCGGGCGCCTCGCCGCGATTCGTGCGCACGCGCAGGCGCACGAGGTCGGCGCCATTGCCGGTCAGCCGGCAACGGCTGCCGTCCAGCTCGATGGGCCCAGACGCGTAGAGGTCGGGTTCGATCTCGAAGCGCAGTTCCAGGTCGGGCAGGGCGAGCGGCCGGATCAACTCGGCGGCCCTCCGTGCCACGTTCGGCGCCCCGTCGCGCCGGCTCTGGCGAAGCGCCGCGGCGGCCGTCGCGGCTTCCACCGCGGCCGCCTTCAGCCCGTCCTCGAGGACGCGCAGGTCGTCCACCGAACTGCGCTGCCGATCCAGCTGTTGTGCCAGTTCCTCGCGCAGCGCGATCAGGCCCGGCACGTCCCGCTGGTACTTGCGGCACAGCGACTGGTACTGCGCGCGCCGCTCTTCCCACTCGTCCAGGCGCGTGGGGTCGATGTCCAGCCCGTCAACGAACCGGCGCAGGTCCGCGGCGGCCTCGCCGACCGCCTCTTCGGCGTCCCGCACCAGGCGCAGGGCAGCGCCCAGCCGCGCACTCGTCTGCTCGAGCGGTGCCAGGGCCTTCTCCGCCGAGCCCAGCAAGGCATCGGCAGCCGGCTGGCCGTCGCTCAGGTCCTGCAGCGCGCGCCCCGCCGCCTCCAGCAGCCCACGCGCGTTGCGCCCCACGGCCAGGTCCTCGTCGAGCTGTTCCGCTTCGCCTTCGCGAAGCCGCATCTCCACCAGTTCGCGGTGCTGGTAGCTCCAGATCTCCTGCTGCCTGCGCGCGAAGTCGACCTCGCGCTGCCGGCCGGCCAGCGCCGCGGCCGCTGCCTGGTGCGCCGCCACCGCCGCGCGCACCGCTGCCAGCTCGCTGTCGAGGCCGAGCGCGGCATCGAGGAACTCACGCGCAAAAGCAGGCCGCGCCAACTGACGCTGCTGGTCCTGGCTCTGGATCGCGACAAGCCGGCCGCCGATGTCCTCGAGCAGCGCCTGCGAGGACACCAGCCCGTTGATGAGCACGCGCCCGCGGCCCTCGCGCCGCAGTTCACGGCGCAGTACGAGGACGCCGTCGCTGCCCACGCGCACACCGAGCCCCGCGCAGGCGGCCAGCGCCGCCTCGTTCTGTTCCAGGTCGAAGACGCCCTCGACCCACGCCAGTTCCTCGCCCTCGCGGATCAGCTTCGGGTCGGCCTTGCCGCCGGCCAGCAGCGAAGCGCGCCGGCGACGAGCGACTTGCCCGCGCCGGTCTCGCCGGTCAGCATCGTCAGGCCGTGACCCAGCGGCAGCACCGCCTCGTCCACGAGCGCCAGGTGGGCGATCCTCAACTCGCGCAGCATTCAGCGCCCCTTCCGTTCCCGCCGCCGCGGGCCACCCCAGTTCAGCTTGTGCCGCATCACCCGGTAGAAGCTGCTCTGCGGGAACTTCACCAGGCGCACACGGGCCTCCGCCAGCTCGAACGCCAGGTGGTCGTTGTCCTCCAGCACGCAGGTCTCCTGGCCGTCGGCGGTCAGGACGGCGCCTTCACCGGTGCGCAGCAGGATGATCTCGATCAGCGTCGGCTCGGGCACCACCAGCGGGCGCATGCCCAGGGCGTGCGGGCAGATCGGCGCGATCAGCAGGCAGGGCACGGAAGACTGGCAGATGGGACCGCCGGCCGAGAGGTTGTAGGCGGTCGAACCGGTGGGCGTGCTCACGACAACGCCATCGCCCAGGAAATGCCCGAGCGAGTCCCCGTCGAGCCGCAGCTCCATCTCGATCGCGCGGGGCATGGGGCCCATGTTGATCACGAGGTCGTTGAGCGCGGTCAGGCGACCCTGCTCGCGGCCGTTACGGTCCACGCGGCAGCTCACCTGCGAGCGGTCCTCGAGGTGGAAGTCGCCGGCCGCCAGCTGGGCGAAGGCCCGGTCCAGTTGGGGCAGCGGGATGTCGGTCAGGTAGCCGAGCGAGCCCAGGTTCACGCCGAGGAGCGGCACTTCCGTCCCGCCGACAGCCCGCGCCGCGCGCAGCATCGTGCCGTCGCCGCCGAAGGCGACGATCACGTCGGCAGCCTCGACCAGCGCAGCCGCGTCGAGCACCTTCACCTCCGGCGGCACCACACCGGCCAGCTCACTGGCCGCGAGCAATTCCACGCCGTGCGAACGGCAGGCCACCAGCGCCGCGTCGATCGCCGGCGGCAGGTCGGCTTTAGAGGCGTTACCGAACAGCCCGATGGCGCGGGGAGCGGCCGCGGCCGCGTCCGCGATCACGAAGCGCTCCCGGCGCGCTTCCCGGCGCCGTCGGCATCGCCGAGGCGCGACTCGGCCAGCCGCGCCACGACGCGGTCGGCCAGCGAGGCGGCATCCAGCCCCATGCCCGCCAGGAGCTCGGCCCGGGTCGCGTGTTCCTGGAACGCGTCGGGGATGCCCAGGCAACTCACATGCGGCGGATGGGCCTCGTCGTGTTCGGCAGCCCACTCCAGCACCCCGGCCCCGAACCCGCCCACGACGGTGTTCTCCTCGATCGTGAAGACCTCGCGATGCCGCCGCCAGACGTCGGCCAGCAGCGCCGCGTCGAGCGGCTTGATGAACCGCATGTCCACCACTTCGACTTCGCAGCCGCGACGCGCCAGCAGTTCCGCTGCACCGAGGGCCGCCTGCACCATGGTGCCGACGGCCAGAAGGCAGGCATCGCCGCCTCCGCGCAGCGTCTCGCCGCGGCCCACGGGCAGCGGCACGGGCGGACCGTCGAGGGCCACGCCCAGCCCGGCGCCGCGCGGATAGCGCAGCGCGCTGGGGCCGTCCTCGCGCGCCAGCGCCGTCGCCAGCATGTGCCGCAACTGGTCTTCGTCGCGCGGCGCCATGACCATCATGCCGGGCACCATGCGCAGGAAGGTCAGGTCGAACACGCCGTGATGGGTGGGGCCGTCCTCGCCGACGACGCCACCGCGATCCACGGCGAACACCACCGGCAGGTGCTGCAGCGCCACGTCGTGGATGATCTGGTCCACCGCGCGCTGGAGGAACGTCGAGTAGATGGCGACGACCGGCCGCGCACCGTCGCAGGCCAGGCCGGCTGCGAAAGTGACGGCATGGCCCTCGGCAATGCCCACGTCGTGGCAGCGCTTCGGCTCCAGTTCACGCAGGCGGTCGAGGCCGGTGCCCGACGGCATGGCTGCGGTGATCGCGTGCACGCGCGGGTCGGCGGCCGCCAGCTCGCACATCGTCTCGCCGAACACATCGGTGTACGAAGGCACTGCCGGCGTCACGACCTTGATGCCCTCGGACTTGTCGAACTTGCCCACTCCGTGGTAGCGCTGGTCGTCCTGCTCGGCGAAATGGTAGCCCTTGCCCTTCTCCGTGATCAGGTGGATCAGGATGGGACCCTTCAGCTGCCGCACCGCCTGCAACGTCTCGATGAGCACCGGCAGGTCGTGGCCGTCGAGCGGGCCGTAGTACTTGAAGCCGAGCTCCTCGAACAGGATGGTCGGCACCACCAGTTGCTTCAGGCTCTCCTTGATGCGGCCGGCCAGCTTCTGCGCCTTGCCGCCGCGCGGCATCTTGCCGAGCAGGTCCCAGACGTCGGCTTCCAGGCGCACGTAGTGGCGACCGCTGGTGATGCGCGTCAGGTACTTGGAGATGGCGCCCACGTTGGGCGAGATGCTCATCTTGTTGTCGTTCAGGATGACGATCAGGTTCGTGCCCAGCTGCCCGGCGTTGTTCAGGCCTTCGTAGGCAAGCCCGCCGGTCAGGGCGCCGTCGCCGACCACGGCCACGACCGAATGGGTATCCCCGCGCGCATCCCGCGCCGCGGCGTAGCCGACCGCGGCGCTGATCGCCGTCGAGGCGTGCCCGACGCCGAAGGTGTCGTGCTCGCTTTCGCTGCGCTTCGGGAAGCCGGAGACTCCGCCCCGGCGGCGCAGCGTATCGAAGCCGGCCAGTCGACCGGTCAGCAGCTTGTGGCCGTAGGCCTGGTGGCCGACGTCCCAGACGATCTTGTCGCGCGGCGACTCGAAGACCTTGTGCAGGGCCACGGTCAGCTCCACCACACCCAGGCTCGCGCCCAGGTGCCCACCCGTGCGCGAGACCGACGAGATGATCTGTTCGCGCAGTTCCGAGCACAGGCGCGTCAGTTCATCACCCGTCAGGTGCTTGATGTCCTGAGGACCGCTGATGCCGGGCAGGATCCCGCCCATCTCGCCTTCTTTCGCCGAAGTAACCCTGCAAATCGACCTTCAGAACCCGCAGGCCCGGAACCCAGACTAGCGCGCCCCCGGGGCCGTGGCCACCGCGAACAGCACCCCGAACACGAGCCCCGCCAGGACGTGGGCCGGGTGGTGGCTCAAGGGGTCCAGGTAACCGGCCACCCGCCTGCGCAGGGGACCGGCTGCCGGTTCGGTCGTCACGATCGCGTGCACGATCTCGCGCTGCCTCGTTGCGGCCAGGCGCAGCTTGACCGTGTCGTGCACCGCGACCACCGCCAGGACCAGCGCGAACGATGCCTCGCTGGAGGCCCAGCCGCGCTGGATCGTGACCAGCGTCAGCAGGCAGGCCAGCACGGCCGCCGGCAGGCTCGGGGCGCCGTACCCCTGGAACAGCGCCGACGGCTCGGCCCGTCGCGCCACCGCCGAATACAGCACGAACTTCGCGGACTGTCCCGCGACGGCGCACGCGCCTACCAGCGCCCACAGCGGCCACTCGCCCACTCAGGCCTCCCCGGGCACGGCCGCTGGTGTCAACGGTCGCGCCGCCACATCAGGGCGCCCAGTTCCAGCAGCCGATCGCGCGCCGGCCCCGCCGGCAGCGCGCGCCGCAGTTCGTCGAGGCCCTGCCCGCCCAGCCTTTCGGTGCGCCTCCGGGCCGCCTCCAGCCCCTCCACGCGCACCCAGGTGGCCTTGCCCGCAGCGGCGTCCTTCCCGGCCGTCTTGCCCAGCTCGGCGGCCGTGCCTTCGACGTCGAGCAGGTCGTCGGCACCCTGGAAGGCCAGGCCCAGCTTGAGGCCGGCGCCGTCGACCAGGCCGACGGTGCGCGGCGTGGCACCGCCGAGTTCCGCACCTGCCGCCAGCGCCGCCGCCAGGAGCCGCGCCGTCTTTCCCAGATGGATACGGCCGACCATCGCCGCGGTCACAGGTTGACCTTCGGCTTCGAGGTCGGACTGCTGCCCGCCCACCATGCCGGCCGGCCCCACCGCCGCCGCCACGCGCGCCACCAGCGCCCCGCCGCGCGGCCCGCCGGCTTCCGCGAGCAGGCCGAAGCCGCGGGCCTGCAGGCCGTCGCCGGCCAGGATCGCCGTGGCTTCGCCGAACACCACATGGCAGGTCGGCCGGCCCCGCCGCAACACGTCGTCATCCATGGCCGGCAGGTCGTCATGGATCAGCGAATAGGTGTGGATCATCTCGAGCCCAGCCGCCGCCTGCATGGCGTCGGCCCGGGCGACCACAGGCCGCCGCCGCGACGCCGCCGCGTCGTACGCCCACAGCAGCAGGACGGGCCGCAACCGCTTGCCGCCGCCCAGCAGGCTGTGGGCCATCGCGCGGCGCAGCAGGACCGGCACACCGCCTTCGGCCCGCAGTGCCGCCGACAGGCAGCGTTCCACGTCGCGGCGCTCGCGCGCCAGCGCGTGCCTGAGCCCGGGCGCCGGCGGCGACTCAGCGACCGGCATCGCAGCCCTCCGTCAGGGCGTAGGCTTCCCAGGTGTTCTCCAGCAGCATGGCGATGGTCATGGGCCCGATGCCGCCCGGCACGGGCGTCAGCGCCCCGGCCAGGCCGCGCGCGGCCGACTCGTCCACGTCGCCCACCAGCCGCTCGCCCGACGGCCGCGATGGATCGGCAATGCGGTTGATGCCCACGTCGATGACCACGGCGCCGGGCGCGATGTGCGCGGCGCCCAAGGCCCGCGGCACGCCCATGGCTGCCACGATCACCTCGCACGACGAAGTGACCGCCGCCAGGTCGCGCGTCGCCGAGTGGCACATGGTCACCGTGGCATCGCCGAAGGCACCCTTGAGCGACAGCAGCAGGCTGACCGGTCTCCCCACGATGACACTGCGCCCGACCACCGCCACCCGCTTGCCGGCCGTGGGCAGGTCGTAGTGCTCGAGCAGCCGCAGGATCCCCTTGGGAGTGCACGGCACGAAACGGGGCCGCCCCGCCACGAGCCGGCCGAGATTTGCCGGGTGGAAGCCGTCCACGTCCTTGCGCGGGTCCACGGACAGCAGCACGGCCTCCTGGTCGATGCCCCGGGGCAACGGCAGCTGCACGAGGATGCCGTCGATCGCCGCGTCGGCGTTCAGGCGGGCGATCAGGGCCAGCACATCGTCCTGGGGTGTCGACGCCGGCAACCTGTGCGTGACGTGGTGGAAACCGACCTCGTCACAGCCCTTCTCCTTGTGGCTGACATACACGGCCGAGGCCGGGTCGTCACCCACCAGCACGACGGCCAGTCCAGGGCGCCGCCGCGCGGCCGCCACCTTGACCTTCAGGGCCGCGAACACGGCGTCCCGCACCGGGGCGCCCTTGAGCATCAGAGTCTCCACCCTGCCTCCCTGCCTGGCGCCGGACGTGCCGCCACCGCTCTGCGCAACGGGCCCTAGCGGGCCACGGCCGTTGCGCGCGTTTCCCGAATGACCATGATCCGGATCTGCCCCGGATACTCCAGCTCCGCCTCGATGCGGCGGCTCACTTCCTCGGCCAGCAGCGCCGCCTCGGCATCCGAGACCTTCGTATGGTTGACCAGCACGCGCACTTCGCGCCCGGCCTGGATCGCATACGACTTCTCGACGCCGTCGAAACTCTCGGCGATCTGCTCGAGGTGCTCGAGCCTCTCGACATACGAATCGACGCTCTCGCGCCGGGCGCCGGGCCGCGAGGCGGACACCGCGTCCGCGGCCGCGGTGATGTAGGTGTACGGCGATGCCGCCTCGACATCCTGGTGATGGGCGCCCACGGCATTGACCACCGTCGCGTCCTCGCCGAACTTCTTGCACAGGCGCGCGCCGATCACCGCGTGCGGCCCCTCGAACTCGTGGTCGGCGGCCTTCCCGACGTCGTGCAGGAACCCGCAGCGGCGCGCCAGCTTCGGATCCAGTCCCAGTTCGCTGGCGATCACGCCGGCCACCGCGGCCACTTCCGCCGAGTGCTTCAACAGGTTCTGGCCGTAGCTGGTGCGGTAGTGCAGGCGCCCGACATAGGGGAACAGCTCAGGGTTTACGGCCTTCAGCCCCTGTTCCAGGCAGGCCTGCTCGCCCATCTCGCGAATGCGTTCGCGCAGTTCCTCGCCGGTCTTCTGCACCACTTCCTCGATGCGGGCCGGGTGGATGCGACCGTCGCGCACGAGCAGTTCGAGCGACTGCCGCGCGATCTCGCGCCGCACCGGGTCGAATCCGGACACGATGACGGCGCCGGGCGTGTCGTCGATGATGACATCGATGCCGGTGGCCTGCTCGAAGGCGCGGATGTTGCGCCCGTCGCGGCCGATGATGCGGCCCTTCATGTCGTCGCTCGGCAGGTCGACGACCGAAACCGTGGTCTCGGCCACGTGCTCGGCCGCGTAGCGCTGCACGGCCAGGCTCAGGATCTTCACGGCCTCGCGACGCGCCGAACGCTCGGTCTCTTCCCGAACCTGCTGTACGGTTCGCGCCGCGGCGTGCCGCGCCTCGGACACCATGCTCTCGGTCAGGGTCTGGCGGGCGCCCTCGGCCGTCATGCCGGCCACTTCCTCCAGCTTTCGGGTGCGGGCTTCGACCAGCGCGGCGGCAGCGGTGCGATCGCGATCGACCTCCACACCGCGGCGGCGCAGGTCGTCCTCGAACTGAGCCAGGCGCGCTTCCTTCTGGTCCACCAGCGCAGCCTTCTTGTCGAGGCTGTCCTCGCGACGGTCCAGCGTCTCCTGACGCGACCGCGATTCGCGGCGGACCTTCTCGGTCTCGGCCTCGAACTTCTCCCGGACCTGGAACGCTTCCTCGCGCGCCGCCAGTTCGCCGGCCTTGACGACGGCGGCCGCCTCCTGACGGGCATCGGCAAGCAGCTTCTCGCGCGCCGCCAGCGACTGCCCGTGCAAGCGGTCACCGCGACGGCGGGTCACCTGCCAACCCAGCGCATAGAAGACTGCGGCCGCAAGCGCCGCCGGTACATACACCGGAATCTGAGCCATGGCCTCTCCTGTTCCCTATCACATGGGAAACGAGGATCGACAATCGGGTAGGCCGGTAGTTACCCCGCCCGGTCGTGTGAGCCGGAGCAACTGAACCGTGTTGCTCCAGGTGGGTCCCCTGTCCCGATCTTCGCTCATCCCCGAAGGGCTGTGGCTTGTACCGGGAACTCCGGGGTCCCTCTGTCGAAATGTTGGCTCACTTGTACGACCCATCACGCGCCGGGCAGGGAATCACCACCGGTTTCTGAGGGACGGTCTCCCGCCATCTCCCGCACCAGGAGACGGGTGAGTTGTTCGGATCTATCTTCGAGCGTGACCTGGTCCTCGAGCCGCCGCTTCTGTTCCCGCAGCAGTTCGTCGGCGATGTTCACGGCGGCCAGGATCGCCACCCGCGCGGTCGACGCCACGGGTGTGCCGCGCGCGACCTCGTTCATGCGCAGGTCGACGAATGCCGCCACCTCCCGCACATAATCGGCATCGGCGGCACCCCTGAGGGTGTACTCCTTGCCGAAAATGCTGACCGTCACGCTCTCAGGTTCCTGCATGGACCGCTTTCCGCAGCACGCCGGTGCTCCCGGTCATCCAGGGTCCATCCCCGCCGGCGCGCGCCGGCCGGGGTCGTCCTCCACCCGCAGCCCTATCCGAGGGCTGCGAGCTTCTGCAGGAGGCCACCGACCCTGTCCTCGACTTCTTTCCTCTTCTCCTCGTAACCTTCGACATCACCGGAGGTGGCCTTTGCCCCCGCCAGTTCCTCGCTCAGCCGCGCACGGCTGTCTTCCAGGTCCGCGACCTGGGCCGCCAGCTCGTCACAGCGGGCGGTCAATCGACCGTTCTCGGCGCGCAGCTCCTTGATCAGGCCAACTGCCTCGAGAACCTTGCTTTCCAAGAGATGCAGGTTGTCATCCATGGTCGCCCGCTCACTTCCTTGTGGTGCCGGTCCGGCCGCCTCGGCAGCCGGTTCAACCCCGCGGTTCGATGGCCAGGCGGTCCCTCAGGACACCTAAGATCCGGCCGATCGCCGCGTCAACCGCTTCGCCCTTCAGGCTACCCTTGGCCGAGCGGAACTTCAAGCGAATTCCAAAGGCCGCAAGACCTTCCGGAATGCCCTTCCCACGATAAATATCAAAGAGTTCCGACGATTCGAGCAGCGGCCCGCCCGCCTCGGTGACGACCGCCTGGACCTGCCCGAAGGCAACGCCCGCGGGCACCAGGAGTGACAGGTCGCGCTTGACGGCCGGGAACCGGGTGAAGGGCTCGAACCGGGCCGGTGCCGGCCTCAGGTCCAGGCAATCCAGGCGCACCTCGGCCACGGCCACCGGCGCGTCCACGTCGAACGCCTCCAGCACGGCGGACGACACGCGACCGGCCGAACCGACCACCTTCCCGTCGCCGTCCAGGACGCGCCACGAGGCTCCGGCGTCCAGCCAGACTTCATCGCAGCCCGGCTCCAGGCTCAGCGGCACGCGCAGGTGGGCGGCCAGCGCCTCGACGGAGCCCCGCAATTCCAGCAGGTCGGCGGGCACGCCGCCCAGGCCGGTCTCGCGCCACCCGGCCACCACCAGCTGCACGAACTCGGGCTCGGCAGGCAGCAGCGCCTCATCGGCGTGCCGGACTTCGCGGTCGAGCGGCAGGCCCGGCCGGAACACCCGGTTCACCTGGAAGAACCGCAGGGGCGGCGTCGCACCCGCGTTCAGGTTGCGGCGGGCCACGTCCAACGCCGACGGCGCCAGGAGCGTGCGCAGCTGGGTGTCGCCGCCGTGCCGCGGATTGATCACCGACAGCGTCTTGCGGCGCGCATCGTCGGCCGGCAGCCCCAGCCGGTCATGATCGGTGACTTCCATGAAGCTCGACGTGACGATCTCCGCGTAGCCGCAATCGCTGAGCCAGCCCCGCAGGCGCTCGCGGGCCACGTCCTGCGGCCGCCGCACGGCGCCGCCGGGCACCCGGTAGCCGCCGCGCCCGGCCAGCTGGTCCAGCCCGTGGATGCGGGCGATCTCCTCGATCAGATCCACCTCCAGCGCCAGGTCGCGCCGGTGGCTGGGCACGTGCACCATCATGTTGACGGCGCCGGCACTGATCGACTCGGCATTGCCCATCGGCTGCACCTTCAGCCCGAGGCGCTGCAGGATCTGAGCGACCTGGTCGGTGGTCACCGACGTGCCGAGCACGCGATTGACCTGCCAGACACGAAGGGGCAGCGCATCGGCCGCGCGATGGTCGGGGTCGTGGCGATCGGCCCAGTCGGGGATGATCCGCGCGCCGGCATACTCCTGCAACAGGTGCAGGGCGCGCAGGGCAGCCCGCTCGACCATGTCCCAGTCGGCGCCACGCTCGAAGCGGTACGAGCTCTCGCTGATGAGGCCCAGCCGCCGGCTGGCCCGGCGCACGCGCTGCGGATTGAAGAAGGCGCTCTCGAGCAGGATCTCGGTCGTCTGCGCCGTGACCTCGCTGTTGCCCAGTCCCATGACCCCGGCCAGCGCCACCGGCCCCTTCTCGTCGCAGATCAGCAGCGTCCCGGCCTCGATCTCGCGTTCCTGGCCGTCGAGCGTCGTCACGGTCATCTTCTCGGGCGCGCGTCGCACGATGATGGCGCTGCCCGCCAGCTGCCCGCGATCGAAGGCATGCAGCGGCTGCCCCATCTCGAACATCACGTAGTTGGTGATGTCGACGACGTTGTTGATCGGCCTCGCGCCGATCGCGCGCAGGCGGTCCTGCATCCAGCGCGGCGACGGGCCGATCTTCACGTTCTGCACGCCCCACGCCGTGTAGCGCCCGCACTCGGAGTAGTCCTCGACGCGCACCTTCACGCCCAGGTTCTCGCCGCCGTCGACGGCGTTCCACAGCGGAGGCAGCGACATCTTCGTGCCGTAGATGGCCGCGACTTCACGCGCCACGCCGACATGGCTGAGCCAGTCCGGCCGGTTGGGCGTGACCTCGACCTCGAGCACCGTGTCCTGGAATCCGTACAGGTCGTCGGCCGGCGTGCCGTTCGGCTCGGTCGTGTCCAGTTCGATGATCCCGGACCCGTCCAACCCCAGCCCGAGCTCGGTCGCCGAACAGATCATGCCGCAGCTCTCGACGCCGCGGATCTTCGACTTCTTGATCTGGAAATCGCCCGGCAGCTGCGCGCCCACGCGCGCGAAGAGGACCGCCAGGCCCGCGCGCACGTTCGGCGCTCCGCAGACGACCTGCACCGGTTCTCCCGTACCGTCGTCAACCTGGCACAGGCTGAGCCGGTCGGCGTCGGGATGCTTCTCGCGTTCGAGCACACGGGCCACGACCACGCCCGGGAACGTGCGGCTGATCGTCTCGATGCCCTCGACATTGAGACCCGCCGCCGTCAGGCGCGCTGCGAGCTGCGCCGGCTCGTCGTCCCAGGTGACGAAATCGCGGAGCCAATCGAGGCTGATCTTCACTGCACACCTCGGAACTGGTTCAGGAAGCGCAGGTCGTTCTCGTACAGCAGGCGGATGTCGCTGATGCCGTACTTGAGCATCGCGATACGGTCGATGCCCATGCCGAAGGCGAAGCCGGTGTAGCGGTCGTCAGGATAGCCTGCCGCGCGGAACACGTTCGGGTGCACCATGCCGGCGCCCATGATCTCCAGCCAGCCGCTCTGCTTGCAGACGCCGCAGCCCTTCCCGCCGCACATGATGCACTGCATGTCCACTTCCACCGAAGGCTCGGTGAACGGGAAGTAGTGCGGGCGGAATCGCGTGGCCGCCGAGCCGCCGAAGAAGTTCATGACGAAGGTATCGACGGTGTCCTTGAGGTCGGACATGCTCACGGCGCGGTCGACAACCAGGCCTTCGATCTGGAAGAACTCGGAACTGTGCGAGGCGTCCGCATTCTCGTTGCGGTAGACGCGACCGGGGAACACACACGCCAGAGGCGGCTCGTTGCGTTCCATCATGCGCACCTGCACCGGCGAGGTCTGCGTGCGCAGGAGCACCTTGTCGCTGATGTAGAACGTGTCCTGGATGTCGCGGGCCGGGTGGTCGTCCGGGAAGTTCAGCGCGGTGAAGTTGTAGTAGTCGAGCTCCACCTCCGGACCGTCGTCGCGGCTGAAGCCCATGCCATGGAAGATGTCGCAGATGCTCTCGAGCACGGTCAGCAACGGGTGCCGCGAACCGGTCGGCGCCGGTGCGCGCCCGGGCAGCGTCAGGTCGTAACCCGACGAGACAACCGGCCGGCTGCTCCCGATCGACGCCTGGCGAACCTCGAGGGCCGCCGTCAACTCGTCCTTGGCCGCGTTGAGCGCCGCGCCGGCATCACGCCGGGCTTCGGCGTCCAGGTCCTTCAGGCCGCGCAGCAGCCCGGTCAGGCTGCCCTTGCGTCCCAGCACGCCGACGCGCACCGCCTCCAGCGCCGCATCGTCTGCCGCAGCATGGATCGCGGCGAGCGCCTCGGTGCGCAGGCGTTCGATCGTCTCCTGCATGGGAGGTCCCCTTCGCCGGGCGAGGCCGGCAGTTGCGGCGCGTCAGCGGGTGCCCGGAGACATGTGGTCCGGGCACCCCGACGGCGGTCAGAGAGCGCTCTTGGCAGCCTCGGCCAGCTTGGCGAACGCCCCGGCGTCGTGGACGGCCAGGTCGGCGAGCACCTTGCGGTCGATGTCGATCTGGGCCTTCTTCAGCCCGTTGATGAAGTGGCTGTAGCTCAGCCCGTTGATGCGCGCGGCCGCGTTGATGCGCGTGATCCACAGCTTGCGGAAGTCGCGCTTCTTCGTGCGCCGGTCGCGGTAGGCGTAGACCAGAGCGCGGTCCACGGCCTCGCGGGCGGTGATTGCCTGCCGGCGGCGCCCGCTGACAAAGCCCTTCGCCCGCTTGAGATACTTCTTCCGCCGCTGTTTCGCGGCAGGATTATTTGTTGCCCTTGGCATCGTTCGGCCTCCCGTCAGGTCCCCGCCCGGCCGTTCCGGCCGCAGGCGGAGGTTCGTTTATGCCTTGCCCAGCATCCGGCGGGCGCGCGCTTCGTCGCTCGGGGCCACCATGGTTCCCTTGCGCAGGTTGCGCAGGCGCTTGGGGCTCTTCGCGGTGAAGAGGTGACCCTGGAACGCCTTGCTCCGCTTGACCCGTCCGTTGCCGGTCAGCCGCAAACGCTTTGCCGCCGAACGGTTGGTCTTCATCTTGTTGCCCTTGGCCATGTCTCGACTCTCTCTTTCCGGTGTGCAATCCGGCTCTTCGATCCGCACCGTCGCCGTCAGGAAGGCGTGACCGTCCGCTTGGGCGACATCACGAACGTGATCAGCCGCCCCTCGCGCTGCGGCTCGGACTCGGGGCTCCCGTATTCCGAAACTTCAATGACCAGCTGCCGGAGAAAATCCAGCGCCAGGTCCACGTGGGAGATCTCGCGTCCCCGGAACCGCATGACGACCTTCACCTTGTTGCCGGCCTGCAGGAAGGTCACGATGTGCTTCTTCTTGAAGTCGTAATCGTGGTCGTCCGTCTTGGGCCGGAACTGGATCGTCTTGACCTTGACCGTGTGCGACGCCTGCTTCGCCTTCTTCGCCTTCTTCGCCTGCTCATACTTGAACTTGCCATAGTCCATGATCTTGCAGACGGGCGGGCGGGCGGCCGGCGCCACTTCCACCAGGTCCAGACCCCGCTCCTCGGCGATGGTCAGTGCTTCGGTGGTGTCGAGGATACCGAGCTGCTCCCCATCCTCACCGACGACCATCACACGCGGGATCCTGATCATCCGGTTGACCCGGGTCACCTTGACTTGCTTGATAAGCCTGACCTCCTGGCTTCCACCTGCCCTGCGGTGAACCTCGCGGCGAGAATAGCACCGCGAATCACACACAAAAAAAGGCGGACACAATGGTCCGCCACCGGCCCCCCTGGAAAGGGGATCCGGATTCGGCAACCGCTCCGCTCCCGGCCGGCCGGCGCCCCTTGGGGCGCATTCTGGTCGCAAGGACCAGCGGTCAGCTCACAGGACGGCAACGGTGAGAGGGCGGACCTCTGCTTGGCGTGCCTCCGCAAAGTACCGGCTGGGGTCAACCGGTACCGCGGCGGCTTTGCAATCGTGAAAACTACTGCCGTTTGCGGACCAAGTCAAGGAGATCGTCCGCCACCGCGGCCACCGGACGCGAGCCCAGGTCGCCCTGGTGCCGCACCCGGACCGAAACCTGTCCGGTCTCCGCCTCACGCCCGCCCACGATCAGCATCCAGGGCACGCGCATGACCTCGGCCTCGCGGATCTTGAACCCGATCTTCTCTTCCCGGACATCCGATTCGACACGCAAGCCTTTTTCCCGCAACGCGTTGGCCACTTCCTCGGCGTAGGCGTGCTGGTCGCGGCTGACCGACAGCACGCGGGCCTGCTCGGGCGCCAGCCACACCGGGAAGTCGCCCGCGAAATGCTCGGTCAGGATGCCGATGAACCGCTCCAGCGACCCCATGATCGCGCGGTGCACCATGTAGACGTACTGCTCCTGGCCGTCGTGGTCGGTGTACCGGACGTCGAACCGCCGGGGCAGGTTGAAGTCGAACTGGATCGTGCTGGCCTGCCAGCGGCGGCCGATGGCGTCGATCAGCTTGACGTCGATCTTCGGACCGTAGAAGACGGCCTCGCCCTCCTCGCGGGTGTAGGCCAGTCCGTGCTTCTCGAGCGCATTGACCAGCGACCGCTCCGCGGCATCCCATTCCTCGTCCGTGCCGGCGTACTTGTCCTTGTTCAGCGGGTCGCGCACCGACAGCTCGACCTTGAAATCGTCGAAGCCGAACGTGCCGAGGATCTCCTTGACCAGGTCCAGGCAGTCGCTGACCTCGCTCTCGAGCTGCTCGGGCGTGCAGAAGATGTGGCCGTCGTCCTGCGTGAAGCCGCGCACGCGCATGAGCCCGTGCAGCGCGCCCTTCAGCTCGGCGCGGTAGACGGTTCCCAGCTCCGCCAGGCGCACCGGCAGGTTGCGGTAGCCGCGGGTCTTCCGCTTGTACATCAGGATGTGTCCGGGGCAGTTCATCGGCTTGACTACGTAGGGCCGATCGTCCTGCTCGAACACGTACATGTTCTCCTTGTAGAACTGCATGTGCCCGGAGGTCTCCCACAGGCCGGCCTGCGAGATGTGCGGCGTCGTCACGGTCTGGTACCCGCGCCGACGATGCACGGCCTTCCAGTAGTCGATGATCTGTTCCCGCAGCAGGTCGCCGCGCGGGAACCAGAACGACAACCCGGGGCCGGCCTCCTCCATGATGCCGAAGAGGTCGAGCTCGCGGCCCAGCTTGCGATGGTCGCGCTTCTTAGCCTCTTCCAGCATCACCAGGTGCTCGTCCAGCTCCTTCTTCTTGAAGAAGCTGGTGCCGTAGATGCGCTGCAGCATCGGCCGCTTGCTGTCGCCGCGCCAGTAGGCGCCGGCCACGTTCAGCAGCTTGAACGCCTTCAGTTCGGTGGTGTCCGGCACGTGCGGGCCTTCGCAAAGGTCGGTGAAGCCGCCCATGCGGTAGATCGAGAGCTGCTTCTCGCCCAGCTCGGCGATCTGTTCCAGTTTGTAGGGCTGGTCGCTGAACAGCGCGCTCGCCTCTTCGGCGCTGACCTCGGCGCGTTCGATGGCCACCTTGCCGGCAGCCAGTTCGCGCATGCGTTCCTCGATGCGCGCGAGGTCCTCTTCCGAGAACGCCTCGTCGCGGTCGAAGTCGTAGTAGAACCCGTTCTCGATGTCCGGCCCGAACGCGAACTTCACGCCGGGAAACAGGTCCTGGACCGCCCACGCGAGCAGGTGGGCCGTCGAGTGGCGCAGCGTCTCGACGCCGCCCTTGCCCGAACGCGTGATCACCGTCAGCGCGCCACCGGTGGTCGCGGGCTCCGCCAGGGAGTGGTTGACGCCGTCCACGGAAACGGCCAGCGCGTTGCGCAGCAGGCCTTCGCCGATCTGGCGAACAGCGTCGGCGTAGGGGCGGCCGGCCTCGAGGGTCAGGCACTGGCCGTCGGGCAGCTTCAGGGTCAGTTCGGACATGTCGGGTTACCGTCCTGCCGGGCCGTGGCGGCCGTGGCTGCTGGGTCTTCGGTTCCGCAAAACCGGCTCTTCTGCAACAAGAGCCCGCCGCCGCGTTGGCGGCACCGGGCTCCTGATGGCGAAACGGTTGGTGGGCGATACTGGACTCGAACCAGTGACCTCTTGTCTGTCAAACAAGCGCTCTAACCAAAACTGAGCTAATCGCCCAACAGCGCGCGAATTTAAGTCGCCGGACCCCGGGCTGTCAATGAAAAACCCCGGGAACCGTGCACTGCATCCTCACCCACGCACCCCGGCGTCAGCTGAGATAGTCCACCAGACGGCTGCCGCGGCCGTACTGCCGCATCTTCGAGAGGGCCTGGTTCCGGATCTGGCGCACGCGCTCGCGCGAAAGATTGATGTCCTGGCCGATCGTCTCGAGCGACGCGGTTTCCTCGCTGCCCAGCCCGTAGTACCGCGAAACGATGTCCTTCTCGCGCGGGGTCAGGAGGCTCATGGCCTCGCCCAGCTCCTTGACGAGCTCATCGTCCACGTAGTCCTGTTCGGCCGAACTCACGTCGGGATCGCTGAGCGTGTCCGCCAGCGTCACTTCGTCCTCGTACAGCGGCTGGTCGATGCTCACCAGGGGGCGGCTCGCCGCCTGGATCTGCTGCATCTTCCGCAGGTCCAGCCCCATGCCGTCAGCCAGTTCCTGCTGGTACACGGGGCGCAGGTTCTTCTGTTCCAGCTTCTGCGAGAGCCGCTTGATCTTCTGCGCCTGCTGCGAGCGGTTGATCGGCAGCCGCACGGTGTTGGTCTGCTCGGCGATCGCCTTCTGGATGGCCTGGCGGATCCACCACACCGCATAGGAGATGAACCGGAACTCGCGCCGCTCGTCGAAACGCTTGGCCGCAGTGATCAGGCCGATGTTGCCCTCGGCGATCAGGTCCATGTAGCTGAGGCCCTGGTTGAGGAATTTCTTGGCCACGCTGACCACGAAACGCAGGTTGCTGTTGACCAGCTTGTCGAGGGCCGCGCGGTCGCCATCGCGGATCCGGCGCGCGAGTTCGAACTCCTCTTCCCGCGTCAGCAAGGCATGCTTGCCGATGGTCTGCAGGTAGTGCTGCAGGGTCGGGCTCTCGCGGCGGTCGCTGCTCAGTTCGACTTCGTACACGCTAAGTCCTCCTTGCCTGCCCCAGGCCCCGCCCGGGCGCCCGCGCCCGGGAACTCCGGTCGATGAAACTCCGGTCGATCCCAACATCTTCCGGCCGGCGCGTGGTTGCCGTCCCGTCATTACTTGACGGCTCAGTTCCACTTTTCACCGCCGAGACAGATCCCTTATACGCGCCCGCCACCCCGAAAGTTCCCGCCGCCGTGCGGTTGTCGCGTACCCGATCCGACCCCGTATCTTGCAGCGCAGCAATGAACTCGGCGCAATTTTAGCCGATGCGCCCACGAGGGTCAAATCAATTGTGATCTTTTTTGTCAAGGTTGACGGACCGGGACCCTCCGAAGGCATGAATCCCGGTCCCGAACACGCCCGCTCAGTCGTCGACGACTTCGTAATCGGCGTCCACGGCGTCACCGGACTTGCCCCGGCCCGGACCGCCCGCGGCGGCGTCGGCGCCGGCCGCGCCGGCCGCCCCGGCCCCGCCGGCATTGGCCTGGTCGGCCGTCCCCGACTGGCCGGCCTTCTCGTAGGCCTTGGCCGCGACTTCCTGGACCGCCGTCAGGAGGGCATCCCCTGCCGCCCGGATCATGGCCACGTCTTCCCCGCGCAGGACTTCCTCGCAGGCCTTGATCTTGGTCTCGACGTTGTCCCTGTCCGCCTGGTCGACGTTGTCGCCCAGGTCCTTCAGGGTCTTCCGCGACTGGTGCACCCTGGCCTCGTTCTCGTTGCGGACGTCGATCAGCTCACGCTTGTTCTTGTCCTCGTCGGCATGCGCCGCCGCGTCGCGCACCATGCGCTCGATCTCCGTGTCCGTCAGTCCGCTCGAAGCCTGGATCTTGATCGATTGCGCCTTCCCGGTCGCCTTGTCCGTGGCGCTGACCGAGAGAATACCGTTCGCATCAATGTCGAAAGTGACCTCGACCTGGGGCACGCCGCGCGGCGCTGAGGGAATCCCCGTCAGCTGGAACCGGCCGATCGTCTTGTTGTCGACGGCCATCTCGCGCTCGCCCTGGAGCACGTGGATTTCCACGGTCGGCTGGTTGTCTGCAGCCGTCGAGAAGACTTGACTCTTTCTTGTCGGAATCGTCGTGTTGCGCTCGATCAGCGGCGTGCGCACGCCGCCCAGCGTCTCGATGCCGAGCGTCAGCGGCGTGACGTCGAGCAGCACGATGTCACCCACGTCGTCACCGGCCAGGATCCCGCCCTGGATGGCCGCGCCCATCGCCACGACCTCGTCCGGATTCACCGTGCGGTTGGGCTCTTTCTGGAAGATGGACTGCACCTTCGCCTGCACCGCCGGGATGCGCGTCGAGCCACCCACCAGCAGCACTTCGTCGATGTCGGCCGGTGTCAGCCCGGCGTCCTTCAGCGCGTTGATGCAGGGCCCCACGGTGCGCTCGACGAGGTCCTCCACCAGCGACTCGAACTTCGCGCGCGTGAGCGTCATCGTCAGGTGCTTGGGCCCGTTCTGGTCGGCCGTGATGAACGGCAGGTTGATCTCGGCCTGCGTGGACGAACTCAGTTCGCGCTTCGCCTGTTCGGCTGCCGCTTTCAGGCGCTGCAGCGACATCGGGTCGCGGCTCAGGTCGATGCCCTCGTTCTTCAGGAACGTGTCCACCAGGTGGTCGATGACCTTCTGGTCGAAGTCGTCGCCGCCGAGGTGCGTGTCGCCGTTGGTCGCCTTCACCTCGAAGACGCCGTCGCCGATCTCGAGGATCGAGATGTCGAACGTGCCGCCGCCAAGGTCGAACACGGCCACCGTCTCGTCCTTCTTGCGCTCGAGTCCGTAGGCGAACGCCGCAGCGGTCGGCTCGTTGATGATGCGCTTGACCTCGAGCCCGGCGATCTTGCCGGCGTCCTTCGTGGCCTGGCGCTGGGCGTCGTTGAAGTACGCCGGCACCGTGATGACCGCCTCGGTCACCGTCTCGCCGAGGTAGTCCTCCGCGGTCTCCTTCAGGGCGCGCAGCACCTGCGCCGAGATCTCGGGGGGCGAGAATTCGCCGTGCTTGGTCTGCACGCGCGCCTCGCCGTTGGGGCCCTTCACGACCTTGTACGGGACCTCGGACATCTCCTTGCCGACCTCGCCGAACTGGCGCCCCATGAACCGCTTGATCGAGTACACGGTCTCGGTCGGGTTCGAGACGGCCTGGCGCTTGGCCAGCAGCCCCACCAGCCGCTCGCCCGCCTTGTTCCAGGCCACCACCGAAGGCGTCGTCCGGTTGCCTTCCTTGTTCTGGATGACCTGCGGTTCGCCGCCCTCCATCACCGAAACCACGCTGTTCGTCGTGCCGAGGTCGATGCCGATGATCTTGCCCATGGTCGCTGCGCTCCGTTTCCATTGCTGGGGAATGCCTTCAACGTACAAGGTCCCCTATTACAAGCGGCGTGCCCCGGTGCCCGATGGCGCCGGCAATCGGTCAACTTGTTGTCCTGCTTCTGATTAAACTGCGGCCAGGTGGGCTTGGCAGAGGTGGCGTCAGCTGCCACCGCAGCCATCATGCCATTGTGACGCGCGACAGCTGCCATTATGACAGATTCAGCGCGCCGTTTCCCTGACGCCTTGTCGGTATGCCGCCAGCACGGCCAGGTTCATCAGGCGCACATAGAGCCCGAAGGCGGGCGGCCGGGGCCCGCGCCCGAGGGGCCAGCGGGCCAGCAGGGGCGTCAGCGGGGCCGCCAGGCCGGCGTCCAGCGCCGCCCTCAGCAGGCGGCTGACAGCGCCGGCGCTCGGTTGTCCCGGCCCGTCGATGACATGGTGCAGCGACATCTCGCGCAGGCGCCCGGGGTGACGCTCCGCCAGCAGGCGCAGCGAGCCGCGCCCGCATTCCCGGCGCTTGGCCAGCAGCTGGCTGAAGGTGTGGTGATGGACATGCACCGGCACCGGCGACGGCAGGCACTGGAAACGCACGCCGGCCCGGTCCTCGAGCCGGAACGCGACCTCCATGTCCTCGAAGCCGTACGACAGGAACGCCTCGTCGAAACCGCCCACGGCGGCGAACGCCGCGCGCGGCACGGCCGCGTTCTGCGTGACGAAGTAGCGGCCGGGCGCCGGGCCCGGTCCCAGCCGCGCCACGCCGCGCGTGTCGAGGTAGCGCAGGTGCGGCGCGTCGACCAGTTCGGGCGCGGTCACGGCGTAACCGATGGTGCCGTCGGTCGGGTGCCGCCCGAGCAGTTCGAGGTGCGCGGCCAGCAGCCCGGGCGGCGCCACGATGTCGTCGTCCAGGAACACCAGCCAGCGCCCGCGGGCCGCCTCGGCGCCCAGATTGCGCGCCCGTGCGCGGCCCACATTGGCCGGCGGCGTCACCACCCGCAGCCGTGAGCCGGGCCCTGCACCGGCCTGCTCGAGCCAGGCGCCGGTGTCATCCGTGGAACCGTCGTTCACGACGACGATCTCCCACTCCGTACCGATCGGCAGCACCTGGGCATCCAGCGCCGCCAGGGTGCGCTTCAGCAGCGCGCACTTGCTGTGCGTGGGAATGACCACCGAGATCATCACGGCGCACCGCCGCCTTCGCGCAGCGCCGCCAGACTGGCCTCGGCCGGCCACGGCGTGCCCTCGAGCAGGTGTGCGAAGATGCGATCGACGATGCGCATGTTCCCGGCAAACCCGGCGTGACGATGGGCCACGACAAGCGCCGCGGCGCCCAGCTCCGTCCGCAGGTCTGCGGATGCCGCCAGCTTCAGCATGGCGCCCGCCAGCGCCTCGACATCGCGTGGCGGGACGACCAGCCCCGAGACGCCGTCCTGCACCCACTCGCAGGCCGAAGCCAGGCCCGAGACGATCACGGCCCTGCCGGTGGACATCGCCTCGAGCAGGCTCACGGCCGTCGCATCCACCGACGGCACGGAGATGAAGGCATCGCACGCCTGCAGAGCTGTCGCGAACTCGTCGTGCGGCAGGCGCCCGGCGACGACAGCGCGTCCCGACAGGCCGGCGCCCTCGACCATGGCGGCGAACGGCGCCGGGTCGCCCTCGTAGCCGCTGAAAAGGAAGCGCGCCCGCGGCTCGGCTGCCGCCACCCGCGAAGCGGCGGCAATGACGATGTCGATGTTGTAGTACGGCTGGGTGTAGCTGCGCGGCGAGAAAAAGACCAGGTCGTCGGGTGCGAACCCGCGCGCGCGTCGCCACTCGTCGGCATCGGCGGGCCGGAAGACCTCGAAATCGACGCCCCACAGCACACGGAAGCTGCGGTCCGGATCAGCGCCGAGCGTTGCGCTCACCGCGAGGATATCGGCCGAGTCGCCCGTCAACGCATCGCAGCCGCGCAGCGCCGCGCGCGCCAGGCGGTTCTTCAGCGCGCTCTCGAACGGCGTCACGTAGACGTCGTCGCCCCACACGGTCAGCACGTTCGGGTGGAAGCCCGAGTAGTGCCCCCAGTAGCCGTAGCCGGTCAGGAAATGCGTGTTGAGAAGGTCGGGACGCAGCCGGCGCAGGCAGGCGCGCACCTCGAGCAGCGACATCGCGTAGCGGACCGGCTTCAAATGTCCGAACGGAAGGGGCCCGCCCCCGCGCCGGATGTCGTGCACCGTCACGCCGGGCACCTCGCCCGGTTGCACGGTCAGCAGGTGGCAGTCGTGCCCCTGCGCGGCGAACCAGCGGATCCACCGTTCGGTGTGGATGTGGCGACCGATGGAAAGGAACGCCAGGCGCACGCGGATACTCCCTGGGGCTCAGGTCCCGCGCGCGGCCGGCGCGCAGCGGGAATCGGCGGTGGTGCCGGGAGCCGGACTCGAACCGGCACGGAGCTGGCTCCGAGGGATTTTAAGTCCCTTGCGTCTACCCGTTTCGCCATCCCGGCCCGGGATGTCGCCTTGCCGCCGCCCATCATCGGAATCCGGGCCTGCGCTGTCAATCAGCACAAAAAAAACGGCGCCAGGCCGTGGCTGCATGATGCGATGTCGTCAGGTGGAGGCGGCACCCGGACTCGAACCGGGGATAACGGTTTTGCAGACCGTCGCCTTAGCCACTTGGCTATGCCGCCTCCGTAGCGGGGAAGTATGTTCGCTCGATGCGATCGTGTCAACCGGACCGGACCGGGCCGGAAACGAAAAACGGGGAGGACCGGATCGAGCCAAAAAAAACGGGGAGGATCCGGTGGATCCTCCCCGTCCGATCTGGAGCGGGCAACGAGACTCGAACTCGCGACATCTACCTTGGCAAGGTAGTGCTCTACCAACTGAGCTATGCCCGCTCGAAAGGTCCAGAACAAATAATAACGGCCACTCTCTTTGTCAAATCGATTTTGACGATCCCGCCAGCAACTGCCTGTACAGGGCCGCCGTATCGGCCGCGACCCTGTCCCAGTCGTAGTTCTCGCGCGCATGGGCCTGCGCCGCAAGGCCCAGCCGCTGTCGCCGCGGTTCGTCGCGCAGCAGCGCGACCAGTTCCCGCCGCAGGTCGCCGGCATCGCCGCTGCGGAACGACGCCGCGGCGTCGCCTCCCGCCTCGAGGTTCGGCGGGATGTCGCTGACCAGGCAGCACCGCCCGTAGCTCATCGCCTCGAGGAGCGAGATCGACAGGCCCTCCAGGGTCGACGGCAGCACCATCACCGAGGCCGCGGAATAGAGCTCCTCGAGCCGCGGACCGTTCACGAAGCCCGGGAACAGGACGTCGTCAGGCGCCTCGCGCCGCAGGCGGTCGGCGTAGCCGTGTGTGAACCCGGCGTCGCCGGCCACGACCAGCCGGTACGCGGCCCGCTGGTCGGCCGGCAGCCCCTGCCAGGCCTCGAGCAGCAGGTGGCAGCCCTTCTCCGGCACCAGGCGCGCCACGAACAGGACGAACGGACGGTCCACTCCCAGGGCGCCCAGGTGTTCGGGCGCGCGCACCGTCGGGGCCCCGATCCCGTTGGGGATGTAGTCCACGCTGCGGTGGTGCGACTGCCGGTAATGTTCCGCCAGGGCCTTCGAGACGACGATGGTGCGGTCGGGCAGGGCGGCACTGGCCCACTCCCCCGCGCGCAGCACGCCCCTGGCGACCGGTCCCCATTTCTCGCGTTGCCAGTCCAGGCCGTGCACGGTGACCACGGTGCGACGGCGCCCCAGCCAGCGCGGCACCCCCGAGAGCAGGCCCGGCCCCAGCGCATGGTAGTGGACGATGGCGGCCTCGCGCCGCAGCACGTCGAAGGACGCGGCGACGGTGTGGCTGATCGCATCGAGGTGCTTGGTCGGAATGGACGGCAGCCGCCGGACGGAGACGCCGGGCAGGCCGCTCTCGCCGTCCAGGGCGCTGTAATGGGGCCGGCTGTAGATCTCGACGGAGAAGCCGTGGCCGGGCAGGCGCGCCGCCAGCTCGGCCACGTGCTTCTCGATGCCGCCGTGAACCGGCGGGTAACCCTTCTGCCCGATCATGGCCACGCGAATGAGTTGTCCCGGCACCCGGTCCTCCCCGCCCGCGCCCGGATCAGGCGTCGTCATGCAGGTCAGGCATCGTACTTCAAGTCGATGCGCCGGCCGTTCTCCTTCATCGAGAGGCAGGCGCCTTCCAGCACCTGCACCACGCGCAGTCCGTGGTCCCCCGAGCTGAGCGGCGAGGCGGTGCCGCGAATCTCGTCGAGGAACTGCGCGGTCTCGGCCTTCAGCGGCTCCACGGTGTCCAGGCGCGGGATGAACACGTCGCCCGAGCGGTACAGGAGCTGGAACTCGCCGAAGTTCTCGTAGTGCGGCTGCACGTCGACGCCCTTGTCGTAGACGCGGATCTTCTCCGACGGCGACACGTCATCGTACACCAGCATCTTGCGGCTGCCGACGAAAGTGCACAAGCGGATCTTGTTCGGGTCCAGCCAGCTGACGTGGATGTGCACGAGGCGTCCGCCCGGATACTCCAGCGTCACGAAGGCCACGTCCTCGATGCCCAGTTCCTTCTGCACGTAGCAGTGGCCCACCGCGCTCACGGAGACCGGGTCCGCACCGAACAGGTAGTTCAGCATCGCGACGTCGTGGGGCGCCAGGTCCCAGACCACGTTCGCGTCCTTCTGGAAGATGCCCAGGTTCACGCGCGAGATGTTCACGTAGTAGATCTCGCCCAGTTCCCCCGCTTCCATCAGCGTCTTGATCTTACGAACGGCGGGCGTGTAGACGAAGGTGTGGCCGACCATCACCTGCAGGCCGCGCTTGGCCGCCAGCGCGTTCAGGGCGCGGCAGTCGGCGCTCGTCGTCGCCATGGGTTTTTCCAGGAACAGGTGCTTGCCCGCCTCGAGGACCTCGCGGCCGAGGGGGTAGTGCGTGGTCATCGGCGTGGCCACGACCACGGCCTGCACTTCGGGATCCTCGAGGATCTGCCGGTAGTTCGTGGTCTTGATCGTCGAGGGATACAGCAGGCCGACATGGTTGAGGCGCTTCTCGTCCAGATCCGAGATGTACGCCAGCTGGGCGCCCTTCTGAGCCGCGAAATTCCGGATCAGGTTCGGTCCCCAGTAACCGCAACCGATGACACCCATCTTGATCATGCCCGCCCGCCTTCCTCGCGCGGTCGCGGACGTCGGCCCCCGCGGGGCGAACGCGCGCTGACCGGCAGTTTGTGGAACAGAATCCCTCTGCAGGATGTACCGCGAGCCGCAGGCGGTCAAGCGTCAGCCGACGCGCGACCGCCGCGGCGGGTCAATACCCGCCGGTGCCCCGAAAAACGACCGGAACGGTCTTGGCGATGATGGCCAGGTCTCTCCGGAACGACCACTCGTTGATGTAGCGGATGTCCAGGCGGACCATCTCGTCGAAGCTGACGGAACTGCGCCCCGAGATCTGCCACAGGCCGGTCAGGCCCGGCACGGCCTTCAGCCGCTCCATGTGCCACGGCTGGTAGTTCTCGATCTCGTAGGCGATGGGCGGGCGCGGGCCCACCAGGGACATGTCGCCCCGGATGATATTGAGCAGCTGGGGCAGTTCGTCCAGGCTGGTGCGGCGCAGGAAGGCACCGATCGGCGTGATGCGCGGGTCGCGCTTCAGCTTGAACACCTTCTCGCCCGAATTGGACGCCGCGCAGCCGCCTTCGTCGCCATTGATGAACATGGCGGCAAACTGCCGGTGGATGGTGTCGTCGCTGTTGTGGACCATCGAGCGGAACTTGTAGAACTTGAACGGCCGGCCGTCGCGACCCAGCCGTTCCTGAACGAACAGCACAGGTCCTGGACTGCTCCGCTTGATCAGCAGGCAGATCAGCAGGAACAGGGGCGAAATGGCCGCCAACGCCAAACCGGCTACGACGACATCCACGAGCCGCTTCAGGCGACCCTGGTTGCCGTAGTAACGCGTGGTGTCGGCTGGAATGAAGAGCCGGGGTGCACTGACCGCATAAGAGCCGCCAACGACCGCCACCGCTGCCGCGTCATCCTTCATGGTGCACTATCTCCCTTTGCCGAAGCAAAGACGTTGTAAGTTGCCCTGAAAGGCTGAGAACGCGTTAGCGATGTTCCATGCGGTCCTTCCGCTGGGGTCCCGTGGGTCCGGTCAGGTCGGCCGTACGTTCGGCGGTCCTGCCTTCTTTGAGATCCTGATGATAGCACCTTTGCTGCGATTTCGTCTAGTGCTCAAATGTATTTTTTTCATGTAGTCCGGCGGGCACCCCCCGGACCGTCCCATCCGGAAAGTCCCCGTGGCGGTAAAGCTATTCAATATCAACAACCTGGGTCCGGGGAACATTTCTTTTGCCTAAGATGGTGCGGCCCTCTATCGTAAACCGCTCCCGACCACGAGGGCCGGGCAACTCGAGAGGAGCTAGAGAATGCCTGAGCATCGACAGATCCAGCCCGCCACCGGGAAACTGGGCATCCTGACCCCCGGCATGGGTGCGGTATCTTCCACCTTCATGGCCGGCGTCATCGCCATCCGGAAGGGCCTGCGCCTGCCCATCGGCAGCACGACACAGATGGGCCACATCCGGCTCGGCAAACGCACCGAGAACCGCCAGCCCCTCATCAAGAATTTCCTCCCGCTGACCGACCTCGAGAACATCGAGTTCGGGGGCTGGGACATCTTTGACGTCTCCTGCTACGAGGCCTCGATCACCGCCGGTGTCCTGGAAAAGGACCTCCTTGAGCAGATCCGC
The DNA here is from genome assembly GCA_016703265.1 of bacterium. NCBI lineage: Bacteria > bacterium. The sequence goes on from JADJCK010000001.1 coordinate 297,358, forward strand.
CCCGAGCTCGAGGCCATCCGCCCCATGAAGGCGGTGTTCGACCAGCACTACGTCAAAAAGCTGACCGGCACGCACGTCAAGAAGGGCACCAAGATGGAGCTGGCCGAGGCCGTCATGCAGGACATGGCGGACTTCAAGAAGGCCAAGAAGTGCGAACGCCTGGTCATGGTCTGGTGCGGATCGACCGAGATCTACCTCAAGCGTACCGCCGTGCACGAGACGCTGGCCTCGTTCGAGAAGGGCCTGCGCGAAGACAGTCCGGACATCCCGCCCAGCATGATCTACGCCTACGCGGCCATCAAGTCCGGCGTCCCCTACGCCAACGGTGCGCCGAACCTGGGCCCGGATGTCCCGGCCCTCGAGCAGCTGGCCAAGGCCAACGGCGTCGGCATCTGCGGCAAGGACTTCAAGACCGGCCAGACGCTGATCAAGACCGTGCTGGCCCCCGGCTTCAAGGCCCGCCAGCTGGGCGTCGCCGGCTGGTTCTCGACGAACATCCTGGGCAACCGCGACGGCGAAGTGCTGGACGACCCCGAGTCGTTCAAGTCGAAGGAAGAGACGAAGCTCGGCGTGCTGGACGCGATCCTGCAGCCGGACCTCTACCCCGACCTCTACGGCAACCTCTTCCACAAGGTGCGGATCAACTACTATCCGCCGCGCGGGGACAACAAGGAAGGCTGGGACAACATCGACATCTTCGGCTGGTGCGGCCGGCCGATGCAGATCAAGGTCGACTTCCTCTGCCGTGACTCGATCCTCGCCGCCCCGCTGGTGCTCGACCTGGCCCTGCTGCTGGACCTCGGCATGCGCGCCAAGATGCCGGGCGGGATCCAGGAGTGGCTGTCGTTCTACTTCAAGAGCCCGGTGGTGCCCGACGGCCTGTACGCAGAGCACGACCTGTTCATCCAGCAGACCAAGCTGAAGAACACCATGCGCTGGATGATGGGCGAAGATGTGATCACCCACCTCGGCCAGGACTACGCGGACGAGTAGCCGGCCATCGTGAGTGGATCCTGGACAGATGATCAGTTGAACAGATGACCGGCTCCGGGCCCATGCCGGAGCCGGTCTTGTCGCCGCCCCTGCCGCAGGTGTGGCCCAAACAGGCCGTCGTAACCAGGACCGGGAGTCGGGATATGGACTTCACATTCGATGTGCGGCCGGTAGGTCCCCTGCGGATGAATGCGGTGCTCGTGACTTCTCCCGGGACCGGCGAGGCCGTACTGATCGACCCGGGCGACGAGCCGGCGCAGCTGCTCGCGTGGGTCAAGGCCTCGGGCTGCCGGGTCACGGCCCTGCTGGCGACCCACGGCCATTTCGACCACGTGGGCGCCGCCGCCGAGGTGGGCGCCGCGCTGGGCCTGCCCCTGCGCTGCCATCCCGACGATGCGCCGATGATCCGCCAGATGCCGCTCATCCAGGAAGGCTACGGGTTCCCGGCCACCGCCGTGCCCACGCTCGTCACCGACCTGGTCGACGGCGCGCGGGTGCCCCTGGGTGACGGGTTCCTCGAGGTGGTGCACGTACCCGGACACGCCATGGGCGAGGTCATGTTCGTGCTGCCGGGGCTCGCGATCGTCGGCGACTGCCTGTTCGCCGGTTCGGTGGGACGCACCGACCTGCCGGGCGGCGACTTCGCGACCCTGGAAAAAAGCATCCGGGAGCGCATCTACACGCTCCCGGACGCAACGATCGTCGTCAGTGGCCACGGCCCGGACACGACAGTGGGCCGCGAGAAGGCGACCAACCCCTACGTGCGGGGCTGACGCCCCGACGTTTTCGGTCCCTCCGGCGCTCAGCCCTCTTCAGCGGCCTCGCGCGTGAGCTCCATGTGCTCACGCAGTTCGACCTTCCGCTTCTCCAGCTTCTGGTGCTTCTTCAGGAATTCCTTCTTGATCCAGTCGCGGTACAGCGACGCGCCCAGGCAGCCCGAATCGTAGGCGTAGATGCTCTGCGAGGCGGCAGGCGCTTCCTCGATCTTGATGTTCGTCGTGATGATCGTCTTGAAGACATCGTTCGGGCCGAAGACGTTCCCGAGTTCCTTCTTCATGTTCTTCTGCAGCGGCGTGCGGCCGTCCTTCATCGTGACCAGGACGCCCATCAGCTGCAGCCAGATGTTCTGGCGCTCCTGCACGCGCTCGATGAGCTGCTTCATCTGGTGCAGCGTCGGGATCGCCAGGCCGGTGCACGGCGTCGGGATCAGCGCATAGTCGGCCGCCACCAGCGCGTTCTGCGTGAGCACGCCGAGGTCGGGCGGCGTGTCGATGATGATCCAGCCGTACGAGGTCGACAGCGCCTGGACCACCTTGGCCAGGCGGTCGGTGATCTGGGTCTTGGCCATGCTCTCCAGCGAGGGGCTGGCCGGCAGCAGGTCGATGTTCTCGTCGTAGATGGTCGACGCGATGCCGTCCTGCGGGGTGATGGCCCGGCGCAGCACGTCGAACACGCTGCGCGCCGGCGGTTCGCCGTCCAGCTTGCCCAGCAGGGTGCTCGTGGCGCAGCCGTGGGGATCCATGTCGATGATCAGGCAGGATGAGGTCACATCGCTGTATCGGGTCAGGCCCGCCGCCAGGTTGATGGCTGTGGTGGTCTTGCCCACTCCGCCCTTGTGGTTCACGACGGCGATCACATTACCCATTGGGA